>JAISTC010000031.1 GCA_031272805.1 Propionibacteriaceae bacterium
AAAGGCCCGTGTGACGACGACCAGGGCTGGCTGTTGGCCCACCTGGCGGTCGGCCTGGGCTTGGGCGACTACGTCTACCGGGCGACCAACGAGGCGACGCAGGTGTTCCTGCTATTGACGGACATCTCCGTGGCCGCCCGGCAGGGGACGTTCCCCGTGGCCTAGCGCGTAGCGCCAAGTGCCACAGGGGCATCGCCCAAGAGCCCCGCGGATCTGGGTGAGCCGCCGGGGCCACCCCAGGTAAGGTTGACCCCCGTGACAAGTCTGTTCGATGACCTATCCTGGCGCGGCCTGATCGCCCACTCCACCGACCCCGACGCCCTGAAGGCGGCCCTCGACGACACCCGGCTCAGCTTCTATCTGGGCTGCGACCCGAGCGCGCCGAGCCTCCACATGGGCAACCTCCTCCAGCCGGGACTTGACGACCTCGCGCGCCAACATGCGGGAGACCGAGAAGTGCTTGCCGATGTCGCGCAGGAAGTCGAGGACCGGGACGTCCTTGGTCCACTCGTAGTTGTTGACGACGTGGCCGCCGTTCGGGCCGTCGAAGTCGATGAAGCGGGCGACCTGGGAGCGGATGCGCTCGACCCAGCCGTCGACGATCTCCTTCGGGTTGAGGTTGCGCTCCGACGTCATCCGCGGGTCGCCGATCAGGCCCGTCGAGCCGCCGACCAGGAGGTACGGCGTGTGGCCGGCCGCCTGGAGGCGGCGGGCCGTGATGAGTTGGAGCAGGTTGCCCATGTGCAGGCTCGGCGCGCTCGGGTCGAAGCCGACGTAGGAGCTGATCTTGGTCGTGTCCAGGGCCTGTTTGAGGGCGTCCGGGTCGGTCGAATGCGCGATCAGCCCGCGCCACTTGAGGTCGTCATACAAAGAAGTCACGCGGAGCAGCCTACCTGCGGGGGTTCTGGCTGGGTGACAGGTAGATCCTGCGACTCCGGCGGCGGGAGGGCCTCGTTCCTCGGCCCGCGCCGCCTCCGCTCAGGATGACAGAGGGGCCGCGCTCAGGCGGGCGTGCCGTAGCGCTGGGCGGAGTAGTCGCGGTATTGCTGGATGTAGTTGAGGATGGCGCCGGAGGCGTGGTCGGCCGTGGATTGCATCAGGCCCTCGGCGGCGGCGCCCTGGACGTCGCGGTCGATGAACGAGCGGGCCCGCTGGCCGACCGCGGCGTTGCCCTCGGAGATGAGCTGGAGGAGGTCGGTCAGCGCGCTGACCGAGCCGGACTTGGCCTTGATCGCCAGGGCGCCGAGGTCCGTCGGGCCCTCCCACGCGGCCAGGGCCCGCAGGCTGCGGATGATCTGCTCGCCGGAACTCTGGGCGATGTCGGCCACGGTCTGGGCGTAGATGGCCCGGCCGGACGCCTGGTCGTGCGTGGCCACGCGCTCCGCCGGGTCGGGCGCGGCCAGCCGGCCGGCCTCGCCGGGCGACGTCACGGGGCCCGCGCTGAGCCGGGCGGGCGCGGGCGGCGCGGGCGGGGTGTGGGCCGGGGTGGGCGCGGCCTTGGGCTCGTCCAGCCACTCGGCGACGGTCTCCGGGAACTCGGGCATCCCCGAGAGGCCCGGGAGGCCGGCCAGGGCGGCGGACAGTTCTTGGAGCTGGGCCTTGACCTGGTCGCCGGCCGTGCCGCCGCGGCCGTTGCGGGCGCTGATCGAGCCGTGGACCGTCAGCACGTCCTTGACCTCGCGGCGCAGCTCCGGGGAGATCTCGGAGAGCTGGAAGTCGGAGAGATCCTGGAGTTCGATGCCGCGGGCCTCGCAGTAGCGGACCGCCTGGCCGGCGATCTCGTGGGCCCGGGCGAACGGCACGTGCTGGCGGACGAGCCAGTCCGCCACGTCCGTCGCCAGCGAGAAGCCCGCCCCGGCGAGTTGCTCGAGGCGGTCGGGGTGGAACTCGAGGGTCGCGATGAGGCCCGCGAACGCGGGGAGCAGGATCTTGAGTTGGTCGATCGAGTCGAAGACCGGCTCCTTGTCCTCCTGCAGGTCGCGGTTGTACGCCAGGGGCAGGCCCTTGAGGGTGGCGAGCAGCCCGGCCAGGTTGCCGATCAGCCGTCCGGCCTTGCCGCGCGCCAATTCGGCGACGTCCGGGTTCTTCTTCTGCGGCATGATCGAGGAGCCCGTCGACCAGGCGTCGGCCAGCGTCACGAAACCGAACTCGGCGGTCGCCCACAGCGTGACCTCCTCCGCCAACCGGGAAATGTCCAGGCCGATCTGGGCCAGCACGTACGCCGCCTCGGCCACGAGGTCGCGGGCCGACGTGCCGTCGATGGAGTTGGGCACGGAGCCGCGGAAGCCGAGTTCCTGGGCGACGAGTTCCGGGTCGAGGCCGAGCGACGTCCCGGCCAGCGCGGCCGAGCCGTAGGGGGACCAGGCGAGGCGGCGGTCGAGGTCGCGGATGCGCTGGAGGTCACGGACGAGCGGCCAGGCGTGGGCCAAGAGGTGGTGGGAGAGGAGGACCGGCTGGGCGTGTTGCAGGTGGGTGCGGCCGGGCATGGCGACGCCCAGGTGGCGCACGGCCTGGTCACGCAGCGCGCCGATGACGCCGCGCACGTCAGCGGCGACCGCGCCGAGCTGGTCGCGGAGGTAGAGACGGATGAGCGTGGCGATCTGGTCGTTGCGGCTCCGGCCCGCCCGCAGGCGGCCCGCCAGGTCGGCGCCGAGGATCTCGGTCAGGCCGCGCTCGAGGGCGCCGTGGACGTCCTCGTCCGTCGGCGCGGGGCGGAACAGACCGGCGTGGACCTGGCCCGCCAACTGCTCGATGCCCGCGATCAGGCCCTCGTACTCCTGGGCCGTCAGCAGGCCCGCCTGGAACAGGGCGAGGGCGTGGGCGGTCGAGCCCTTGAGATCGTAGGGGGCCAGGCGCCAATCGAACTGGGTCGACTGGCTGAGCCGGAACAGCGCCTCCGCCGGCCCGCCCGCGAACCGGCCACCCCACAGCACGCCTTGCGTCACGTTGCCTCCTTGTCGTCGCCCCATTCTCGCCTAACTGGGGGGAGATGGGCGAACTTGGGGGGTCCGCGTGGCGGAAGGAAGAAGATCCCGGCTTGCGCCGGGATGACAACGGTTTGGGATGACAGGGGGTTCCCTTCGGCGGCGGGGGAAGATCCCGGCTTTCGCCGGGATGACAGGGGTTTGGGATGACAACGGTCGGCGGGCTAGCGCTCGGCGTGGGCTAGTAGTTGGGTGGCCAGGTCGGTGGCTTCTGTGGGGGTTCTGGCCACGATCAGGATGGTGTCGTCGCCGGCCACGCAGCCCAGGACGGCGGGGAGGGCGGCCCGGTCCAGGGCGCTGGCGAAGTATTGGGCGGCGCCGGGCGGGGTGTGGGCGACGACGAGGTTGGCCGCCGCGTCGGCTTGGAGCAGGAGGTCGGCGCAGACGCGCGCCAGGCGGGCCTCCTGGCCGGGGCCGGACTGGGCCTCGTCCAGGATGGCGTAGACGGGCGCGCCCGACTCGCTCCGGACCTTGACGGCGCCCAGCTCGACCAGGTCCTTCGACAATGTCGGTTGAGTCACGTCGATGCCCGCCTGGGTCAGGTGGCGGCGCAGCTCCGCCTGGGACCGGACCGGCCGCGCGGCGATCAGCGCGGCGATCTTGGCCTGGCGGGCCGCCTTGGTCGACGGCGTGGTGGGGCCGTCGGGCGCGTCCGGGGCCGCGGTCATCGGCGGGCCGCCTCGCACAGCGTCGGCCACAGCTCGAGGAGGTAGGCCAGGTCGTCCCGCGTCACGATGAGCGGCGGGATGAGCCGGATGACGTTGGGCCGGGGCGCGTTGAGGATGATCCCGGCCTCAAGGGCGGCGGCCTGGAATTGGGGCGCGACGTCGCCGTCGAGGACGACGCCGAGGAACAGGCCCCGGCCCCGCACCGTCACGACGCCGGGCAGACCCGCCAGTTGGGCGGCCAGCCACGCCCCGGTCTCCCGGACGTGGGGCAGGAGCGGGCCGATCTGGGCGAGCGTGGCGAGGGCGGCGCGGCAGGCCAGGGCGTTGCCGCCGAAGGTCGTGCCGTGGGTCCCCGGGGTGAACAGGTCGGCCGCCGCGCCGCGGGCCAGGCAGGCGCCGATCGGGAAGCCGTTGCCGAGGGCCTTGGCCAGGGTCACGAGGTCGGGCGCGGCGCCGCTGGCCGTGTGGGCGAACCACTCCCCCGTCCGGCCCAGGCCCGACTGGACCTCGTCGAACCAGAGCAGCGCGCCGTGCTCGGACGTGATCCGGCGGGCCGCGGCCAGGTAGCCGTCGGGCGGCACGATGACGCCGTTCTCACCCTGGATCGGCTCGAGGACGACCGCCGCCGTAGACCCGTCGACCGCCGCCTCCAGCGCCGTGACGTCGCCGTAGGGCACGAACGTGACGTCGCCCGGCAACGGTTCGAACGGCCGGCGGTACTTCTCCGTCCACGTCAGCGACAGCGCGCCGAACGTCCGGCCGTGGAACGAGCCCTCCGCGGCGACGACCTTATGGCGGCCGGTCAGGCGCGTCAGCTTGAGCGCCGCCTCGTTCGCCTCCGTGCCGGAGTTCGTGAAGAACGCGCGGGCCTCACCGGCGGGGGCGAGCAGGGCAGTCAGCTCTTCGGCCAGCTCGACCTGCGGCGGCGTGGCGAAGAAGTTGGAGACGTGGCCCAGGCGCGCGGCCTGCGCGGCGATCGCCTCCGCGACTGCCTTGTTGCCGTGGCCGACCGCGACCACGGCGATGCCCGCCAGCAGGTCGAGGTAGCGCTTGCCGTCCGCGTCGGTCAGGTAGCAGCCGTCGCCGGCGATGAATGTGCGGGCCGGGGGGCCGAATGTGTTCATCAGCGTGGCTTGGTAGCGGTCTTGCCAGGTCATTGCGGGGTCCTTGTCTGTCGTGTCAGTGGGGGTGTCTGGGGGTGGGGCCACGGTGTCGGGCCCCGTGGCTGTCGCTCGTTCCTCGCTCCGTAGCCACGGTGCCCGAGCCCATGGCCTCGCGCCCGACCCCGTGACCCGGGGTCATGGGGTCACCATGGTGCCGATGCCTATGTCTGTGAAGAGTTCCAGGAGGACGGCGTGGGGGACGCGGCCGTCGATGACGGCCGCGCGGTCGACGCCGCCGTTGACCGCGTCGAGGCAGGCCTCCATCTTCGGGCGCATGCCCGAGCCGATCGAGGGCAGGAGCTGCTCCAGGTCCGCCACCGTGATGAACGGGAGGACCTTCGTCCGGTTCGGCCAGTCGGCGTAGAGGCCCTCGACGTCCGTCAGCATGACCAGGCCGCCGGCCTGGAGCGACGCGGCCAGCGCGGCGGCCGCCGTGTCCGCGTTGATGTTGAGGACCTGGCCGTCGGCGTCCGGCGCGACCGTGGCGACGACGGGGATGCGGCCGGCGTCGATCAGGTCGAGGATGGCGGCCGGGTTGACCGTGTCGACCTCGCCGACGAGCCCCAGGTCGATCGCGGAGCCGTCGACCTCGACGTGGGCGTGACGGGCCGTGAACAGCCCGGCGTCCTCGCCCGACATGCCGACCGCCAGCGGGCCGTGGAGGTTGATCAGGTTGACGATGTGGCGGCCGACCTGGCCGACGAGGACCATGCGGACGACCTCGACGGCCTCGGCGGTCGTGACGCGGCGGCCCTGGACGAACTCGGACGTGATGCCGAGCCGTTTCAGCATGTCGGAGATCTGCGGGCCGCCGCCGTGGACGACGACGACCTTGATGCCGCAGCGCCGCAGCAAGACGATGTCGTCGGCAAACGCCTGTTGCAGGTCCTCGTCGATCATGGCGTTGCCGCCGTACTTGACGACCAGGATCTTGCCCGTGTAGCGCTCGATCCAGGGCAGCGCCTCGGTCAGGATGGCGGCCTTGCCGACCAGCGCGTCGAGGTCGGGGCGGGGGGCGGGGGAAAGGGTTGTTTCGGTCATGAGGAGTAGTCCGCGTTCTCTGAGACGTAGCCGTGGGTGAGGTCGTTGGTCCAGATCGCCGCCTCGTGGTGGCCGGCGTGGAGGTTGATGGCGACGTCGACTTGGCGGGGGTGGAGGTCGACGGCCGAGCGGGGCTCGCCCGGGGCCCCGTCGCGGAACACGGCGACGCCGTTGAACGCCACGTCGAGCGCGTCCGCGTCGAAGGCGGCGGCGGTCGTGCCGACGGCGGCGAGGACCCGGCCCCAGTTGGGGTCGTTGCCCGCGATCGCGCACTTGAACAGGTTGGACCGGGCCACCGCGCGGGCGACCTCGAGCGCGTCCTCCTCCGTCGCGGCGCCCGTGACGGTGACCGTGACCTCGTGTTCGGCGCCCTCGGCGTCGGCGATGAGCTGGCGGGCGAGCGCCACGCAGACCGCGGTCAGCGCGTCGGCGAACTCGTCGGGGTCGGGGGTCACGCCGGACGCGCCCGAGGCGAGGAGGAGGACCGTGTCGTTGGTCGACATACAGCCGTCCGAGTCGGCCCGGTCGAAGCTCTGGGAGGTCGCCGCCCAGAGCGCCGGATCGAGCTCGGTCGAGTCGAGCAGGGCGTCGGTCGTCAGGGTCACGAGCATCGTGGCCAGGGCGGGCGCCAACATCCCGGCGCCCTTGGCCATGCCGCCCACGGTCCAGCCCGCCGGGGAGCGGTAACAGGCCTGCTTGGGCTTTGTGTCGGTCGTCATGATGGCCGTGGCGGCGGCCAGGCCGCCGTCGGGGGCCAGCGCGGCGTGGGCGGCGCGGACGCCCGCCTCGATCTTGGCCATCGGCAGGCGCTCGCCGATCAGGCCCGTCGAGCAGACGCCGATGTCCGCCGGGTCGGCGCCGATCAACTCGGCCACCCACGCGGCCGTCTGGGCGGCGTCCTGGCGGCCGGCCTCGCCCGTACAGGCGTTGGCGCCGCCGGAGTTGAGCACGACGGCCTTCAGGCAGCCGTCCTTGACCGCCTGGCGCGACCAGCCGACCGGCGCGGCGAACACGCGGTTCGACGTGAACACGCCCGCCGCGGCGAAGCTGGGGCCCTGGTTGACGACCAGCGCCAGGTCCGGTTTGCCGGTCGCCTTCAGGCCGGCTGTGACGCCGGCGGCCAGGAAGCCGGTGGCGGCGGTCACGCCGTTGGTCAGGTCAACTGTCACGATGTCTCCCTTGGGTTGA
>JAISTC010000091.1 GCA_031272805.1 Propionibacteriaceae bacterium
GAAGCCGCCAGGCGGTCTCGTGGGAATTGATGAAGGCGTCGCCGGAGATGACGAGGCCGGCCTGGCGCTTCGGCCGGCCGAGCCCGAGGGCGGCGCCCGCCTCGCCCAGGCCGCCGGCCAGCGCCGCGTCGGTCGCGGCCAGCAGGACCTGGGTCACGGCCGGGGTCGTCGGGAAGCGTGACAGGCCGAGGTCGGGCTGTTGCCAGCGGCCGAACAGCGGCCGGGCGTCGAGGTCGTGTTGGAGGAGCGCCGTCGCGACCACGGCGTGGCCGGGCTCGACGGTCTTGGCCAGCGCGCCGGACGTGCCGACGACGAGGAGGACCGAAACTTCCGGGGCGATCAGCGTGGCCGTCATGGCGGCGGCGACCTTGCCGACGCCGGAGATGGCGACGACGACATCGCGGCCGGCCAGGCGGCCGTAGGTCAGCGGGCGGCCGCAGCGGGCCTCCGTCCGCGGCGCCTCGAGGGCCGCCAGAATCCCGGCGGCCTCGGCTTCGAGCGCGAGTTGCAGTCCGATCACCGGCGTCCTCCGATCACGCGGCCCAACAGCCCCGGGCCGACCTCGCTGGCGTCCAGGGCGAAACAGCGGTGGTCGCGCCAGGCTCCGGCGATGTGGATGTAGCGCGGCCGGATCCCCTCGTCCCGGAAACCCAGTTTCTCCACCACCCGAAGACTAGCCGCATTCTCCGGCCTCAGACAGATCTCAATTCGGTGCAACCGCATCACTTTGATGGCG
The DNA here is from genome assembly GCA_031272805.1 of Propionibacteriaceae bacterium. GTDB lineage: Bacteria > Actinomycetota > Actinomycetes > Propionibacteriales > Propionibacteriaceae > WQYJ01. The sequence continues at coordinate 737 of JAISTC010000091.1, forward strand.
TAGTCGACGGCCAGCGCGACCGCCACCGGCATGATGCCGCGGCCCGCCCACTCGCGGTCGATCCAGTAGCCGACCGACGCGAACAGCGCCGACCCGTACGTCACGTTGTTGAGCGTGCACTGCCCGATCAGCGGCGTCCGCTCGGCCCGGAGGTCGCGGATCACCCAGGGCACGGTCCGGCCCGTCTTGGCGTCGGCGTTGAGGCGGGCGATCATCTCGGCCGTCGTGCCGTGGCTGATCCCGTCCGGCGGCGTCGCGTCCCACGGCCGCAGCCAGTCCGCGTTGCGTTCGCGGACGCGGTCCCACTCGGCCCGGTGGCGGCGCCGGAAGGGGGCGAGGCGGACGCCGGCGGCCTCGATCGTGACGGGCCAGCGGTGGTCACGCGGGAACACCGGCCCGGCCGGTTCGGCCCAGGCCAGTGGCGGGCCGGCCGCGGGCCGGCTGGTCACCGGACCAGGGGGATGTAGTCGACCCAGGCGCCGATGTCGATGTGGCCGACGTCGGAGCTCAACAGGGCGATGCCATTGGCCCGGTTGATGGCGACGAGCGCGTCGACGCCCGTGCGCCGCGCGCGGAAGGACAGGACCTCGCCGTCGACCACGACGTGGGCGGTCGTCAACAGGCCGGGAGTGACGGAGACGGGCTGCGTCACGCGGGCCTTCTCCAGCGGCGGCAGGATGACGTCGGCGCCGATCAGGCGGCGGGCGGCGGGGACGACGAGGGTCACGAGGAGGACGTGGGCGGCCACGGGGTCGCTCGGCAGGGCCAGCAGCGGCACGTCGTCGTCGCCGACCAGGCCGAAGCCCTGTTGCCGGCCCGGCGCGATGGCGACCGGCGTCGTGTCGACCAGGCCGACCCGGCCGATGACGTCCGCCGCGTCCGGCTCCTCGGCGGCGAAGCCGCCGACCGTGACGATGAGGTCCGCGCGGATGAGCTGGTCGGCGATGACCTGGGCCAGTTCGGCGGGATCGGCCGTGCTGGTGGGGACGTGGAAGACCTGGCTGCCCTGGTTCTGGAGTTCGGCGGCGACCAGGTAGCTGGCCAGGTCGGCGCCGTCGGCGGCGGGCCCGGGGCCGAGCGGGATGACGACGATGCGGGGCCGCGGGCGGGTCATGACCTTCGTGATGCCGACGGCGGCCAGCAGGCCGACGAGGCGGGGCTGGATGCGGACGCCCCGGCGGACGAGGATGTCGCCGACCTTGATGCCGGAGTTGGGCAGGTCGCGGTCGGCCTTGATCGACTCGTTGAGCGTCAGGCCGGCGGCGTCGAGGAGGCCCAGGCCGAACGGCGCGAGCGGATTGAGGAGGCCGAGGATGTAGTCACGCTGGGCGCCGAAATCGCGCAGGCCGTCGGCCCGCGGGTCGGGCGGCGGGGTCGGGAACTGGCGGGGCGCTACCTGGACGGCGTCATCGGCGTGCTTGCGGCGAAACAATCCCATGGGGCTAACGATAGGCCACGCCGGGCGGTGGGACGGGCGACGCGGCGCGGCGGTGGGCGGTGGGCGGGTATCTGAGCGGGTCCCTGTCCGGGTACCGGACCAGGGACTTGACCGGGGACGTGGCCGGGCGCGTCCGCGGGTACCTGACCGATGGTCCGGCCTGGGGTTTCTGGACACGCCCCCGCCCGAATAGGCCATGATTAGCCTGTGCCAAGCGAAGCCTCCACCTCCGACCGGAGCCGACTCAAGACCAACCTGCGCGCCGTGACCGAACTCCGGCGGACGGCGGCCACTGCCGCCGAGCGCGCCGAGCGTGACGCCGGACGGCTGGCCGTCTTCCGCCAGGCGCTCGACGAGACGTTCGGAGTGCCCGACTTGATGGTGCGGGTGGTGTGGCCGCCGATCGTGGCGATGTACTGGTCCGTCGACCCCGAGCCCGGGACGCTGGACCTCATCGCCGAACTGGAGGAGCGCAAGTCGGACATCCTGCTCCCGATCATCAGCCCCCGGCCCGGCGCCCCCGCGCGCCAGCCGCGCTGGGCCAGCGCCCACCTGGGGACGCGCGAGGTGCCGTGGAGCGCCGTCAAGGCGGGGTTGCGCGGGATGCGCGAGCCCATCGCCGACGGCGAGCCGGAAAACCTGGGCGAGGCCGACCTGGTCGTCATGCCGGGCCTGGCGGGGACCGTGTCCGGCGGCCGCCTCGGCACGGGCGGCGGCTGGTACGACCGGGCCCTGCAGTACGCCCAGCCGGACGTGCCGCGCTGGCTCCTGCTGAACGACGACGAGGTCCTGGACGACCTGCCCATGGACGACTGGGACCAGCGCGTCGACGCGATCATCACAGAATCCCGCTTCATCACCTGCTCGGTGTAGAGGCCACGGGGTCGGGCACCGTGGCTACGGAGCGAGGAACGAGCGACAGCCACGGGGCCTGACACCGTGGCGCAGCGGGCGAGTCTGCCTCTGGCCTGTCCGCTCTTTGGCCACTTAGCACTCGGTGATGTAGAGTGCTAACCCGTGCCGACCTACCAGTATCACTGCAAGGATTGCGACGCCGATCTTGAGATCGTGCAGCGCATGACGGACCCGTCGCTGACCGTGTGCCCGCGCTGCGAGGGCACGCTGCGCAAGGTGTTCTCAGCGGTCGGCGTCGTCTTCAAGGGCTCGGGCTTCTACGCCACGGACAACCGCTCCAGCCACTCCACCCTGACGCCCAGCGAGAAGTCCGATTCCGCCACGACCGCGACCAGCGCGACCACGGCCACGACGGCGACGACCGCGACGTCCCCCGCCAGCGCCACGAGCGCCGCCGGCGCCAAGCAGAAGGAACCGGCGCTGGCCGCGTGACCCCCCTCTAGCCCCTGTTGGCGCCATCGCCGAATTGGGGATAACTCTTTTCGCTCGGGCAACACCTGTGGATAACCCGTTTCGGGCGTGGCCGATGGGCCAGGCTGGGCGCATGAAGACGAACCCCCTGACCCTGCTCGTGCGCTTCCTGACGCTCCACCGCCGGGCCGTCGCGGCGCTGGCCGCGATGCTGTGCGTCGGCGCGCTGGCCACGGTCGCGTCCGGCCGCTCCGACACGCTCGTCACGGTCGTGACGGTGGCCCAGCGCGTGGCGGCGGGCGCGACCGTGACCGCGGCGGACGTGACCCAGACCGGCGTCCCCGCCCAGTTCGTGCCGGAAGGCGCGTTGGCGGACCCGGCCGACGCCGTCGGCCACCTGGCGGCGGCCGCGCTGCCCCGCGGTGCCATCGTGACGGCGGACGACCTCGTGGCCGCGTCGGGCCGGACCACGGTCGACGGCCGGCTCGTCCTGACCGTGCCGCTGGACCAGGCGGAGTTGGCCGACCTGCTGCATCCCGGCGACCGCGTGGCCCTCATCCTGAGCGACTATTCAGGCGTCACGACGGTGGCCGACGACGTCGTCATCGTCGCGCTGACCGAGCCGGAGGGTTCCCTGTTCGGCGGCGGGGCGGCGTCGGTCCTGGTCGACGTCCCGGAAGCGACGGCCACGCTGTTGGCCCAGGCCACGAGCGTGACGTTCGCGCTGCGCTGACCGACGGGCCTACTTGAGGTGGCTGAGGTCGCAGAACGGCTGGTTCTGCGTCTTGCCGCAGCGGCAGAACGCCGCGCGGTAGGCCGTGACCTGGCCGGCGTCCGTCGTGATCTTGAGGTCGCCGCGGGCGTAGCGGGGGTGGCCGGGGCCGGCGTCGACGGTCGTCGGGACGTCGGGGACCTCGGGGGCGGCGCCCGCCGTGACCTGGCCGGGGCCGTATTCCAGCGCGCCGGTCGGGCAGCGCCGGACCACGGCGGCGACCTCCTCCGCCGGGGCGGCGTCGGGCAGGATCCACGGCTTGCGCTGCGTGTCGAAGACCGCGGGCAGGCCGCGCACGCAGGCGGCCGCGTGGATGCAGCGACTGGCGTCGAATGTGACGTTGATCGATTCGCCGGTGTACGTGCGGCGGGTCATGAGGTCACTCCTTTATCTGGGGTTGACTAGGCGGTTTATTCGGCGGGCAGGTCGAAGTCGGCGCGGCGGGCGGCCGGGACGAGGTCGAGCCACTCGGGATGCTTGCGGATGTAGCCGGAGATGAACGGGCAGTACGGCAGGACGCCCCAGCCGGACTCGCGCGCGGTGGTGAGCGCCGCCTGGGCCAGCGCCGAGCCGACGCCCTTGCCCTCGAAGGCGGGGTCCACGATCGTGTGGAGGATGGCGGCGTCGCCGCCGCGGAGCTTGTACTCGATGTAGCCGGCGCCCGCGCCCTCCTCCATGGCGATGAAGTGGCCGGAGTCGGGGCGGTGGGTGACTGTGACGCTCATGAAAGTTCCCTTCGCTGGGGGGTCACGGGCCACCCTACCGTCACGCCCGGGCCGGCGTCGCCGGGGCCCCGGTTTCGGCGGGCGGTGGCTCGGCGCCACCAAGGGCCGCCGCGAGCGCCGTGACGCCGGCCGCGAACCGGTCGGGCTCGGCCAGGAGCGACAACGCCACGCAGGCGCGGTCCGGCAGGTCGTAGAACCAGCCGGGGTGGACGGCGACGTGGTGGTCCTGGAGGAGGGTCACGGCGGGGTCGGTGTCCGCCGTCCAGGGCAGGTCCACCAGGGCCATCCAGCCGCCCTCGGCGCGGCGCCGCCGGGCGGTCGGCGGGAGGGCGGCGTCGAGCGTGGCGAGGTTGGCCCACAGGCGGGCCCGCGTGGCCGCGACGACGCCGTCGGCCAGGTCCAGGAGGCCGGGCAGCGCCAGGGCCATGACGGCCGACGCGGGCAGGAACGTGTCCGCGATCTCATCCAGGACGGGCCGGACGGCCGCGACCTCGGCCGCGACCCCCGTGACGCGGATCCACCCGAGCTTGAACCCCGGCGCGCAGAGCAGCTTGGACAACCCATCCAACGTGAAACACAGGCCAGGGGGTCGGGCACCGTGGCTACGGAGCGAGGAACGAACGATCTCCACGGGGCCTGACACCGTGGCCGCCCCCAAGTCAGACATCCCTAAAGTACCGGTATCACCGTCCCCTTGCTCAACCTCCCCAGAAAAACAACGGGACACCGGTACCGGTACTGGAATTGGTTGTTCGAGGAGGTAGGGGAAGAACACCTCGTCGGCGATCACCGGGACGCCGTGGCTGGCGGCCAAGTCCGCGATCGCCGCCCCCGCCGGGCCCACGTACGCGCCGGTCGGGTTGCCCGGGTTGACGACGGCCAGCGCCTTGACGTCCGGCCTGGCCAGCACAGTCTCCAGGCGGTCCAGGTCGTAGGTCCAGCCGTAGGGGTGGAGGTAGTGGAGCGGGTAGGGGGCGGTCGTGAGATGGGCGTAGCGGGCCAGGGGCTCGACCAGCGGGTAGCCCGGCGTCGGGGTGGCCACGGCGTCACCCGGGTTGCCCAGCAGCGCGAACAACCACGCGTACGCCTCCGACGTCGACGCCGTCAGCCAGTAGTCCTCCGGCGAGCCGCCGAACCGCGCCGCCAACGCCTCCCGGGCGGCTAGCGGGCCGCGCGGGTCCGGGTCGTACCGGCCCGCCCGCGCCGCCGCGGCCGCCACGACCGCCAGCGCCGCCGGCGAACCCAAGCCGTGGCGCGTCGGGTTCGTGTCCGCCAGGTCCAGCAGCGCCACGCCGGCCGCCGCCAGGTCACGCCGCAGCCGCGTCAGCTCGTTCACGGGCGCCGGGCGCTGCCAGCGGGAAGCCATCGTCACGCGGTCAGCCTACGTCGGGCTGTCTGGCGGGGCCACGGACTGGGTTTCCCAGGCGGCCACGGTGTCAGGCCCCGTGGCTGTCGCTCGCAGAGCTCGCTCCGTAGCCACGGTGCCCGACCCCCTGGCCTTCGTAGCCACGGTGTCGGGCACGCTGGCCGAGGCCGTGGGGTCGGGCACGCTGGCTACGGAGCGAGGAACGAGCGACAGCCAGCGGGCCCGACACCGCGGCCGCCCACGGACCAACCACCGCGGTCCGCCCGCGCACACACCCGGCCCACCGCGTGACCTCTTGGCCATATCCTCCAACGTCAACCCCCTGTTCGTTGGAGGCATCCGCCAATCCGCCACGCGGGGGGCGACGGTAGAGTGCCTCCAAAGGCTTTGAGGTCGCGAGGGAAAGGGCCCATATGGAGGTCGCGGAGTTACAACGGCGCATCTACGCCCAGGCCCCCGAGTCGCTGGGCGCGATGCTGTTGGCGCGCGTCCTCAAGACCCCCGACCGCGAGGCCTTCACGTACCCGGACGCCGACGAGATCTGGCAGTCGCTGACGTGGGCCGAGTTGAACGACCAGATCGAGGCCGTGGCCGCCGCGTTGATCGCCCGCGGCCTGCAGGACGAGGACCGGGTCGCCATCGCGGCGATCACCCGGATCGAGTGGGCCATCGCGGACTACGCCATCGCCTGCGCCGCCTGCGCCACGACGACCGTCTACCCGAACACGGCGGCCGACGAGGTCGGCTGGATCCTGTCGGACTCGGGCGCGAAATTGGTCTTCGCCGAGAATGCCACTCAGGTCGAGAAGGTCAAGGCCCACACGGAGTTGGCCGACGCCATCCAGACCATCGTCGTCTTCGAGGGCGAGGGCGACGGCGGCCGCGTCGTGACGTGGGCCGACTTCCAGGCCGAGGGCCGGGCGTACCTCAAGGAGCATCCGGCGTGCGTCACCGACGCCATCGCCCGGACCAACAAGAATACTTTGTCCGCCCTGATCTACACGTCCGGCACGACCGGCCGGCCCAAGGGCGTCCGCCTCAACCACGGCGCGTGGAGCTACCTGTCCGCCTCCGTCGAGCTCCTCGACCTCGTCGGCGAGGCCGACCTCGGGTTCCTCTGGCTGCCGCTGTCCCACGTGTTCGGCCTCTCCATGCTGGCGTTCCAGCTCCAGTACGGCTTCCGCACGGCCATCGACGGCCGCATCGACCGCATCATCGACAACCTCGCCGTGACCAACCCGACGTTCATGTGCGGCGCCCCGCGCATCTTCGAGAAGGTCCGCGCCGCCGTCCTGACGGGCGACACGTCGCGCGGTGTCAAAGGCCGGATCGCCCGCTGGGCGTTCGCCACGGGCTACAAGACCGTGCCGTACCGCCTCGACCGCCAGCCGCTGCCCCGCGGCCTGGCGGCCGAGTACGCCGTGGCCGACCGGCTCGTGTTCTCCAAGCTCCGCGCCAAGATGGGCAAGAACCTCCGCTTCATGATCTCCGGCTCGGCCAAGCTCAGCCCCCAGGTCCAGCGCTGGTTCTACGCCGCCGGGATCACGGTGGTCGAGGGCTACGGCTGTACCGAGACGTCGGCCGTCAGCTTCGTCAACCACTACAACAATCCGGTCATGGGCTCGCTCGGCCCCGCCATCCCCGGCCTCGAGACGAAGATCGAGGCGGACGGCGAGATCCTCGTGCGCGGCCCGGTCGTCATGTCCGGCTACCACAACAACCCCGAGGCCACGGCCGAGGTCCTCGACGCCGACGGCTGGTTCCACACGGGCGACATCGGCCATCTCGACGCCGACGGCTTCCTCTTCATCACGGACCGCAAGAAGGACCTGATGAAGACGTCGGGCGGCAAGTACGTGGCGCCGGCCAAGGTCGAGGGCGCGATCATGGCGAACGTGCCGTACGTGTCGCAGGCCGTGGCGGTCGGCGACGGCCACAAGTTCATCGGCGCGCTCCTCGTCCTCGACCCGGAGGCGCTGATGCGCTGGGGCAAGAACCACGGCCACCCGGACGCGACCTACGCCGAACTGTCCCAGCGCCCCGAGATCCGCCGCTCGATCGACCGCTTCATGGCCCGCGCCAACCGCCGCCTGGAGCACTGGGAGACGGTCAAGAAGTACGCCATCCTCGACCACGAGCTGACGGTCGACGAGGGCGGCGTGACGGCGAACATGAAGATCCGCCGCAACTTCGTCATCCAGGAGTACGCCGGCCTCGTGGACGAGCTGTTCGCCGGGGAGGGCGAGGGGTGACCCGGATCGCCGTGCCCGTGCGCTGGGGGGACCTCGACGCGCAGGGCCACGTCAACAACTCCGCTTTTGCCGACTACCTCCAGGAGGCGCGGGTCGACTACCTGTTCGGCGGCGGTGCGGCGACCGAAGCGCTCGTGACGGACGGCGCGATCGTCGTGACGCAGCAGATCGAGTACAAGGCGCCGATCTTCTTCGGCTCGGCACCCGTCACGGTGGACGTCTGGCCCTGCTCGGTCGGGGCCGCCCGCTTCACCCTGGCCTACCGGTTGTGGCAGGGGGAGCGCGAGGTGGCCGTGGCCCGGACGAAGCTCTGCCCGTACAGCCTGGCGTCGGCCGAGCCGTGCCGGCTGAGCGCGGCGGCGCGGCAGTGGCTGCTGGACCAGGTGGAGGCGGCGGAGCCGTTCCAGCCGCTGCCGTGGAAGCCGCTCAAGGCCAACGCCCGGTCGGCGCCGATGCGCGTGCGCTGGTCGGACATCGACGCCTACGGCCATGTCAACAACGTGCTCTACTTCAACTACATCATGGAGGGCCGGATCGCGTTCACGGCCGCCGCCGTCCCCTCCGTCAACGCGTCGATCGACTCGGGCTACCTGTGGTTCATCGTGCGCCAGGACGTCGACTACCTGAAGCCGATGACCTTCCGGGTCGAGCCGTACGTGGTGCGGACGGGTGTGTCCCACATGGGCCGGACGTCGCTGACCTTCGTGTCCGAGATCGTGGACCGCGTCGGCGGCGACCGCTACGCGCAGGCGTCGACAGTGGCGGTCTTCGCCGACGCCCACGGCCACCCCATCCCCGTGCGCGAGGAATGGAAACAAGAGTTGGCCCCCTACCGGGTCTGACCCATCTCTGTCATCCTGAGCGAAGCGAAGGATCTCTTGCCTTGGTAGGTAGAGATCCTTCGCTTCGCTCAGGATGACAGAGGTAGGAGTTCCCCTATGCTGGGCGCCACGGGAACTCTTGGGGGGACGATGATGGCCGGTCATGGGTTTGGGGCGGATCACGCTTTGTTGGAGGCGGAGGGCGAGCGGCTATTGGCCTTTGCCGAGAAGGCCAAAGACCCGCGTGGCGGCTTCGCCTGGCTGGACGACGCCGGGCGGCCTGACCCGGGAGAACCTCGGCCGCTCTGGGTGACCGCGCGGATGACCCACTGCTTCGCCCTGGCCTCCCGCCGTGGCCGCCCCGGCGCCGCCGACCTGGCCGCCCACGGCGTGACGGCGCTGGCCGGCCCCTTCCGGGACGCGCGCCACGGCGGCTGGTACGAGGCCCTGGCCGACGACGGTGACCCCGTGACCCGGACCAAGTCCGCCTATCCCCACGCCTTCGCCATCCTCGCCGCCGCCTCCGCCACGGCCGCCGGGATCGACGGCGCGGCCGCGCTCCTCGACCAGGCGCTCGACATCTCCGCCCGCCACTTCTGGGACGACCGGGCCGCGGCCGTGGTCGAGACGTGGAGCGAGGACTGGGCGGACCTCGACGGCTACCGCGGCGCCAACGCCAACATGCACACGGTCGAGGCCTACCTGGCCGCCGCCGACGTCACGGGCGACGCCGTCTGGCGCCAGCGCGCCGCCCGCGCGGCCGCCCGCTTCGTCGACGGGGCCGCCCGGGCCAACGGCTGGCGCCTGCCCGAGCACTTCACGGCGGCCTGGGAGCCCCTGCCCGACTACAACCGCGACCGGCCCGACGACCCGTTCCGCCCCTACGGGGCGACGGTCGGCCACGCGCTGGAGTGGTCGCGGCTGGTGCTCCAGCTCGGCGCGGCCCTGGGCGAGGTGGCGCCGGAGTGGGCCGTCGGCGCGGCCGAAGCCCTGTTCAACCAGGCGGTCGAGGACGGCTGGGACGTCGACGGCGCCCCCGGCTTCGTCTACACCACCGACTGGGCGGGGCAACCCGTGGTCCGCCAGCGGATGCACTGGGTCGCGGCCGAGGCCGTCGGCGCCGCCGCCACGCTGGCGCAGGTCACGGGCGACCCGGTGGCGATGGCGCGGTACGTCGAGTGGTGGAACTACATCGACCGCTGGCTGATCGACCGCGAGCACGGTTCCTGGCGCCACGAGCTGGACCCGGCCAACCGGCCGGCCGCGACCGTGTGGCGCGGCAAGCCGGACATCTACCACGCCTACCAGGCCACGCTCATCCCCCGGCTGCCCGTCGGGCCGTGCCTGGCGGTCAGCGTGACGACGTTGGGGGCCGCGTGACGCCCGGTGGCGCGTGACCGGCGAACCGGCACGCGCGTGGCGGATCGGCCGCTCAGACGGGCCGCGTCGCCGCGTGGAACCGCGCCCACGCCAGTTCCGCCACGTCCGAGCCCGCCAGCTCCGGCGGCCAGCTGCCGGCCGCGATCTCGCCGGCGTGGCTGAAGAAGTAGCGGGCGAAGCGGGCGGCGTCGAGGATGTCGAGCGGGTTCTGGGCGAAGAACGTCGCGCCCTGGAGGAGCGCCGGGTCGCCGTAGCCGTACAGGCACGCGATTGAGGGCAGGCGGACGGCCGCGGCGGCGTCCGTGTCCATGTACGTGTCGCCGACCATGACCGCTTGTGGATCCTGGGTCACGAGGTGGGCCAGGGCGGCGGTCTTGTCCGCGAAGTCGCGGGCCGAGACGACGGCGTCGATCTTGGGGCGGAGCCCGGTCAGGTCGACGACCGTGTTGATGTACTCCGTGTTGCCGTTGGAGCAGACGACCGTCGCCATGCCCTCGGCGCGGAGCCCGTCCAGGACGTCGTGGACGCCGGGGAACAAGACGAGGTTGCGGCGGATTTCCTCGTCCTCGATCGTGACGAAGTGGGCGGCGATCGCGGCGGGCTCGGCGTCGGGCAGGATCGCCCGCAGGAACTCCGGCAGGGGCAGGCCGATGGCGCGCTTGACCTGCTCGGCCGAGGGTTTCGGAACCCCCAGGGCCTCCGCCATCCGCCGCGCCGTGGCCACGGAATACCGCGCCGTCTCCAGCAACGTCCCGTCAAGGTCGAAGATGACTTGCACGGGCGAAACTGTACCTTGGCTCGCTGTGACACTGAGCACGGTCAGGCCGGCGATTGAGCGATGGTCGACGCAGCGCCCGGCGTGTCTGGCCCCCGCGGCGCGAACATCGCTCAATCGCAGTGCGCCATGGGCGTGACACGGTGGGCGGGGGATAATGCGTGTATGAGCGCTCCGTCACGTGCGGTCGGGGTTCACCGCGGCGGCGTCACGGTGGACGTGGCCCTGCCCGACGCACCCGATCTGCTGTCCGGCCTGCGGGCGGCCGGGGTCGCCGTCGAGAGCGTCTGCGGCGGGCGAGGCACGTGTGGCAAGTGCCTGGTCCGGCTGGCGGAGGGGGCGGCGCCGGTCTTGGCCTGCCGGCAGGCGGCGGACGGCGTGACGGAGGTGTGGCTGGAGGAGACGCCGCCGCTGGTCATCGAGGCGGGCTTCGCCGGGCCCGCCTGGACGCCGCCGCCCGACCCGGCCGGAGGCTGCGCCATCGCCGTCGACATCGGTACGACGACCGTCGTCGCCGCGCTGGCCGACCTGGCCACGGGCGAGGTCCTCGCCACGGTCGCCGACCGCAACGACCAGGCCGCGTTCGGCGCCGACGTCATCGCCCGGATCGGCGCCGCCACGGCCGGAGGGCTGGACGCCCTCGTGACGCCGCTGCGGGAACAGGTGGCCGGGCTGGCGGCGTACCTGCTCGACCGGGCCGGCGTCGACACCGCCGCCGTCCGCCGCTACGCGGTCGCCGGCAACACGGTCATGGAGCACTTCCTGGCCGGCCTCTCCCCCGCCTCGATCGGCCAGGCCCCGTTCACGCCGCTGTCCCTGTTCGGCGACGAGCGCCCGGCGAGCTCCCTCGGGCTGCCCGGCCCGGCCGCCGCGCCCGTCTACCTCAGCCCGGCCGTGGCGGGGTACGTCGGGGGTGACATCACGGCCGGGCTGTGGGCCACGGCCAGGCCGGACGCGGGGCCGGACGACGTCACGCTGTTCCTCGACCTCGGCACGAACGGCGAGTTGGCGCTGCGCGCGCCGGCCGGCGTCACGGTCTGCGCCACGGCCGCCGGGCCGGCGTTCGAGGGGGCGGAGATCGAGTGCGGCTCCCCGGCCGTGACGGGCGCCATCGACCGCGTCCGCGTCGCCGCCGGACTGCTCCGCGTGACGACGATCGGCCACGCCCCGCCGCTTTCCATCTGCGGCTCCGGCCTGTTCGAGGCGCTGGCCGCCGCGCTGGCGCTCGGCCTCGTGGACGAGACCGGGCGGCTGCGCGCCCGGGACGAGGTCGCGCCCCACCTCGCCCAGTACCTCGCCCCCGACGGCGAACCCCCTGCGCTCCGGCTCGTGCCGGACGGGCCGGTCTACCTCTCCCAGGCGGACATCCGCCGCCTCCAACTCGCCAAGTCCGCCCTGGCCGCGGGCATCGCGGTCCTCCTGGCGGACGCCGGGGTGGCGGCGGCGGACGTGACGCGGGTCGAGCTGGCGGGCGGTTTCGGCACCCACGTCCGCCCCGCCGCCCTCGCCGCCATCGGCCTCATCCCGACCACCTGGACCGGCCGGACCCACGCCGTCGGCAACGCCAGTTTGGCGGGGGCGCTGCGGGCGTGTTACGGGGGTGACACGGGGGGCGGCCGCGCGGCCTTGGAGGGGCTGGCGCGGCGTTGCCGGTACCTCGAGCTGTCGAGCGACCCCCGCTTCACGGACGCCTTTGTCGACGCCATGGCCTTCCCCGACCCCGGTTTGAGCCGGGACGGCGAGTTGCGCGACCACGCGCGTGACCTCGGCTTCGCCGAGGCCGCGCCGCTCCGGCTGGGCCCGGGCGAGGGGCGGGTGGCGCTGGCACCGCAGGCGTGGGTGCGGGAGATGTGCGCGCAGAACCGCTGCCGCGCGTTCGGCAGCAACTGGATGTGCCCGCCCGCGCTGCCGCCGCTGGGCGAACTGGCCGAGGACCTCGCGGCCTACCGGCGCGGCCTGCTCGTCCAGACGGTCGGGCGGCTGGACGACGCGTTCGACTACGAGGGCATGGTCGCGGCGGAGCGCGCCCACAAGCGCCGCTTCCGCCGCCTCGTGGCCGACCTGCGGCCGGCGTACCCGCGGCTGACCCCGCTCGGCGCCGGCGCCTGCGACCTCTGCCCGGCCTGCTCCTACCCGGCCGAGCCCTGCCGCCTGCCCGGCCTGGCCCACGCCTCGATGGAGGCCAGCGGCCTCGACGTCACGGCGGTGTGCCGCGCCGCGGGAGTGCCGTACTACCACGGCCCGGACAGCGTGACGTACACGAGCCTGGTCCTGCTGGAGTGACGCCCCTGGGTCGGGCACCGTGGCTAGGCCATGGGGTCGGGCACCGTGGCTAGGCCACGGGGTCGGGCACCGTGGCTACGGAGCGAGGAACGAGCGACAGCCACGGGGCCTGACACCGTGGCCCCCTCGCCGTGACCCCCGTGGCAAACCTCAGGCCGATTCCCGCTCAATCACCTCGGTGGACAACACGAGATGCCGCGGCGGCCCGTCATACCCCCCCGACATGCGCTCCAGCAGCAGCCGCGCGCACGCGCGGCCCTGCTCCTCGGCGAACGGCTCGACCGTCGTCAGCGGCGGCACGGCCATCCCGGCGGCCACGATGTTGTCGTAGCCCGTCACGGCGAGGTCGCCGGGCACGCGGAGCCCGCGCTCGCGGGCGGCGGCCATGGCGCCGATGGCGAGGAGGTCGTTGGCGCAGACCAGGAGGCGCGGGCGGCGGCCGGAGTCGAGGAGGCCGGCGGCCGCGGCCCGGCCAGCCTCCCAGGAGTAGGCGGTGGCGGCGGCCACGACGACGTCGGCCTCGGGCGTGCCGAAGGCGGCCAGCCCGGCGCGGAACCCGGCCTCGCGGACCGGCGCGGTGTCGTGGCCGGGCGGGCCGGCGATGTGGGCGATGAGGCCGTCGTAGCGCTCGCCGAGGAGTTGGACCAGGCCGCTGAACGCCTCCTCCTGGGCGACGCGGACCGTGTCGTAGTCGGCGGCGTCGCCCGCGCTCAGGCCGCCGTTGACGACCGTGATGCCGAACTCGGCGAAGATGCGGGCGTCGGCCTTGTGGAGGGGCGAGCCGAACACGATGGCCCCGTCGGTGACGCGCTCCGCCACGACGCGCGCCACCTGCGTCTCCGTCGCCCGGACGCCGTCCGTGTAGTAGAGCGCGACCTGGTAGCCCTCGGGGCGCAGGACCTCGGAGACGCCCAGGGCCATCCAGGGGTAGAACTCCTGGACGAAGCTCGGCACGATGATCGCCACCGTGCGCGACTTCTGGCCGCGCAGGGCCCGCGCGATCTGGTTGGGCCGGTAGCCCAGTTCCTGGATCGACGCCTGGACGCGCGCCCGCGTCGCCTCCGACACCGGCCGTGACCCATTGAGCACCTGCGACACGGTGGCCTGGCTGACCCCCGCGTGCGCGGCCACATCATCCACCGTCACCCGCCGCTTCACCGCTTCTCCGGCCACATCGCCCCCTAAGAACCCAGCGTGCCTACCCCGAATGATACGGACTGTGGCGAGCCCTGAGGTCATCCCGTACCCCTGTCATCCCGTACCCCTGTCATCCCGGCGAAAGCCGGGATCTTTGCCGTCAGGTAGTCGTCCATCAGGGAAAGATCCCAGCTCCCGCCGGGATGACAGGCGCGGGCCCGACCCCACGGTCTCCGGCCATTGAACTGGCAATACGGTTTGCGCTAGCGTGACAGTGGTGCGCAAGGAGGCCTCATGAATCGGCGGTCATTGGATCTGACAGCGGCGGGCTGGACCTTGACGGCGGATCCCGCGACCCCGGCGTGGGACGCCGTGCCGGCGGCGATCCGGGAGCGCCTCGGGGCGGGAATCCCCGCGACCGTGCCCGGCGTGGTCCACGCCGACCTGATGGCGGCCGGCCTCCTGGCCGACCCGTACATCGGCCGGGCGGAACTCGACCAGATGTGGGTCGGCGACCAGACCTGGACCTACCGCGGCCGCTTCGCCCTCGACCCCGACGGCCCCGAGTTGGCCGCCGCCCACGCCGACCTCGTCTGCGACGGCCTCGACACGCTGGCCGAGGTCACGCTGAACGGCCACGTCCTCGGCCGGACCGCCAACCAACACCGCCGCTACACCTTCGACGTTGTCGCCGCCCTCCAGCCCGGCGACAACGTCCTCGAAGTCCGCTTCGACCCGGCCGTGCCCTACGCCGCCGGCCTGCTGGCCGAGCTCGGCCCGCGGCCCCACCCTCCCGTCCTGCCGTACCCGTTCAACACGATCCGCAAGATGGCCTGCAACTTCGGCTGGGACTGGGGCCCGATCCTCATCACGGCCGGCATCTGGAAGCCGCTGCGCCTCGTGACGTGGGACACGGCCCGCCTCGCCGAGGCCTCTGTGCTCGCCACGGCCGCGCCGACCGCCGACGGCTGGTCCGGCGACCTGTGCCTCCGCGCCCACGTCACGGGCAACCTGGCGGGCGCCACGGTCACGGTCGAATTGGCCGGGCCGGGGACCCAGGCGACGGCCCCAGCCACAGCCCAAGCGACAGCCCAAGCCCCGGCGCAGGACTGGACGGACCTCCACCTCCCCATCGCCGAGATCGACCCCTGGTGGCCCCACGACCTCGGCGCCCAACCGCTGTACGACGTGACGGTCACCGTGACGCGAGACGGCGCCACCCTCGACCAAGCCCACTACCGCACGGGCTTCCGCGCCACCAGCCTCGACACGACACCCGACCCCGCCGCCCGGGGCGAGAAGTTCGCGCTCAACGTCAACGGCGTGGAGATCTTCGTCCGCGGCGCCAACTGGATCCCCGACGACTGCTTCCCGTCCCGCGTCACGCCGCAGCGCTACCGCGAGCGCATCCAGCAGGCCAAGGAGGCCCACATCGACCTCCTGCGCGTCTGGGGCGGCGGCCTGTACGAGCAGGACGCCTTCTACGACGCCTGCGACGAACTCGGGATGATGGTCTGGCAGGACTTCGCGCTGGCCTCGAACTCCTACCCCGAGGAGGAGCCGATCTGGTCCGAGATCGAGGCCGAAATCCGCGACAACATCGTCCGACTCGCGCCCCACCCCTCCCTCATGATCTGGAACGGCAACAACGAGTGCATCCTGGCCCGGACCGACTGGGGCTGGGAGACGCAGGAGGGCTTCGACCGGACGTGGGGCGCGGGCTACTTCTACGACCTGTTCCCGCGCCTGCTGGCGGAACTCGACCCGTCCCGGCCCTACTGGGCGGGCAGCCCGTCGTCCGGCGCGCCCGACCGGCTACCCAACGACCCGGACTACGGCTGCGTCCACATCTGGGACGTCTGGAACTCCGACCACTACACCGCCTACGACCACTACGCCCCCCGCTTCGCCTCCGAGTTCGGCTACCAGGGCCCGGCGACGTACGCCACGTGGGCGCGGACCCTCGACCCCGCCGACCGCTCCGCCACGTCGCCCGCCATGCTCCTCCACCAGCGCGCCGAGGACGGCAACGGCAAGCTCAACTTCGGCATCGCGGGGTTCCTCCCCCAGCCCGGCGAGACCGTGGCCAGCTTCGACGCCTGGCTCTACACCATGCAGGTCCAACAGGCGCGCGCCGTCCGCTACGGCGTGGAGCGCTGGCGCTCCCTGCGCGGCCGCTGCCACGGCTCGATCGTCTGGCAGTTGAACGACTGTTGGCCCGTCACGTCGTGGGCGGCCCTGGATTCCGGGACCAACGCCGCCGGGGCGACGGTCGCGCGGCGCAAACCGTTGTGGTACGCGCTGCGGTCGGTCTACGCCGACCGGATCGCCACGCTCCAACTGGAGTCGGGAGCTTGGCGCCTGGCGCTGGTCAACGACGGGGTGGCGGACTGGAGGGCCGTGGGGACGGTCGAGTTGCGCCGGTTGACGGGCGAGACCGTCTGGAGCGAGCCGCTGGACGCGGTCGTGGCCTCCCGGTCACGCGCCGACGTGGCGGTGCCAGGCCCGGCCGAGAGCGCGGGGCTGGCGTGGTGCGTCACGCTGGACGGCGCCGAGCGCTACGTCAAACTCCTCGCCCCGGACACCGGCCAGGACCTGAGGCCGCCGCAATACGATGCGACCGTCCGGCCCACTTCGGGCGGCGTGGCGGTCGCGGT
>JAISTC010000145.1 GCA_031272805.1 Propionibacteriaceae bacterium
TCGGCGGCGATCGAGGGCGCGGTCGGCGTCGCCGCCTCCGACCTGTTCGGCCTCGGCTTGCTGGCCGACGACGTGACGCGGGCGGAGCTGGCGGGGCTCTGCCAGAGGGCCGAGAACGAGATCGCCCTCGCGCCGACCGGCGGTATGGACCAGGCCGCCAGCCTGCGCGCCCGGCCCGGCCACGCGCTCGGCCTCGACTGCGCCGACCACTCGGTCGTCCACGTCCCGTTCGACCTCGACCCCGCCGGGCTCGTCCTGCTCGTCATCGACACGCGCGCCCACCACGCCAACGCCGACGGCCAGTACGGCGCCCGCCGCGCGGACTGCGAGCAGGCCTGCCGGGAACTGGGCGTGGCGACGTTGCGGGAGATCGGGCCGGAGGGGCTGGCGGCCGCGCTGGCGCGGCTCTCGGGGGAGCGCCTGCGCCGCCGGGTCCGCCACATCGTGACGGAGATCGAGCGCGTCCGCCAGGCCACCGCGGCGTTGCAGCGGGGGGACTTCGCCGAGTTGGGCCGCCTGTTCGACGCCTCGCATGTCTCCATGCGGGACGACTACGAGATTTCCTGCCCGGAGCTGGACGTGGCGCAGGCGGCGGCGCTGGCCGCCGGGGCGCTGGGCGCGCGCATGACGGGCGGCGGTTTCGGCGGCTCGGCCATCGCGCTCGTGCCGGCGGCGGCGGTCGCCGCCACCGAGGCGGCGATCCGCGCGGCCTACGCCGAGCGGGGCTGGGGCGATCCGGCGTTCATCATGGCCGTCGCCGGCGGCCCGGGCGCGCGCGTGGTGTGACGGCAACAGGAAGGGGGTCCCCGCCTGGCGGGGACCCCCTTCCTGTGTTATGTCGTGCGGACTTACGTGGTGAACCACTTGTCGGTCCGCTGGACGAACGCGGCCATGTCCTGGCGGATGACCGGGCGGAGGCCACCGAAGGTGCCGTCCTCGAAGCCGGTCGTGATGCCCGCGCCGTAGAGCCACTTGACGGCCTCGCCGTGGGCGGTCCAGCCGGAGATGTCCTTCGACACGCTGGTCTTCCCGTCGTCCTTGAAGTCGCCGATCGCTTCCTTGTACAGCGCGATGCGGTAGAGGAACGCGGCCATGTCCTGGCGCACGATCGTCGAGTAGGGCAGGAACTGGCGGGCCGTGGCCTTGGCGGTCGACCACGTGTCGCCGCTACCCCAGAGGCTCGTCGTCCCGGACGTGGCCGCCCAGCCCTCGGACAGGCGCTGGCCGCCGATGAGGTTGCCGTCCTTGTCGAACTCGGCGTTGACGACCGTGTTGGCGAGCCACGCCACCGCGTTGGACTGGCGGTCGACGATCTCCGTCCCGAAGTACGGCGCGATGTCAGTGAACTCCGCGTAGTACGGCGAGCCGTAGGGGATCGTCACGACCGTGGCGTCGTCGTCGGTGCCCCACTTGCCGTCGGCGCCCTGGGTCCACTTGTCGTTCGTGATGGCGTAGTTGTACGGGTAGCTGTACGTCACCGGGTTGTCGCTCTCCTTGACCGCGCCGAACGTGCCGGCCAGGAAGGCCTCCATGTCGGACGCCTTCTCGAGGTTGAGGGCCTCCGGGAGGGCGAGCTCGGCCAGCCACACGGACGAGTCGGACCGGGTGACCTCGGCGGCCGGCTGGAAGATGTAGCCGATCGTGTTGTCGACGACCGTGCCGCTCTCCGTCTTCGTCGTGTTCGAGCCGTACTGCGCGTCGGTCAGGATGCCGTAGCCCTTGGCCGAGTCGGCCGCGCCGGCGGCCAGCGTGTAGCCGTTGCCGCTGAGGACGAGGTGCGAGGACGCGCTCGCCGTCTTGTAGCAGGAGACCGACCAGCCAGTGGCCTGGACCGCGGAATCGGCCTTGGTCATCCAGTTGATCTCCGCGTAGTGCGGCGTCGCGCTCGTGACGTCGAGGAACTTGCCGACCGGCCCGTCCTTCGGGATGGTCCCGGACACGCCGCAGTTGGACGCGGCCACGGGCTGGCTGACCTTGATCGTCAGGGTGCCGGAGAAGTAGTCGGACGCGGTCTGCTTCTTGGACTTGCTGGTCCAGGTCACGACGATCGTGCCTTCGGAATTGATCGTCAGGGTGTCGTCCTTGAGCGTCGCCGGGCCGGACACGAACGTGAACTTGAGCTGGCCGTCGGTCGCCGCCAGCTCCTTGACCGGCAGGGTCAGGTCGCTGGTCGTCGGGAGGGTCAGCGTCATGGTCTGGCCCGTGGCGCGGACGCCGCCGGAGCAGACGTAGTCGGCGTTGCAGTACGGCGTGAACTTGTCGCCCAGCGTCGACAGGTCGATGATCTGGTTACCCTCGAGCCGGAGCACGGCGCTCTCGGCCTGCAGGGCGGTGAGGCCGGCCAGCGCCGAGACGTCGAGGATCTGGTTGTTGCGCAGGTCGAGGTAGTTGACCGCGGTCAGGTCCTTGAGGGCGGCCACCGACGTGATCCGGTTGTTGGCCAGTTCGAGGCTCGTCAGGCTCGTCAGCCCGGCCAGCGGGGAGATGTCCGCCACGCGCGTGTTCGTGATGACGAGGGACTTGAGCGCGGTCAGGCCCGCCAGCGGCGTCAGGTTGGCGACCCGGGCATCGTTGAGGTACAGCGACGTCAGCTTGGTCAGCTTGGCCAGCGGGGTCAGGTCGACGAGGCCGGCCTCGTGGTTGTCGACCAGGCTGAGCTTCGTCAGCCCCGTCAGATCGGCGATCGGGTCGAGCGTCGCCAGCGCGGAGTTGTTGAGCTGGAGCTCGGTCAGCTTGGTCAGGTAGGCGGCGCCACCGAGGGATTCGACCCACGTCGTGGCGTCGTCAGCCTTGCCGGCGCAGGTCAGGGTCTCGATCCCGGCGAGCTGGTCCACCGTGAAGGTGGCGTCGGCCGCCTGCTTGAGCGCCGTGTTGATGCAGGCGCGGAAGTTGGCGTCGGGGATGTTGACAGTGGGGCTCGGCGTCGCGGACGGCGACGGGCTCGCAGACGCGGTCACGTTCGGGGACGGCGACGGGCTCGCCGTCGTGTCGGCGTGCGCGGCCGGGGTCAGGGTCAGGGCCGCGGTCGCGGCCAGGGCGGTGCCGAGTAAGACGGCGGAAAAGCGATGACGCATGAGTACCTCTGGAAGAAGGGGTCAGAACTGACGTGAGCCTAGCTTTTGCGCTCAAGGACCGCAACCGAATGTGAACGGCGCAACAGGGAAAGTAAGCAAGGTATGTTGCGCATGGGCAGTGGGTGTGGGGCCGGCCGCGGTATCAGGTGCCCCCGCCCGGTCCTGCGACTCCGGCGCTGGCGCGCCTCCGCGCAGGATGACGTGTTCCTCGCCAAGGCGGGGGCGCCTGACACCTCGGCCTACGTCGTGAACCAGTTGCTGGTTCTGTGCAGGAAGGCCGCCAGGTCTTGGCGCACGATGGGGCGGAGGCCGCCGAAGCTGCCGTCCGCGAAACCCTCCGTGATGCCGGCGCCCGCCATCCACTGGACCGCCTCGCCGTGGGCCGTCCAGCCGCCCATCGTCTGCGATGTCGTCAGGTTGACCGTGGCGTGCTCACCCGTCAGCTTCTCGTACAGCGCGATGCGGTAGAGGAACGCCGCCATGTCCTGGCGCACGATCGTGTCGTACGGCCGGAACTCGCGGGACTGGTTCCAGTCGCCCCAGGCGTCGTCCACGCCCCAGTACCCGGCCGTGCCGTAGTCCAGGGCGAAGCCGGTGCTGAGGCGCTGGCCCGAGATGATGGTCCCGTCGCTGGAGAACTTGACGTTGACGATCGTGTTGGCCAGCCACGTGATGGCGTTGGCCTGGCGGTCGGCCGTGAGCTCGCCGTCGGACGGGTAGGTGTCGGCGAAGTAGGTGTAGTAGAGGGACGTCACGGGTATCGTCACGACCTTGGCGTCGTCGGCCGTGCCCCACTCGCCGTCCTGGCCCCGGGCCCACGTCAGGTTGGTGATCGAGTAGTCGCCGCCCAGGAAGGCGGCCATCGCCGCCTCGTCCGTCAGGTCGACCTTCTTGTCTGACAAGGCGAGTTGTGCCAGCCAGACGGCGGCGTCGCGCCGCGTCACTTCGCTGCCGGGCTGGAAGACGGAACCGACCGTGCCCAGGTTGACCTCGCCCGGCAGGTCATAGGAGACGCCGTACTTCTGGGAGGACTGGTCGACCAGCGTGTAGCCGAAGTCCCGCTTCTGGACGGCCCAGCCGGGCTGGTTGAGCTCGTGGCAGGAGACGGTCCAGCCGATCGCCCAGCCGGCCGTCGCCAGCCAGTCGATGTCGCCCGCGTGGGGCGTCGTCACGAGGACGTCGAGGAAGCGGCCGCCGGTCGGCCCGCTGAGCGGCGTCGTCGCCGTGATGCCGCAGTCGGCCGGCTTGGCCGGGGCGGCCACGATGACCGTCAGAGTGCCGCCGAAGTAGCCGCACCACGAGCCGTCGGCCGGGTTGACCATGCACCAGATGAGGGTCACGGTGCCCGGGCCCTCGTAGGTCACCGTGCCGTCGTCCGCCACGCTCGCCGGGCCGTCCAGGACGTCGACCTCCAGGCGGCCGGTCGTGTCGCTGGCCACTCCCTTGATCGCGGGCTTGGCCCGCGTGCCGGGCGTCACCTGGATGGTTGAGGTCTGCTCGGTCGCGCTGACGCCGTCGGCGAACGTGACGCTGGCGGGGTCCCCGGTGCCGGCGCCGCGGAAGGCGGAGCCGAGGACGGACAGGTCGGTGATGTGGTTGCCGTCCAGGTTGAGGTTGGAGTAGCGCGTCGTGGCGAGCTTGGTCAGCCCGGCCAAGGGGGAAACGTCTGCGATCTGGTTGTGGCCCAATCCGAGGAAGCGGAGGTCGGTCAGGCCCGCCAGGGGGGTGACGTCCGTGACCTGGCCCCCCCACAGGTCGAGGTTGCGGAGCTGCGTCAACCCCTTCAGCGGGGTCAGGTCGCTGACATCGGCGTAGTAGATGGAGAGGCTGGTGAGGTTGGTCAGCCCGGCGAGCGGTGTGAGGTCGGTCAGCCGGTCGGCGTTGAGGGTCAATGCCGTGATGCCCGTCAGGTACTGGGCGCCCTCGATGGAGGTCAGGAAGAGGGAGGCACCGGACGTGGGGTCGGTCCCGTCGCTGCAATGGACGGCGCCGTAGATGTCCCCGTCGATGGCCTTGACCTGGTCGGCGGTGATGGCGGCTGTGGCCGCCTGGCCCAGGTAGTCGTTGAGGCAGGCCCGGAACATGGTGTCGGGGACGACGTTGTCCGCCGCCTGGGCGGGGACAGCGGCGAGCAGGGACGCGGCCACGAGGGCGGCGGCCGGAACGAGGGCGGACAGACGGGGGCGCATGGTTTCCTCCAAGGAGAATGTGGCTGAGGTCACATTGGCCGCGTTCGCGGCCCCTTGTCAATCCCCCGAACGGGGGACTTCCGCACCCCTTGTCATCCCTTGTCACCCTTTGTCATCCCCTGTCCTCCTCTGTCATCCCGGCGCAAGCCGGGATCTTTCCTGAGTAGCGAGACTTGCCACGGCTCCAAGATCCCGACTTTCGTCGGGATGACAGGGGGGCGGGGATGACAGGGGGGCGGCGATGGCGACAAGGGGGCCGAGATCCTTCGCTGCGCTCAGGATGACAAGGTAGGCGGGATGACCCTCTACCACCGCCTGAGTTTGTGGACCGGGTGGGCGGGCGGTGGAAGACTGGCCCTCGACCCTGGGGCCGACGCTTGGCGGAGCCCCCTTCAGTAGTAGAGGACGCGCGTGTTCCGGCTGGCCGTACTGTCGTTGCGCCACCGCGCCGTCGTCGCGTTGGTGACGTTGGCGATCCTCGCGGCCGGGGTCTTCTCGCTGACGGACCTCAAACAAGAACTCATCCCCTCCCTGCAACTGCCGACGGCCGCCGTCGTGGCCACGTACGCCGGGACCTCCCCCGCCGTGGTCTACGACCAGGTCACGGGCCCGGTCGAGGCGGCCGCCCGGTCCGTCCCCGGCGTGACCGGCCTGACGTCGACCGCGTCGGCCGGGCTCTCGCTGACGCTGGTCCGGTTCGACGACGGCACCAACCTGGACGAGGCCAACCTCAAGCTCCAGGCGGCGCTGACGCGCGCCGCGGGCGTCCTCCCGGCCGGTGTCCAGACCCAGGTCCTGACCGGGTCGCTGGACGACTACCCGGTCATCCAGGTGGCCGTGACGGGTCGCGACGGCCTCGTCATCGACCCCGCCACGGTCGCGCAGACGGCCGGCCAGGTGCTCGTGCCCACGCTGGAGCAGTTGCCCGGCGTCCGCGCGGTCGACGTCACCGGCTTCACGCCGGACGTCATCACGCTCAACCTCCAGACCGACGCCATGGCCCAGTACGGCGTGACGGCGTCCCAGATTCTCTCGGTCCTGCGCGACTACGGGCTGACCGTGCCCGTCGGGACCGTGGCCGACGGCAACGCCGCCGTGCCCGTCCAGCTCGGCCAGCCGATCGAGTCGCTCGACCAGTTGAAGGCCATCCCGCTCCGCGTCATCCAGCCCCAGCCGCCGGCCCAGGCCACGGCCACCGCCAGCCCCGGCGCCAGCGCCGCCCCGACCGCCGCGGCCGAGCCGGAGCCCGCCACGACCGTGACCCTCGGCATGGTCGTCCAGGCCGTCTACGCGCCTGAGCCCGCGACCTCGTACTCGCGGGTCTGCGACCTGCCCCTGGCGGCGGACACGGCCTGCCCGGCCGCCGTCACGCTGGCCGTGACCAAGACGCCGGCCGGTAACACCGTGGACGTGGCCCACGCCGTCGCGGACGCCGTCGCGGCGGCCAACGACGTCCTGGCGGACTACGACCTCCAAGCCCGCGTCACGTTCGACCAGGCGCCGTTCATCACCGACTCCATCACGGCGCTGGGCTGGGAGGGGCTGATGGGGCTCGGCGCCTGCCTGGTCGTCATCCTCGTCTTCCTGCTGTCGTTCCGGTCGATGCTCGTCACGGCCGTGTCGATCCCGCTGTCGCTCCTGGCGGCGCTCATCGTCCTCCGGCTGACCGGCGAGACCCTCAACGTCCTCACGATCGGCGCGCTGACCATCGCCATCGGCCGGGTCGTCGACGACGCCATCGTCGTCACGGAGAACATCAAGCGCCACCTCTCTTACGGCCAGGACAAGCGGCCGGCCGTCCTGGCGGCGGTCAAGGAGGTCGCCGGGGCCGTCACCGCGTCGACCGTCGTCACGGTCGCCGTCTTCGCGCCGCTGGCCTTCGTCCACGGCGCCGTCGGCCAGTTGTTCCGGCCCTTCGCCTGGACCCTCGCCTGCGCCATGGCGGCGTCGCTCCTCGTGGCCCTCACGATCGTGCCGGTCCTGGCGTACTGGTTCGTCCGGCGGCCGGTCACCGTCGACCAGGCCGACGCCGAGCGGCTACGCGCCCAGGCCGAGGCCAAGGAACGCCAGGCGCCCCTCCAACGCGCCTACCTGGCGACCCTGCGCGGCGCCCTGGCCCACCCGGTCCTCGTCGTCCTGGCCGCCGTCCTCGTCCTCGGCGCCACCGCCTGGTTCGGCCGCGGCCTCGGCACCGCCTTCCTGTCGGGCCAGGGCCAGGACACTCTCACCGTGACCGTGGCCTATCCGCCCAACACGTCCCTCGACGTCGAGAACCAGGAGGCCGTGGCGATCGAGCAGGCGCTGGCCGGCGTCGCGGGCCTCCAGACGATCCAGACGTCGGTCGGCGGCGCGGACGCCGCCCAGCCGACCAGCTCGTTCGCGCTGACCCTGGCCGACGACGCCGGCGCGGACGTGGCCGACCGCATCCGCGCCGCCCTGGCCGGGGTCGTCGTGGTCGGAACGGCCCACGTCCCGGACGTCGGCGCGTCCCTGCTCGGCTCCTCGACGGTCGACCTCCTCGTCCAGTCCGACGACCCCGACCGGCTGGCAGAGGCCGCGGCCCAGGTCGAGGCGATGGCGCTGACGCTGAGCCAGGCCGGAGAGGTCACCAACAACCTGGCCACCGGGCAGCAGGTCTTCGAGGTCCGGGTCGACCGGGTCAAGGCGGCCGCCGCCGGGCTGACGGAGACGGCGATCGCGCAGACCGTGGCGGCGCTGGCCGCCCCGACAGCCATCGGCACGATCACGCAGGGGTCGGCCGAGGTCACGGTCAAGGTCGCCCTCGGGACGGCCCCGGCCACGACGTCGGACCTGTTGGCCGTGCCGCTCGGGATCGGGCCGGACGGCCCCGTCACGCTGGGCGCGGTCGCCGACATCGTCTCGACCTCGGCGCCCTCTGTCATCACGGCGACCGACGGGCGGCGCTCGGCCACGGTGTCCGTGACGCCGGCGGGCCAGGACCTGGGCGCGCTGACGCGCCAGATCCAGGCCGGCCTGGCCGACCTCGACGCCACGCTGCCGGCCGGCGTCACGGTCACGGTCGGCGGGCTGGCCCAACTGCAGGCCGACGCCTTCTCCGACTTGGGCCTGGCGCTCCTCATCGCCATCGCGCTGGTCTACATCGTCATGGTCGCCACGTTCGGCTCCCTGCTCCAGCCGCTCCTGCTCCTCGTGGCCATCCCGTTCGCCGCCACCGGCGCGCTGGCCGCCCTCCTGGCGTTCCGGGAGCCCCTCGGCGTCGCGCCGCTGGTCGGGCTGCTCCTGCTGGTCGGCCTCGTGACGTCGAACGCCATCGTCCTCATCGACCTCATCAACCAGTACCGGGCCACCCCCGGCCGGACGCTCGACCAGGCGATCACGGACGGCGCCCGCCGGCGGCTCCGGCCGATCCTCATGACCGCGGCCGCGACCGTCCTGGCGCTGACGCCCATGGCCCTCGGCCTGGCCGGCCACCAATCGATGGTGTCACGCCCGCTGGCGCTGACCGTCCTGGGCGGCCTCGTCTCGTCGACGCTCCTGACGCTCGTCGTCGTGCCCGTCCTGTACCGCTGGGAGGCCCGCCTCCACGACCGGCGCGCCGCCCGGCGCGCGGCCAAGCAGGAGCAGCGGCGGCGGGCGCGCGCGGCGGCGCTGGGCGTGGCCGTCCCGGCAGAGACCACGGCGCTCGCAGAGGTCACGGGCGCGCCGGCCGACAGTGGCCCGGCCGAGCCCGTGGCATCGCCCCCTGCCCCTGTCCCTGTCCCCGAACCCGAGCTTGCGTCCGCGCCCCAGCCGACGCCGCCGCCTGTCGCCGGGCCGCCCCGGTTCCCCGTCCCCGCGCCGTCGGCCCAGTCCGCCCTGTCAGGGCCGTCGGCCCAGTCCGCGCCCTCTGCGTTGTCCGCGTTGTCGGCGTTGTCCGCGCCGTCGGCCTTGTCCGCCGGGACGCCTGCGGAGGTCGGCGAGACCGGCCGGTTCCGGGCGCCGCTGTTCCGGCCCGAGGAACTGGAGGAGGGCCCGTCGACGGGCGAGCGGCTCCTGGCCGAACTCCAGCGCGTCCGGGCGACCGAGGAGGCCAACGAGGCCACCGGCGAGCGCCTGCGGCCGCCGCTGTTCAGCGTCGAGGACATGACCCTGCCCGGCGTCGTCATCCCGGGCCTGGCCGCGCTCCAGGACGTCACGTCGACCAACCCCGGCGCGGGCGAGAGGCGCGTGGCGCTGAAGCCGACCGCCTCCGTCGAGCTGGCCACGCCCGAGGACGCCTCCGTTGCCCGCGGCGTCGCCGAACCGACCGTCCGCGTCGGCAGCTTCGGCGGGCCGGTCCCGGCCCAGCCGCCGGCCCCCGCCCTGCCGCAACAACCCTTGTTCCCCGCGACCTCGTCCGCCGCCTCGGCCGTGGCCCCCGCGCCCGGCGTGGCCCCGCGGCCCGCCCCGCCGGTGGCGCCGCCCGTGGCCTGGCCGCCCGCCGCGCCCGTGACGCCCGCTGTGCCCGTGACGCCCGTGCTGCCCGCCGTGCCCGTCACGCCGGTGGCGGATCCCACGTTGCGGCCGGGCCCGAGCGGCTGGCCCGCCGCCGCGCCCGTCCGGACCCTCTGGCCGGACCAGGGCCTCCCGGCCGGGTCGATGTGGACGGGCGACCCGGCCGCCCCCGCCCCCGCGCCCGCCCCGGCCGAGCCCAAACCCTCGTCCGGCAACCCGTTCGAGCATGTGTCGCCGCGCGGGCTGACCAACGCCGACCGTGACGACCTGGCCGTCTCCGCCGCCGCCCCCGTGCCGCGGGCCGTCCCCTGGACGCCGCCCCCGGCCTAGATCTGGCGGCCCACGATCGAGATCAGGTCGGTCAGGCCGCGCCACCACTGCTTGGCCGGACGTTGGTGGGCGATGTCCATCGTCTTCCAAGCGTCGGCGAACTCGGTCACGCCGTAGCGGTCCGTGTCGACGCCGACGCAGTAGTAGCCGCGGCCGGCGCACTCCCATTCCTCCGTCACGCGCGCCAGGGCCACGGCCGTCAGCTCGGT
>JAISTC010000173.1 GCA_031272805.1 Propionibacteriaceae bacterium
GGCCGACTCGTAGGCGCCGGCGAGGTTGTCGCGGGAGGTGAGGGTCTGGGGGTGGTCGGGGCCGAGGATGCGTTCGCTGTCGGCCAGGGAGGCCTCGAACAGGGGGATGGCTTGGTCGAGGCGTCCGGCCGACTCGTAGGCGCCGGCGAGGTTGTCGCGGGAGGTGAGGGTGTCGGGGTGGTCGGGGCCGAGGATGCGTGCGCGGTCGGCCAGGGTGGCCTCGTACAGGGGGATGGCTTGGTCGAGGCGTCCGGCCGACTCGTAGGCGTAGGCGAGGTTGTTGCGGGAGGTGAGGGTGTGGGGGTGGTCGGGGCCGAGGACGCGTGCGCGGTCGGCCAGGGTGGTCTCGTACAGGGGGATGGCTTGGTCGAGGCGTCCGGCCGACTCGTAGGCGTAGGCGAGGTTGTTGCGGGAGGTGAGGGTGTTGGGGTGGTCGGGGCCGAGGACGCGGGTGGCCCGGTCGGCGGCTTTGCTGAGGAGGTCGATCGCGGCGGCCGGGCGGTGCAACTCGTTCAGCGCGAAGCCGCAGTTAACGGCGGCCTTGATGGCTTGGGGGTCGTCCGCCGCGCTCGGCCGCAACGTTGCCAGCGACGTCACGTGGCGGGCCAGTTCGGCGGCTTCGGCTCGCTGCGCGGCGAAGCCGGATCGTTCCATCGGGTCGATCCCGGCCAGCACCGTCACGGCCGCTTTCCCGGCTTGTTCGGATCGGCCGTGGCGGTCGTTCAGTTCACGGACCAGGCGGGCGACCAGCCGGTGGAGGATGACGCGCTCGCCGTCCTTCGACCGCGTGATGACGCAACTGTCCTCCAACGCGGCCAACGCGTCGTTGACCGACCTGGCCTCGCCCAGGGCGAACAGCCGGTCGATGCGCACGCCGTCCGGGTCCAACAGCGACAGTGCGTCCAGCAGGGCCTGCGCCGCCGCCCGGTCCGGGCTGACCGCGAGAGCGGATTCCAGCGACGCCGCCAACGCCCGGGCCGTGCCGCCCGGATAGTCCACCGGGTCACGCCCGGCGGGCAGGGCGTCCACCAACGGAAGCCGGGCCAGGTCCGCCAGATACGCGCCGTACGAATAGGTCTGGAAACGCTGGCCGTGCGCGATCGTGGCGGCGGCGTGCGTGATGGCCAACGGCAGGCACGCCAGTTCCTGGGCCACGGCCAACGCCCCGTCCCGGTCGGCGAGGCCGGTCTGGCGGTCCAGGTAGCCGGCCGCCTGGTCCGGCGTGTAGGCGCCGACGTCGATCGGTTCGCCGCGGCTCGCCCGGGCCACCTCCTGGTGCGCGGTCGTCAGCACGACCGTGGCCGCGCCCGCCGTGGGCAGGCAGCCGGCCAGGTCCGCCATCGCCTCGACGTTGTCGAACACGATCAGCCGGCGCGGTTCCTGGGTACCGCTCAGGTGGGCCAGGAGGAGTTCGACGCCCTGCTCGGCCGTGACCTCGCTCAACCGGAAGACGCCCAACTCGTGGCCGAGGACGTTCAGGCCCTCCTGGACTGCCGGGCGCGAATCCGCCGTGACCCACCAGCAGACCGGCCAGCCCGCCCGGACACAGTCCTGGAAAAACGCCACCGCCACCTGTGTCTTGCCGACCCCGCGGAACCCCTGGACCGACATCAACGTGGCCCGGCCGCCGCCCGCGACCTTGTCCTTCAACCTGGCCACCGCCTCGCGCGGCACGAAGTCGGCCGCCAGACTCGGCAGATGGCCCGACACCGCCCGCGGCAATCCCGATACCACGACAGGCAGGCTGTCTTTCGACGTTCCGACCAGCGCCCAGAACTCCGACCGTTTGGCCTCGGGCAGCAGGTCGAGCAGGTCGAACGACGCGACGTGGACCGTCGTCTCCTTCTCGTCCGGCCAGGCGTTGGCGATGACGCCGACCAGCCCGCCGCCCTCGCAGACCACCCCGCCGCCCGACGCGCCACCCCACCCTTCGGCCGCCCTGGGCAAGGGCGATCGGGTCGAGTCCACGACGAACGTCAACGGGTCACGCCGACCGCCGTCACGCGGCGACAACACCCCGCTGACATGGGCCCGGACCACCTGTTCGTTCACTTCCTTGAACCCGGGAAAACATTCCGACCACGCCGCCACTAGCTCCGCCCGTTCCCGGTCCACCAGAGCCAGCCCCGCCGGAGCGGCCGGCGGCAACCCGGGCGCCCGGAGCAACGCCAGATCGACCCTCCCGTCCCCGCTGACCCACGCCAGCGTCGCCGTGACCGTCCTGCCGTCCCACTCGACCGCGTGACCGGTCGCAGCCACGCCCTGTTTGTCCGGCCAGGCGCAATGGCCCACCGTCAGGACCAGGTCGCCGGTCAGGCGGAAGCCCGAACCGCGCCGCGGCTCGTCGCCCCGCCTGTACGTCACGCTGACCGCCCGGTCGGCGTCCATGGGTTACGCCCCGCGCTCCAACAGCAACGGGTGGGCCCCGGTGCCGCCTTGGCGCGGCAGCAGCGTCAGGCGCACAATCTGCGTCGTCGCGCTCTCGACCGAGCCCTCGCCACCCAGCTCGACCACCCACCACTTGACCCCGGCCTTGGCCGTGCCCGTCTTCGTGAACCCCGCGTGGAGTTCCAACTCGACCTTCTGCAGCTCGAACCCGAGGTTCTGATCGGCGGCCGCCGCGACCGCCTCCTCCAGTTCCCGGCGCAACGCCCCGATCGCCTCCGCGATGGCCACCCTCTCCGGCATGGCAACTCCCTCCCGCCCAGTGGCTCCACGCTAGCGCACCCCCCGACCGCCGACAGCGCGGGGCCGCCAGCGTGGGGCAGTCGGCGCGGGGCAAGTCAGCGGGTCACGCCTCTGTGGTGTCGTCTTGCCACGGCACGATCAGCGGCACGCTGGTTCTGGGTTCTGCTGGGATCGGGCCCAGGCAGCCGGCGCAGAGGTGGTCGGTCAACTGCGGTTGCAGTTCGACCAACCGGTAGGCGGAGCGCATTTCTTCCAGGC
The DNA here is from genome assembly GCA_031272805.1 of Propionibacteriaceae bacterium. Taxonomy (GTDB): domain Bacteria; phylum Actinomycetota; class Actinomycetes; order Propionibacteriales; family Propionibacteriaceae; genus WQYJ01. The sequence goes on from JAISTC010000173.1 coordinate 2,947, forward strand.
TGGCGTCGATCATTCCCGCGTGGAGTTGGCAGACGACCTGGGGGTACTGGCGGGCCGGGGCCATGAACGGGCAGTTGTGGAGGAGGAGGCGCGGGGTCGAGTTGTGGGTCCGCTCCAGCTCGGGGGCGAACCAGAGCGCGTCGAGCTTGTCGATCAGCCGGGAGACGATCTCGGACTCCTCGAGGATCTCGAACGGGGCCAGCCGCGTCGTCAGGTACCGGCCCCACTCCTGGCCGACCTTGTACAGCCACTCGCCCGAGTGGGCCTCCGACTGGGCGATGGCCGTCGTCAGGATCTCCGCCAGGACGCGGTAGCCCTGGGCCCGCTCGTGGGTCTGGTTGGGCAGCGTGCCGAGGTAGACGACCTTGGGCCGGCCCGGCCGGTTGCGGTCGGCCGTCTCCCGGGTCGCCATGCCCGCGTCGACCAGGGACTCCAGGTGGAAGCGCGCCGTGTTGACGTGGATGCCGACCTTCTCCGCGACCTCCTGGACGGACAGGGGCTCGCGCGTGTCGCGCAGGATCTGGATGATGTGGGTCCGGCGGCCGCCGTGGTCGGACCGGCCGGTGGTGCCGTCGTAGACGGATTTGACGGGTGCTGCCATAGCAAGAGTCCTAGGTAGGTCCGGTTAAAACCAGTGGAATTAGGATAACGGCCTCCAGCGCCCCTGGCAAGGCGGCCGGACCAGCGGGTTTTGCCGGAGAATTGTGCCCCGTCACGCGGTTCGCCAGTGAGCCCGGACGAGGGCCCACGCGACCACGCCAGCCCCGCACGCACACGGCAACCGAAGCTGCCGAAGGGCAATCGTGACAAATCGCGCCTGGCCCCCTCAGACCGCTCCGGGCCCCATCGTTTGTCCTTGTTGAGGGCTGGTGAACGCCCGCCGACGGCGCGCGTGATGACACGAGAATGAGTTGTGAAAATGAGACCGCCACCCCCTTGACGGGCCCACTGGGACCAGTTATCTTGAACGGCATAGTGAAACTGGCCCGGCGGGGTCCAGTGGGCGGTCGACCAAGGGGACAGGATGGCCAACGGGGCGCGGCGTGGCGTGGCCGGGACTGTGGCGCGCCTGCTCGCCGCGTTCTGCCTCGGCACGGCCGCCGGCGTCGCCGGCTTCACGTTGTACTACGCCGACGCCGCCGCCTACCTCGGCTCCGACCCGGCGACCTGTACCAACTGCCACGTCATGCAGCCGGTCTACGACGCCTGGACCCACGGCCCCCACGCCCGCGTGGCGACCTGCAACGACTGCCACCTGCCCCACGACAACATCGTCCACAAGTACTACGTCAAGGCCGAGGACGGCTTCCTCCACGTCTCGAAGTTCACCCTCGGCCTGTACCCGGAGAACATCCGCATCCGCCAGAGTTCGCTGGCCGTGACCAACCAGGCCTGCCTGTCCTGCCACGCCGACCTGACCGACTCCATGTTCCAGGCGATGGGCGCCGGCGAGGAGATCACGTGCACCCGCTGCCACTCGACCGTCGGCCACGACCAATAGACCGCCAAGAGACCGCCATGGACCGCCCCAAACCGCCCCAGACCGCCACCCCCAGGAACTTAGAGGAGACACGATGACCTTCAGCTCAGCCGGAGGCAGACCCCGCCTGCCGCTCTGGGTGTTTTTCGGCGTGGCCGCGGGCGCCGCGCTCGTCACGTTCGTCGTGACCGCCCTGCTGACGAACATCTTCGAGAAGAAGGTCGAGGCGTCCAACGGCACGCCGCGCATCGTCGCCGTGACCGGCCAGGACATCAACGACGCCGAGCTGTGGGGCCAGACGTACCCGCTGGAGTACGACGGCTTCAAGGCGACGGCGACGTTCACCCCGACCAACCACGCCGACGCCCTCGTCCCCGTCACCGGCCCCCGCCAGGCCGTCGTCGACCAGCTCGGCTACGACCCGGAGACCCGGACCGAGACGGCCGAGTCCAAGATCGAGGCCGACCCCCGGCTCGTCACGCTGTGGAGCGGCTACGCCTTCTCGCTCGACTACCGCCACGCCCGCGGCCACGAGTGGATGCTGACCGACCAGCGGATGACCCTGCGCGTCCTCCTGCGCGACCAGCCCGGCACGTGCCTCAACTGCCACGCCTCGACCGTGGCGCTCTACGAGGAGCTGGGCGACGGCGACACGATGGCGGGCTTCGACGTCATGAACGCCATGAGCTACAACGACGTCACCCAGCTCGCCACCCACCCGATCCAGTGCATCGACTGCCACGACCCGACGACGATGAAGCTGCGGATTACCCGGCCGGCGCTGATCAACGGCCTCAAGGCGCTCAAGGCCTCCGAGGGGATCCTGGACTACGACGTCAACCGCGACGCCACGACCCAGGAGATGCGGAGCTACGTCTGCGCCCAGTGCCACGTCGAGTACTACTTCACGAGTGACACGAAAACCCTGACGTTCCCCTGGGCCAACGGCCTCGACCTCGACCAGGTCTTCGCCTACTACAACGAGATCGGCTTTACCGACTACACGAACGCCACGTCCGGCGCCCAGGTCCTCAAGGCCCAGCATCCCGACTTCGAAACCTGGTCGGCCGGCGTCCACGCGGCCAACGGCGTGACCTGCGCCGACTGCCACATGTCCTACCAGCGCGTCGGCAACCAGAAGATCGCCAACCACCAGATCGCCGACCCGCTGGCCAACGTCAACGCCACCTGCGGCGTCTGCCACACGGCCTCCGACCAGGTCATCCTCGACCGCGTCGAGACGATCCAGAACCGCTTCATCCAGTCGCGCGACCGCGCCCTCGACGCGACCGTCGCGCTGATCAACGACATCGCCGCCGCCCAGGCGGCCGGGGTCGACGCCGACCGGATCGCGCTGGCCCAGAAGTTCCAGAACCAGGCCGCCTTCTACGTCGACTACGCCTACTCGGAGAACTCCTACGGCTTCCACGCGCCCGACTACATGGCGAAGATCCTGACCGAGTCGCTCGACGCCGCCCGCAAGGGCCAGCTCGCCCTGCTCGGCCAGACGGAGGCGGAGCTGGCGCCGTCCGACGTGGCCGAGGCGAACCTGGAGAAGATCGTCGTGACCGGAAAGATCTGACCATGCCGCGCCCCGCTTCCGACCCCGACTTCGACGAGGACGACGACCTCCTCGCCCGGCCGCGCGGGAGGAAGAGGGCCGCCGTCACGCCGGACGTCAGCGAGCGTGACGACGTCACGGGGGACGTGGGCGAGCGTGACGCCGTCACGGTGGACGTGGGCGAGCGTGACGACGTCACGCTGGACGTCAGTCGGCGTGACGCGGCGGACCCCGATGTGGCCGAGGCCGACGACGACATCCTGCAGCGCCGCCGCCGCGCGGCCGCGCCCGCGCCCGCCGCGACGGCAGGCGGCGACCGCTGGGGCGCGCGCTGGCTCCTGGTGGCCGCCGTGGTCGTCGGCGTGGCCGTCGGCGCCTACCTGGCCGGCCGCTACGCCGCGCCCGACTCGAGTAGCGCCACCGCGTCCGAATCCGCCGCGGCGTCTGACGCCGATCTGGGCCTGACCGACACGGGCCTGACCAGCACGGACACGGACACGGCCGAGGACGCGACCGCCCGCTTGGCCGAGCTGGCCGACATCCTGGCCGCCAACCCCGACGACACGGACGCGCTCCTGGAACAAGGCGTGCTCCTGTACGAGGCGGGCGACCTCGAGGGGGCGGGCGAAGCCTGGCTCCGGGTGACGGCCATCGACCCCGCGATCGCCGAGTCCTGGTACAACCTCGGTTTCTACTACCTGTCGACCGACCCGGTCGACGTGGACGCCAGCCGGGCCGCCTGGGAGCAGGTCGTCGCCCTCGACCCCGACTCCGACCTCGGCACGGCCGCCGCCAGCCACCTGGAGGGCCTGGCCAGCGCCGAGGTGACCGTCTGGCCAGACGCCTCGGCGACCCCGACAGCGGCGGCGGGAGGGTAGCCATGGACCCCGCGACCCTGACCATTCCCGTCGTCCTCCTGGCGGGGATCGTGTCGTTCGCGTCGCCCTGCTTCCTGCCCGTCGTACCCGTCTTCGTCGGCTACATGGCCGGCCAGGAAGCCGGGCGACGGCGCTGGGCGGCCGTCGGCCACGCCGGCCTGTTCATGGCCGCGTTCACGGCTGTGTTCGCCGCGCTGTGGGCCCTCGTCGGCCTGATCGGCTGGGTCGCCGCCGACTACCGCAGCGTCCTCCGCATCGGCGGTGGCGCCATCCTCGTCCTCCTCGGCCTCCACACCGCCGGCCTCATCCGCCTGCCCTTCCTCGACCGCAACCTCCGCCCCGGCTACGCCCCCGACGGCGCCGCGCCCCCGACGTGGCGCCGCTCCATCCTCCTCGGCCTCGCCTTCGGCGCGGGCTGGACGCCCTGCATCGGCCCGATCCTGGGCGGCGTCCTGGGACTGACGACGACCTCGACCTCCGTCGGCAGCGGCCTCGCCCTGCTCATGGTCTACTCGTTCGGCCTCGGCCTGCCGTTCGTGCTCATCTGCGGCGGCGTGACGAGCCTGGCCGGCCGCCTCCAGTGGTTCACGCGCCACCACCGCGGCGTCGGCTGGGTCACCGGCGGCCTCCTCGTCGCCATCGGCTTCCTCATCATCGCCGACCTGTTCTCCCGCCTGTCCGCCCTAGCCACCTTCGGATTGTGAGAGGGGATTGAGATGACCGTCGACATCAGGGACAGCCAGGACGAGGCGGCCCCCGGCCTCGCCGCAGCGGAACCCGGAGCAGGCCCCGGGCCCGACGAGGAGCCGGACGCCGCGCCGGGCGAGTTCTTCCGCCGCATCTACCAGTTCTTCTACTCCAAGACCCTGGGCGTCGTCACGATCCTCGCCCTGGCCGTCTACGTCCTGCTGGGCGCGCTGCTGGTCCAGGCCGGCGCCGGCGTCTACGGCGACGCCGCGGCCGAGGCCAGCTTCGTCGAGTCCGTCCGGGCCAAGTACGGCGGCCTGACCGGCGTCCTCAACGCGCTCGGCCTCTTCCACATCTTCTCCTCGGTCGGCTTCCTCGTCGTCATCGGCGTCCTCGCCCTGTCGATCCTGGCCTGCACGACCCACCGCCTGCCGCTGCTCTGGGACCGGTTCCGCCACCCCAAGACCCACCCGACCGACGAGTTCTTCGGCCGCGCCCGCTACCGGGCCGAGTTGAGCGTGACGGACTCTCCCGACGTGGCCGCGACGGCCGTGGCGGACCACCTCAAGCGCCTCCGCTACCGCGTCCTGGCCGACCCCGACGACCCCCGCTCCCTCTACGCCGACAAGTTCGCCTGGGGCGGCTTCGGGACCGTCGCCGCCCACGTCTCCTTCCTCATCATCATCGCCGCCTTCGCCCTGTCCGCCCTGGCCGGCGTCGCCGAGGTCACGAACCTGCCGGTCGGCGGCGCGCCCGTCGCCGTCGGCCACGGCACGGACCTCCAGGTCCAGGCGACGACGTTCCAGGCCACGTACGACGACGACGGCCGCCCCCTGGACTACGTGTCGCACCTGGTCGTGACCGAGAACGGGGCCGTCGTCAAGGAACAGGACGTGCGCGTCAACGAGCCGCTCAGCTACGGCGGCTTCAAGTTCCACCAGAACTCCTACGGCCTCGCCGCCGACGTCCAGGTCACGGGCCCCGACGGGTCGGTCGTCTTCGACCAGTCGGTGCCGCTGGAGTACCAGACGTCCGACGGGACCGCCGTGGCCGGCATCTTCACGCTGGCCGGCCCCGGCCTCGAGGTCCAGGTCATCCTCCCCGCCTCCGGCTCGACCGACTCCGGCATCGCCGCCGGCGACGCCGTCTTCCAGCTCTACAAGACCGGCTCGAGCGAGGTCCTCGACATGGCCGAGGTGGCGCCGGGCGAGGTCCTGGACGAGGGCGACTACGACTTGACGTTCCTGCGCGAGCGCCAGGTCACGGGCATCCTGGTCCGCCACGACCCGGGCGCCCCGTGGATGATCGTCGGCTCGATCCTGCTGGTGGCCGGCATGACCGTCACGTTCGCCTGCCGCCACCGGCGCTACTGGGTCCGCGTGGCGGGCGCCGGGCCCGCTGGGGGCGCCGTCCTCCGCCTCGCCTCCTCCGACAAGGAGGACGGCGGCTTCCGCCAGGCGTTCGAGGACCTGGCCGCCGACCTCGGCCGCGTCTTCGCCCCGACCGCTGAACCTGCCGAACCTGCCGAACCTGCCACTGAACCTGCCCCCGCATCGAAGGAGACCACCCATGCCTGATCCGCTCCGCCTGGCCGAGTTCATCCTCCCGGCCGCGCTCATCGTGACCGTCATCGCGCTGATCGCCGACATCGTCATCCTGTCCACCCGCCGCGCCCCGGCGCGGACCCGGGAACAGGCCCTGGTCGGCGGGCCGGCGGACGCGGCCAGTCCCGCCCCCGCCCCGCGCCCGGCAAAGAAGTCCGGCCAGTCCGGCGGCCTGGCCGCCTACGCCACGGGCTTCACGGCCATCGCGTTCCTGCTCATCACGGTGTACCTAGGGGTCCGCATGATCGTGACGGGCCACGGCCCGTTCGCCAATCAGCACGAGTTCGCTGTCTCGTTCGTCTGGGGCATCCTCCTGGCCTACCTGTTCGTCGAGTGGAAGCTCAAGCTGCGGGCGCTGTCGGTCGCCGTGCTGCCCGTGGCCGCCTGCCTGACGCTCTACGCCATGCGCCTCGACGCCGGCGTCGAGCCGCTCGTCCCGGCGCTCCAGAACAACCTCCTGCTGACCCTCCACGTCGGCTTCGCCATCCTGGCCTACGGGGCGGCCTGCGTGTCGTTCGGCGCGGCCGTCCTGTACCTCGTGGCGCCGAAGCTGCGGCGGCTCAAGGTCAACCTGGAGCGGCTGGACGAGGTCGGCTACAAGGCGGCGGTCGTCACGTTCCCGCTGCTCACGATCATGATCCTGCTCGGCGCGCTGTGGGCCGACACGGCCTGGGGCAGCTACTGGAGCTGGGACCCGAAGGAAACGGCGGCGCTCGTGACCTGGCTGATCTACGGCGCGTTCCTCCACGCCAGGGTGGTCCGCGGTTGGCGCGGCCGCAAGTCCGCCTGGCTATTGATCATCGGCTTCGCCGCCATCCTGTTCGCCTACTTCGGCAACAACTTCTTCGGCGGCCTCCACAGCTACGCATAAAGGCCGGTTCATCCCGGCGAACCACTGTCATCCCGGCGAAAGCCGGGATCCTTCCCCCGCCAAGGTCAACGGCCGGGAAGACGACCCCTTGTCGTCCCACCCCCCTTGTCATCCCGGCGAAAGCCGGGATCTTTCCCGAGGCAGGCCAGCGACCACACCGCCCGCGTGACATCATGGTGCCATGCCCCTGGTTCCCCTGGACGTCGGCGTCGAAGACCGCGTGCTCCAGTACTACTCCCCCCGCAAGCTGGAAGGGTTCCTCCTGAGCGACTCCCACGCCGGGCTCTCGTTGTCGCTACCGGTGATCGGCGGCGGCTTCGGCCGTGAACCGTTCAAGAAGTCGATCCGGCAGCAACTGACCGAGGCCGGGCGCCTCCTCGAGCGGCACGGGAGCCTGGTCATCGATGCGGTCCCCGACCGGGGCGACTACCTGTTGACCCGGTTCCACGGCAGCGTGGGAGTCTGGACGTTCGGCTCGGAGCCGCCTGAGTCCTTCCGCGAGAACTCGTGGCTCGAGCAGACTGTCTGGTGGCACGGCTTGGCCAGGGAGTTCGGCCTGGTGGCCTGGGGGCATCGAGGCAACCTCCTCGACGGCTCGTCGCCGCCGCCGAACCAGCAACTCGGCCCGCCTGTCGGGAGTTCGATCCGGATGCAGTATGAGGACGTCGTGCGTGCCTTGCGCGCCCTGACATCGGGCACCGCCAGCCGGGTCGAGTTGCCGCGCTACGTGGCGGCCAACCGCTTGCTGAACCGACTGCTGTTCCCCGACCGCTGGGCGTATGGAGCGGTCTTTGACGTGCTGCTCAGAGTTGACGACGTGGTCCTGGACCACCACGACCAGCGCGCGGACAGCCGGGAACTGCGTAACTATGTCCTGGTCTGCGGCAGTCCCCTCTGGGTCGCGGAGCAACACCAACTGGTACCCGGAGTCTACGAACTGCACCGCCAGGTGGGCGACGACATCGAGACCGGTCTCGGCGACTACGACGGCACGGGCTGGATCGGTGTGACGGAGCCCGAGTGGGCAGCGTTCCTCGTCCTCGAGCGCTATCTCCGCCTGACACAGGATTTTGACGCCTTACCCTACGACCACCGCCTACCGACGCTGCCGCCCGACGTCATGCCCGTGACCATCCGGGACCTCGCCTGGCTCTCCTGACCGACTTGCCCCCTCTGGCCACAGCAGGTCATCACCCCGGCAAACCCCTGTCATCCCGGAGCCGCTGTCATCCCGGAGAAACACTGTCATCCCGGCGAAAGCCGGGATCTTTCCGCCGGTTCGACGAACCACAGGTTCAAGATCCCGGCTCTTGCCGGGATGACACTGGCGCCGTCTACCTCAGTTCGCGGCGGAAGACCAGCAGGGCGTGTGTGTTCGTTTCCGTGCCGGCCAGGGAGGCGCTGGCCAGGTCCCACAGGTTGGCGGCGTAGCGGTTCAAGACGGCCGTCACGCGGGGGTCGACGTAGGCCTGGTCGATGCCCTCGATGGGGGCCGAGCG
>JAISTC010000138.1 GCA_031272805.1 Propionibacteriaceae bacterium
GGCGTCCCGCGTGACCCCCTCCGCCAGCGCCAGCGCCAGGGCGGCGGGAGTGCGGTGGAGGAACAACTCGCGCACGGTCACGGCCACGCCCGCCGCCCCGAGCCGCGCCGTCACTCGGATCGCGGCCAGCGAGTCGCCACCCAGCGCGAAAAAGTCGGCGTCGGCCGGTACGGCGCCCGCGTCCAGGCCGAGCGCCGCGCCGATGGCGTCGGCGATCGTCCGCTCCAGCCCGGGATCGGCCGCCCGGCCCGCCAAGCTGGGCGCGGCCAGCGCCAGGAGCGCCGCGGCGTCGACCTTGCCCGACGGCTTGAGGGGGAGGGCGGCGACGGCCGTGATCGAGGCCGGGACCATGTAGCCGGGCAGGGCGGCGCGGCAGCGGGCCTCGACGGCGGCTGCGGGGACGTCGGCGGGCGCGTAGAAGGCGGCCAGCGTGGCCTCGCCGACGGCGTTGACGCGCGCCAGGACGACCGCGTCGCGCACCCCCGGCGCCTCCCGCACGACCGCCTCGACCTCCGCCGGCTCGATCCGAAAACCGCGGATCTTGACCTGGTCGTCGGTCCGCCCGAGGCAAACCAGGTTGCCGTCGGCCTGCCAGTAGGCCAGGTCGCCGGTCCGGTAGAGGTTTCCCGGGCCGAATGGGTTGGGGACGAAGCGGGCGGCGGTCAGCTCGGGGCGGTGGTGGTAGCCCGCCGTCACGCCCGCCCCGCCGACCGCCAGCTCGCCGATCATGCCGACCCCCTGCGGCCGCAGCCCGTCCAGGACGTAGCACTGCGCGTTGCCGATCGGCCGGCCGATCGGGATGACCGGCGGCACGGGCTCGCCCTGCTCGATGACCCAGTCCGCCGCCACGACCGTGATCTCGGTCGGGCCGTAGGCGTTGGCGTACTGCTGCGGGGCGAAGCCGAGCGCGCGCCGGACGAGGTCGGGCGTGGCGGGGGCGCCGCCCGTGCAGAGCGTGACCAGGCCGGGCGGGAAGTCCATCTCGCGGAAGTGGGCGGGGGTGCAGAGGACGTGGGTGACGTGGTGGTCGGCCAGGTCGGCCTGGAACCGCGCCGGGTCGAGGAGCGCGTCATCGGCCACGAGGTGCATGGCCCGGCCGGCGGCGAGGGCGAGGCCCTGGCAGCAGAGGCCGGCGTCGAACGTGAAGCTCGTGACCTGGGCGGCGACCGTGTCCGGCGCGTGCGGGAAGCGGTGGTACAGGTGGGCGCAGTAGTTGAGGAGATTGCGGTGGCGGACCAACACGGCCTTCGGCCGGCCCGTCGTGCCCGACGTGTAGATGCAGTAGACGATGTCCTCCGGTCCCGCCAGCGGGGCCGGATTCGTCGTGTCCGCACTGGTCACGGCCGGGTCGGCGACGTCGATCAGGGTCGGGTTGGCGGAGGGCGCCCCGCCCGGCGGGACGGACCGCGTGACGTTGTCCCTGACGTCGGCCGTGACGTCGGCCGTGACGACGAGCGTGATGCCGAGGTCGTCCAGGATGAACTGCACTCGCTCGGGCGGGTAGTCCGGGTCGATCGGGACCCAGGCGGCGCCGGCCTTGGCGATGCCGTACTGGCCGACGATGAGGCCGACGCCGCGCCGGGCGACCAGGCCGACGCAGTCTCCGGGGCCGGCGCCGAGGCCGCGGAGGACGTGGGCGAGCTGGTTGCAGCGGGCGTTGAACTCGGCGTACGTCAGGGCGTCGGCGCCGGACGTGACGGCCAGTTGGTCCGGGCGCTCGGCCGCCCAGTGCTCGATCAGCTCGGTCACGCTGGCGCCCGGCAACGGGTCGACGGCCGAATCGTTGAACCTGGTCAGGACGAGGTCACGCTCGGCCGCGTCGAGCGGGTCGAGGTCGTCGGCCGGGGCGTGCGGGGTCTCGGCCAGCGCGGTCAGGAGCGTCACGAGGCGGCGGAGCACGCGGTCGGCGGCCGCCGGACTGTACTGGGCCGGGTCGTAGAGGGCTTCGAGGACCAGGTCGGGGCGGAGTGAGGCGCGGATGGTGAAGCTGTAGGAGGTCTCCTCGCGGGTCGTGCGGGGGGTCATCGTCAGCCCGGCCGGGAGCGGCGGCTGGGCGGTGGCGCCGGCGTAGTTCTCGAAGGCGACGAGGGTCTGGATGAGGCGCTGGCCGGCCGGGTGGCGGCGCTGGACCTCGGGCAGGGGGGCGTGGCCGGCGCCGGCCAGGGCCAGGTGCTGGTCGCGCACGGCCTGGGCGAGCTCGAGGCCGGTCTGGCCGGGTACCGTCCGGACCCGGAGCGGGAGCGTGTTGATGAGCAGGCCGACGATCCCGTCGAGGCCGTTGAAGTCGGCGTCGCGCCCGCTGACGACCTGGCCGAAAACGACGTCATGGCTGCGCGTGTAGCGCTGGAGCAGCAGGCCCCACGCCGTGTTCAGCCACATCGGCAGCGTCACCCCCACCGGCCCCCCGATCTCCCGCAGCGCATCCGTCACAGCGGCCGGCACCGTGGCCGACGCCACCAAGGCCGAGGTGTCAGATACCCCGGCAGCCCAGGCCGAGGTGTCAGATGCCCCGGCAGGGAGCGCAGCGACCGCAGCCCGGGGTGTCTGATACTGCGGCCGACCCCCCACACTCCCACCAGGCCCAGCGTCCCGCGTGACCGTGACGTCCGCCACCACCGGAATCTCGGCGACATGGTCATAGCCGGCCAGGAGCCCGTCCCAGTAGTCGAGGGCGGCGGCCTGGTCGCGCCCCGACAGCCAGGCCAGGTAGTCGCCGAAGCCGGGGGCGCGGGCGGCGTCGGCCTCGGCGCGGGCGCGGAGGTCGGCCGGCGTCACGCCGGACGCGGCCAGCGTGTAGTAGCGGGCGACGTCGGCGAACAGGAGGGGGAGGGACCAGCCGTCGACGACGATGTGGTGGACGGACCAGATCAGTCCGGCACGGTCCGGCCCGGCCGGGACGAGCGTGACGCGGACCAGCGGGTCCTTGGCCAGGTCGAAGCCGCGGGCCACGTCCGCCGCGGCCAGGGCGGCCAGGCGGGCCTCGAAAGCGCCATTGTCTTCCGGGGAGTCCGGGGTGCCTGGGCTGCCGGGTAACGGGAGTTCGGCGAATTCGACCGTGCGCTGCCGGAGTACGACCTGGCGCGGCACGCCGCTCGACGGCGGTACGACGATGGCCGTCCGCAGGGCCTGGTGGCGGAGGGCCAGCGCATCGAGGGCGGCGCGCAGGGTGGCCCGGTCGAGGGGTCCGGCGACGTCGATGACCTGTTGGAGGACGTACTGGGTCGACCGCTCGTCGAGGAGCTTGTGGAACAACAAGCCCGACTGAAGGGGCGTCAAGTCGAAGATGTTCTCGACCGCGCCAGAAACCGCCTGTGGCACGATAACCCACCCAAGGTGCGGAACAACGGAGTAGAGACCCATCCTAACGGCTTGTCAGCCCAAGGTGTCTGCCAGGCTGAGGTGTCTGATGCCTCGCCAGGGCGGGGGAACCTGACACCTCGTCCTGGGTCACGGGGTGGCGAAGGTCAGCGTGGCGCTGGAATGGCGCGAGGACACGGTCACGCCGATCAGCCGGAAGGCGGTTTCGCCCGTGATCGTCCGGACTGCGGGTGCGGGGCGCTCGCTGTCGCCGGCGGCGCCGAACAGCGCCCAGGCGTTGTCGGGGCCCGGGCTGAAGCGGGCGCCGTAACGGATGCCAGCGGCACCGGACCGGTCGAAGGCCTCGGCCCAGGCGGGCGCCGCCTGGTACGTCTCCGCGCCGGTGCCGGGGTCGAGGACGGGAGCGGCGGCGGCGAGTTCCCGGGTCACGCCGAACCCGGCGGCGTCCGGGTGTCCGATGTCGGCGCACCGCCAGTCACGGCCGAGGCGGAGGTAGCTGACCCGGGTCTGGGCGGCGATGGCGGGGTGGACGACGGCGGCGAGCGTGATGACGCCATGTCGTTCCCGCAGAGCCGTGGCCACGTCGTCGGCGGCGTACAAGGTGCCGCGCGGCGGCCGGAGCCCGAACCGTCCGCTGGCGGAGAACCACCAGGGCGGGCGCGGGCCGTGGGCCCGGACGACCTCGGAGCCGGCGGCCAGCGTGGCGGCAGGGAAACTGGCATAGTCGGCGGCCGGGTCGGGCGGGTCTTGCGGGCTGCGCCCCATCAGTCCTCCCCCCGCCAGGCCCGGGCGTCACGGGCGGCAGCGGCGAGGACAGTGGCCAGGTCGCCGGCGCGGAGGCGTTGGGCGTTCGTGGTACCGGTCTCGTCGGGCGTGTTGAGCCAGGCGGCCCACGTCCACGGATCGGCCACGCCGCCGCCCAGGACCTTGAGGACCTGGCTCAGACCCGGCAGCGGCCTCTTGGCCGGGTCGAATTGGAAGGCGGGGTAGACCATGTCGCCCTCGTCGGTCGTCAGGCGCAGGATCGTGCCGCGCTCGGCCCGGGCGGCCACGGCCTGGCGGGTCACTCCGAGCCAGTGCCGCAGCGTGTCGGTCGTGTAGACGGGCCCGACGGCGGCGCTCCACGCGGCACCGTCATCGATGAGCGGTGGGAGCCACGCGTCGATCGTCGCGCCGTCGAGGGCGGCGGCGCGTTCGAGCAGGCGGACGATGGAGTCGAACCGGTCCAGGTCGGTGACAACCTCGACCCGGCCCGCCAGCCGGTCGACCACGTCGATCCGAACAGGCCGACCGGGCGCCGCCGGGCTATCGCGCTCCTCGGCGGCGCCTTGCGCCAGCACTGCGGCTCCTGTGCGGGTCACGCCCACCCCCCGTCAATGGTGTCAACGTCGTCAATGGCGTCAACGGTACCACACGGCGCCCCGAAGCGTCGGCCAGGCCAAGACGTGGGCGAGGCCGAGGTGTCCGCAAGGCCGAGGTGTCTGATGCCGCGGCCTTGGCGACGAAGGAGCCCGGGCGGCGGCATCAGATACCTCGGCCGGCCCCCAACGTCATCCTGAGCGCTCCCCCCTGTCCTCCTGAGCGCTCCCCCTTGTCATCCTGAGCGCAGCGAAGGATCTCTTCCTGGGTAGACCGAGATCCTTCGCTGCGCTCAGGATGACAGGGGAACAGGGGCGCTGGCCCACTGGTTGATGACGCCATCGGCCCGGCGGAGGAAGGCGGTCATGTCTTGCCGGGCGATCGGGGACAGGGGCCGGTATTCGCGGGCATTGCCGGCGAGGAACGTCTTGACGGCGCTGGGGTTGTTGAGGTTGATGTCTTGGCCGGCGCGGGCGAGTCGGGAGACCCGGTTCTGGGGCGTCCTGTGGATTGGCGACGCGTCTGCTGATACGTTTTGAGAAAACTGCCAAAGTATAAGAACGTCTATGGAGGAGTGGCTCCGTGCGGGAGAGCGTGTATACGCCGGGGGCAGGCCATGTGCCGCCCGTGCTGGCAGGCCGGGACAGCCTGGTCGAGGCGTGGGTTGTCATGTTGGCCGAGGTGGCGTCCGAGGGCCGGGTCCGGGCGGTCGACACTGTCCTGTCCGGTCCGCGGGGGGTGGGCAAGACGGTGGCGTTGGCTGTCTTGTCCGCCGAGGCCAAGGAGCGCGGTTTCGAGGTCATCGACCTGCAGGCGGTGGCCGGGTATTCGGGTCTGATCGACTCGCTGGCGCAGCGCGCCGAGGAACGGGTCACGGCGCAGTCCGGCCCGTGGACCAGGGCTCGGCAGGCTCTGGAGCGGGTGGGCGGGGTGAACGTCAGTCTGGCTGGCGTCGGGGCCGGCGTGTCGTTGGAGCCGGACCGGCCGCGCCCGCGCGTCGACGCCGGGGTCCTGGCCGCCGCCTTGGCTGCCGTCGCCCTTGAGGCCAGGCAAGACAACCCAGCCGGCGGGCTGTTGATCACTCTGGACGAGATGCATGTGGCAGCGCCGCCGGACCTGGCCCTGTTGTCCGCGGCGCTGCATCAGCTCAACACGGCCCATCCGACGGCCCCGGTGGTCTTCGCCGGGACCGCACTGCCGTCGATCCGGCCCGTCCTGGACCGGGCGGGCGTGACTCACGCAGACCGGTTGTTCCGGTTTGAGGAGATTCCGCTGACGTTGAGTCCCGCGGACGCGCGTTACGCCATCGTGGAGCCCGCCCGCCGGAAAGGCGTCTTGTGGAAGCCGGCGGCTGTGGACTTGGTCATCGCCGCGACGCGGGGCTATCCGGCCCACGTTCAGCTCTTCGCGCACGAGGTGTGGCGGGTCGCGCCAGGTCCCGCGGCGGTCACGCGGGACGACGCGGCGGCGGGACTCGACGTGGCGCGGGCCACCGTGGAGAAGCAGACGTTGGAGCCTCGCTGGCGGCAGCGCTCCGGCCGGCAGCGGGAGTTCCTGGCCGCGTTGGCGGTGCTGGGTGGCACGGCGCCCATCGCGCGCGTGGCGCAGCGCTTGGGCAAGACGGTGCGGGAGTTGTCGGCGGTCCGGCGCCGTCTCATCGATGACGGCGAGATCTACTCCCCCGAGTGGGGCCAGGTCACGCTGGCCATGCCGGCCTTCAGCGACTACATCCTCGCCCACTACGAGGCCACCCGTGCCTGGTCGTCCAAGGACCTCCTGAGCCTGGACGACATGTCCGGGTGAGCCGCTCCCACCCAGTCCCGTGGGACCGAGGCGTCGGGTAACGCCATGGGGCCGGGCACCGCCATGGGGTCGGGCACTGTGGCTACGGAGCGAGCTCTGCGAGCGACAGCCACAGGGCCTGACACCGTGGCGGGCTGGGGGAGTCGTCTGGCGGGCTTGGTGGCGGATTGTGTTGGCGGGCGCCATGGTGTCGGGCCCGCTGGCTGTCGCTCGTTCCTCGCTCCGTAGCCAGCGTGCCCGACCCCATGGCTCAGGTAGCCAGCGTGCCCGACCCCATGGCTCCGTGGCTGGGTGGCTGGTGGGGCCGGGCGGAGGGGGTGCCTCTCACTTGTTGATGACGCCGTCGGCGCGGTGGAGGAAGGCGGCGAGGTCTTGGCGGATGACGGGGAGGAGGCCGCCGAAGGTGCCGTCGGGGTAGCCGGTGGTGATCTGGGTGCCGGCGAGCCAGCGGACGGCTTCGCCGTGGGCGGTGTAGCCGGGCATGTCTTGGCTGACGGTCAGGTTGATGCCGCTGTGTTCGCCGGTCTGCTGTTCGTAGAGGGCGATGCGGTAGAGGAATGCGGCCATGTCTTGCCGGGCGATGGGGGCGAGGGGCCGGTATTCGCGGGCATTGCCGGCGGGGAAGCCGTCGGACAGGCGTTGTCCGCTGGTCAGGTTGCCGTTGTTGTCGAAGGTGGCGTTGACGATGGTGTTGGCCAGCCAGGTGACGGCGGCACCGTGGCGGTCGTCGGTGGTCGGGGTGCCGAAGTTGGCTGTGATGTCGGTGAACTCTTGGTAGAGCGTGTGGCCGACGGGGATCGTGACGGTCTTGGCGTCGTCCTGGGTGCCCCATTGTCCGTCTGGGCCTTGCGCCCAGCTGAGGTTGGTGATCGCGTACTTGCCGTCGAGGAAGCTCTTGACTGAGGCGGGGTTGTTGAGGTTGATGTTCTGGTCCGACAGGGCGAGTTTGGCGAGCCAGACGGCGGCGTCGCCGCGGGTGACTTGGTTCCAGGGTTGGAAGATGTAGCCGACGGTGCCCTGGTTGGACTCGTAGGCGGAATCGGTGAAGAGGCCGTAGCCGGCGGGGTTGTTGCCGGCGGCGAGGGTGTAGCCGGCGCCGGAGGCGACGAGGTGGCTGCCGGTGCTGGTGGTGTGGGAGCAGGAGACGGACCAGCCGATGGAGTAGCCGTTGTCGGCCAGCCACGTGATGTCAGACGAGTGGGGCGTGGTGGCGAGCACGTCGAGGAACCGGTTGACCGGCCCGCTGACGGGCGCGTTCGTGACGCCGCAGTACGAGGGGGCGACCTGACCCAACGGGACCGAGGGCGTCGCGGGCGTGCTCGGAGTGGTGGGCGTGGGTGTCGGGGTAGTGGGCGTGGTGGAGCCGGTGCCGGGCACGGTCACAGTCAACGTGCCAGAGAAGTAGGGCGAGAGCTGGTTCTGGTAGGTGCCGCCGTCGGTGGACACCAGGGCCGTGGCGGACCAGGTCACGGTGTAGGTCTGGTCTGTCGGGGATTCGGGGAAAGTGATCGTGCCATCAGCGTTGTACGTGGCTCCTCCTGTGCCGCCGGTCACCGTGACGGTCATGGGCTGCGTCTTCAAGCACTGTGTGAAGCCATATTGCACGCACTTGGCGTCGCCGTCTGGGAGTTGTTTGATGGGGAGGTCGTGGGTGCCGGCGGTGGTTGTCCAGGTGCTGGTTTGGTCTCGGGCGCTGACTCCTTCCGCGAAGTCCGAGACGGCAATTGCAGGCGGTAGCGGGGATAAGGCCGACAGGTCAACCACATGGTTGTTGTCGAGGTTGACGTACCCCCACTGCACGAACTCAGAAGGGGTCAATGCGGCGAGGCCGGACAGCGCGCTGACGTCACTGACGTCATTGTTCGAGAGGACCAGGTAGGACAAACTGGTCAAATTGGCCAGAGGGCCGACATCTTTGATGTCATTGTTCGTGAGGTGAAGCTCGTGCAGTCCGGTCGCAGTCGCCAGGCTGCTGATATCTGCAATCTTCGCGTCTTCCAGAATGAGGTAAACGACGCTGGTGAGGCCGGATAGCTGGGACAAGTCCTGAAGCGGCACGCCGTGGTTGTGGATCACCAGGCCGAGGGCGTTCGTCAGGTACTGCGCACCCTCAAGAGTTGTCGCGCCGGCGAAGTAGTCTGAGCAAAGGGGCCACGTCAACGTGCTGAGTTGTTCTGGCGTGATCGGGGCGTCGGCAACGGCGCCGAGGAATCCGTTCAGGCAGGCGCGGAACTCCGGATCTGGGACGACGTTGTCGTCGGCCTGGGCCGGGCTGGCGAGGGTCACGAGGGCGGTGAGGGCCAGGGCGGGGGCGAGGGCCAGTGTGGCGAGGCGGCGGGCGAGCATGGGAATCCTCCGGGATCTGTTGGGTCGGTTAGTGGTTGATGACGCCGTCGGCGCGGTGGAGGAAGGCGGCGAGGTCTTGGCGGATGACGGGCAAGAGGCCGCCGAAGGTGCCGTCGGGGTAGCCGGTGGTGATCTGGGTGCCGGCGAGCCAGCGGACGGCTTCGCCGTGGGCGGTGTAGCCGGGCATGTCCTTGGTCACGGTCAGGTTGACGTTGGGGTGTTCACCGGTTTGGACTTCATAGAGCGCGATGCGGTAGAGGAAGGCGGCCATGTCTTGGCGGGCGATCGGGGCGAGGGGCCGGTATTCGCTGGTGGTGCCGGTGGGGAAGCCGTCGGACAGGCGTTGTCCGCCGGTCAGATTGCCCTTGTTGTCGAAGCTGGCGTTGACGATGGTGTTGGCCAGCCAGGTGACGGCGGCACCGTGGCGGTCGTCGGTGGTCGGTGCGCCGAAGTTGGCTGTGATGTCGGTGAACTCCCGGTAGAGCGCGTGGCCGACGGGGATCGTGACGGTCGTGGCGTCGTCCGGGGTGCCCCATTGTCCGTCCGGGCCTTGTGCCCAGCTGAGGTTGGTGATCGCGTACTTGCCGTCGAGGAAGCTCTTGACCGAGGCGGGGTTGTTGAGGGTGACCTGTTGGTCGGTGAGGGCGAGTTTGGTGAGCCAGACGGCGGCGTCGCCGCGGGTGACTTGGTTCCAGGGTTGGAAGATGTAGCCGACGGTGCCCTGGTTGGATTCATAGGTGGCGTCGGTGAAGAGGCCGTAGCCGGTGGGGTTGTTGCCGGCGGCCAGGGTGTAGCCGGCGCCGGAGGCGACGAGGTGGCTGCCGGTGCTGGTGGTGTGGGAGCAGGAGACGGACCAGCCGATGGAGTACCCGGCGGTGTAGAGCCAGGTGATGTCGCCGGCGTGGGGCGTGTCGGCGTACACGTCGAGGAACCGGTTGACTGGGCCGGAGACGGGGGCGTTCGTGACGCCGCAGTACGAGGGGGCGACCTGACCCAACGGCACGGACGGTGTGCTGGGTGTGGTGGATATCGGGGAGGTGGTGGGCGTGGCCGGTGTGGTGGGGCCGGTGCCGGGCACGGTTACGGTCAACGTACCAGAGAAGTACGTCCAGGTGCTTGACCCAGCTTGGCCGTCCACCGTCACGGTGTAGTCGGCGGACCACGTGACCTTGTAGGTCTGGTCGGCCGAGGATGAGGGGAACGTGATCTTGCCCGTGGTTTCGTTGTATGTGACGCCGCTGGGCACGGTCACATGGAGGGGCTGCAGCAGAGCGCAGTGCTGGTGGACCTCGGTCGTGGTCGTGCCATCGCCGTTACCGAAGATGTACGTGAAATCACGGCACTTGGTGGTGTCGCCCGGCAGCTGCTTGATGGGCAGGTCATGTTCCCCGGCGGTTGTTGTCCACGTGGCGATCTGGTCGAGAACCGATAATCCGACGTAGGACTCGCTGTCGAGGCGAGGAGCCAATGACGGGGACAGAACAGACAGGTCGACTATTTCGTTGTTGTCGAGATTGAGGGTGCCGGACGTCGTGGCGTATGTGGACAGGGGGCTGATGTCAGAAATCGTGTTGTTGGCGAGGTCGATGTTGTAGAGGCTGTGGGCGATCGGGGAGAGTCCGCTGATGTTGGAGAGTTGCGCGTGGCTGATCTTGAGGTACTGGAGCCCAGTCAACCTGGACAGGGGCGAGAGATCCTGAATACGCGTTCCCCCGTTGTCGTAGATGTACAGCGTTCCCAAAGTGGCCGACAGTGCGCTGAGTGGTTCGAGGGTTGTGAGGTGCGACGGCCCGATCGCCAGACCAGTGGCGGAGGTTAGGTATTGGGCCCCGTCCAGGCTGGCGGGGTTGCCGTCAAAGCAGCTGATGTACCGGTTGATGCTGGCAAGCCAGTCCTTGGTCAGGGCTGCGTCGGCGGAACGTCCGATGGTCGAGTTGATACAGGCCTGGAAGTCTGGGTCGGGAACGAGGTTGCCGTCGTCGGCCTGGGCTGGGGCGGCGAGGGTCACGAGCGTGGTGAGGGCCAGCGCGGGGGCGAGGGCCAACGTGGCGAGGCGGTGACGGAGCATGGGGATAAGTCCTCCAGGGTGAACCGGGTAACAATTGGGCGCGAAGTTACTCTCTCTCTCTCTCTCGCAAGCAAGATCCGGGAGATGGTCGGGGTCTGGCAGGTGACAGCCGCGGGGTCGTCGGCCATGGGGTCGGGCCCTGTGGCTACGGAGCGAGCGCGGCGGGCGGCCGCCCCCGGGCCTGCCACCGGGGCGGGCGGGGGAGTCCTC
>JAISTC010000140.1 GCA_031272805.1 Propionibacteriaceae bacterium
ACTCTCCGCCGTCGACCCGATAGCCGTCGGGCCGGAACACGACCTGGAGGGGGAGGGACGGAGCGGCGGCACCGCCGGCGGTCTGGTTCACGCCCGCGAGTCTACGCGGCGGACGGCCGTGCCTCAGGGGCCCACCAGGCGGGGATGTCACCTCCTGGGGCCAGTTGAGGCTGATCTCGGAAACCTGGCAGTGCGTCCCAGATGCCAAGCCGTCCGTCGTCCGGTCGTCACACGAGAGAACCCACGTCTGGTCAGCCTCGGGCCGGGCTGGCCTGTGCGGGAGCGGTCGTGGCTCGTGCCAGCATGACGGTGGCGGTCACGATCGCGGCCAGTCCCAGCCAGTATGGCACGCCGTGGCCGAGCGCGGCGTAGATCCAGCCGCCGAGCAGGGGCACTGCGACCTGGATGGCGGAGCTCAGTGAGCCGAGGCCGCCGGCGAGCCAGCCCTGTTCGTCCGCCCCGGCCCGGGTCGAGAGGAGCCCCTGCAAGGCGGCGGTTGTCCCGCCCTCGCAGGCGGCGAAGAGGATGAACGCCCCGGCCAAGAGCCACGGCAGCGACAGCCACGACGCGGCCAGTGCGATGCCCAGGCAGCCGACGGCCTGTCCGGCTGCCCCGGCGATGACGACGCCGCGCTCGCCGATCCGGGGGATGAGCAGGGCGAGGAGACCGCCCTGGATGGCGATGTCACAGACGCCGATGACCGTGAGGAGGATGCTCACCTGGGCGGGCCCCCAGCCGGCGGTGTCCCAGGCGAGGACAGTGCTGTTGGTGGCGAAGAAGACAAAGGGGAGCGACAGGAGGACCGTGCCGAGCAGGAGTGGTCGCAGTGTCGGGCGGGCCAGGGCGTTCCGTATGGCCGTGACCGGGATGAGGTCGGCCACGGTCAGGCTGTCCGACCGGTTCTCGGGTGCCAGGCTCTCGGGCAGGACGACGATGGCCAGCGCGCCGATCAGGGCGGACACGCCCGCCGTGGCGAGCACGGGCGCGTCCAGGCTGATCCGGGACAGCGCGCCGCCGATGGCCGGACCGACGATCATGGCGACGCCGGACACGGCGCCGAGGAAGCCGAACCGTTTGGCGCGGTCTTTGCCGGGGGTGATGTCGGCGACGTAGCCGAACAGGGCGGGCAGGTCGCCGGAGGCGAGCCCCTGGACGACCCGGGCGAGGATGAGCAGCCACAGCGAGCCGCCGAAGCCGAACAGGAGGTAGCCGACGGCGGCGCCGAAGACGGAGTAGATCAGGACCGGGCGGCGGCCGTGGCGGTCGGACAGCGCGCCCAACAGGGGCGCGGTGAGGAAGGCCGACAGCGCGTAGGCCGCTTCGAGGACGCCGACCCACCAGGCGAGGCGGCTCTCGTCCGAGATGTGCCGCAGCGTGATGAACGGCAGGACGGGCAAGACGATGCTCATGCCGACGCCGCTGAGGAAGGCGATGGCGATGATGAGGGGCCAGGCCCGCCGAGAGGGCGCTGCGGCGAGGGTTGGCGCGGCGCCGTCCGCCTCCAGCCGGGGTTCAGTCGCGGTCGTCATCGTCGGCCTCCTGCCCAGGGCCGAACGGCGGCCGCCATCCGACGTAGGGGCCGCGCGGGCCGAACCGGCGCGGGTCTGTACCGTCGGGGTTGAGTCGTGGGTCCCTGCCATCCGGCGTCAGGCGTGGGTCCCTGCCATCCGGCGTCAGCCGCGGGTCTCTGCCATCCGGCGTCAGCCGCGGGTCGGTGCCGTCGGGGTTCAGGCGCGGGTCCCCAGGCCCGCCGGGGCGCGTCCCCGGGGCGAATCCGCGCCAGCCAGGGCCGGGCAGGCCCGGCAGGCCGCCCAAGGTAGGGCCGCCCGGCTCGAAGCCGCCGTCACGCAGGTATTGCTCGAGGGTGCGGCGGCGGGCATCGAAGTCGCCGCCGAGAGTCTCTTCGAGGTGGGCGATCATGCGATCGAGGTAGTCGGCCAAGCGCGCCACCTCGTCGTCGTCGAGGCAGTCCAGCAGCGATTCCACGCCGCCGTCCGGGTCGTCGGCCTGGTTGACGTCACGTCCGGCCTGGGTCAGGCGGACGGACAGGACCCGGCGGTCGTCGGCCGACGGCTCACGCTCGATCAGGCCCTGGCGCTCCAACTTGGCCAGTAACTCGGCCAGCGCCTGGCGGGAGAGGCCCATGAGGAAGGTCAGCTCCCGCTGGGTCAGTTCGGGCTTGAGCTTGAGCAGGGCGAGGACCCGGCCCTGCCCCTGGCGGGCGTCGCCGAGGCGTGACGCATCCGCCCGCGTTCGGCGTTGGGCCTGAAGCTGCAGCGCCCACAGGTAGGACAATCGCTCCGCGGCGGCGGCCCGGCGATCGTCAGCGTCGGAGATGTCAGACATGGTGTGTTCCCACTTTCGTCGGTTGAACGTCAGGTAGATGACTGTCAACTACCTGACGATCGCCCATCGTGGCACCGCCCCGCCAGTATGTCAAGTACCTGACTGTCGGGTAGTTGACAGGTGACGCCCAGAGTTTCAACTCTTTCAAGTACCGGTACCGCTGTACCGTTGTTTTCGGCAACGGTACAGCGGTACCGGTACTTGTGTATCGTCAGTATCGGTTCTTAATGTCATGGCGCGCGGTCGGCGTGACGCGGCTGCGCCGGCGTTACCCCGGTGGGGTCTGGCTGACCATCCACATGACGCCGAAGCGGTCCGTCAGCATGCCGTAGAGGGGGTTGAAGAACGTAGGGGCCAGCGGCATGTGGACGTGGCCGCCGTCGGCCAAGGCCGCGAAGACCCGTTCCGCCTCCGCCGGGTCGGGCGTGCCGAACGAGAGGGCCACGTGGTTGCCGGACACATACGGCTGGCCGACCGGGACATCGGAGAGCATGGCGGTCACGCCGCCGATGGGCAAGCTGGCGTACAACACGCGGTCGGCGCTGGGGTCGGCCGGGTCGAAGCCCGGGGCTTGGGCGTATGCCATGACGCCGCTGGGCTCGGTCTGGAAGACCGCCGCGTAGAAGGCGAGGGCGGCGCGGCAGTCGCCGTCGAAGAAGAGGTAGGGGTCGAGGGACATGGCGTCTCCTTCAAGGGGTTATCGGGTCCGAGCGTAGGGCCCGCGGGCCGGCGCAGGCTCGGGGCGCGCCGCTGCTAGAGTCCGTGCCATGCCTCCCGCGCTGCCGCCGCCCGAGCCCTCTCACTCCTACTACCTGGCCTACCGCTCCGTGGACCGCCCGATCGCCCGCCTGGCGGCCGGGTTGGCTGGGGTCATCGTCCTGGGCCTGGCCGGGGCGGCCGCCGTCACGGGGTTGCGGCAGGCGGTCGTGGGCGATCCGGTCGCGGCGAGTCCCGAGCCGCCGGCCCAGTTCCTGTTCGGCAACCTCCAGTTCGGCGCCATCCTGGCGGCTGCCGTGGCCACGAGCTGGCTCGTCTACCGGCAGGGCTTCGGCCGCCTCAGTTCGGTCGCCGGCCGGCTCCGCTGGGGCTGGCTGGCCCTGGCGTCGGGCCTGGCGGTCCTGCCGTTCCTGGCGTTCAACGCCGCCCAGTACGTCCTCGACCCGACCACGACCGTCGCCCACTGGCGCGACCACTCCGCCCTCATCGTGACGCTGGTCGTGACGACGGTGCCGCTCCAGGCGGCCGCCGAGGAGTACGTCACGCGGGGGCTGCTCGGGCGGATGGTGGCGGCGGCGGTGCCCTCGGCCAGGGCCGGGCTGGTCACGTCGTGCCTGGTCACGAGCCTGGCGTTCGCCGCGCTGCACGGCTACACCAGCCCGACGTTGCTCGCCTACCAGTTCGCCTGGGCGGCCATGGCCTGGTGGATCACCCACCGGACGGGCGGCCTCGAAGCCGCCATCGCGGCCCACTGCGCCAACAACGTGATGACGTATCTGACCGTCCCGTGGTCCGACCTGACCGCGTCGCCGCTGAACGACGGCCGGACGACTGGCTGGGACTGGGCGGTGCTGGCCGCCACCGCCCTGGTCTTCTGGCTGACCGACCGGCTGGCCGCGCGTCTCCGCGGGCGCCCACCCGGCCACGGCCGGTCTGCCCTATCGTGAGGGTCACATGCCTATCGTGAGGGTCACATGGTCACGATCTACGATGTCGCCGCCCGCGCCGGGGTGTCGCCGGCGACCGTGTCGCGCGTGTTCGCGGGGCAGGTCAACGTGTCGCCGGACCTGGCGGAGGCCGTGCGGCGGGCGGCGGCCGAGTTGGGCTTCCTGCCCAACCGGGGCGCCCAGCGCCTGCGCACGGCCACGTCGCGCATCGTCGCCATGATGGTCCCGGACATCGAGAACCCGTTCTTCACGGCGGTCACGCGGGCCGTCGAGGACGTGGCGCGCGCGGCCGGGTATTCGGTCATGCTCTGCAACACCGACGAGGACCCGGCCCGCGAGGAGGAGTACCTGCGGGTCGCCGTGCAGGAGCCCGTGGCGGGAGTGGTCATCGCCCCGAGCGCCAGGGCCCGCCTGGGCCTGGCCGTCGACCGGGGCCTGCCCGTGGTCTGCGTCGACCGTCACGCCGCCGGCTACTCCCTCGACGCCGTCGTGGCCGACAACCGGGCGGCGGCCGCCGCCGCCACGTCCCTCCTGCTGAAGGCTGGCTACCGGCGGATCGCCTGCGTCACCGGTCCGGCCGGCGTCGAGACCGCCGACGACCGCCTGGCCGGTTGGTCCGACGCCCTGGCCGCCCTCGGGCAGGCCCCGTCGGCGGACCTCGTGCGCCGCGTGCCGTTCACGGTCGAGGGCGGCACCGCGGCCACCTGCGAGCTCCTGGCCCTGGCCGGCCCGCCCGACGCGGTCTTCGCCGCCAACAACCGCCTGGCCGCCGGGACCCTGGCCGCGCTGGCCGCCGCGGGCCGCCTGCCGCCCGCCACGGGCGTCGTGTCCTTCGGCGGCTCTCCGCTGATGCTGCTGGCCCCGCCCGGCGTCATCGTGACCCAGCTCCCCGCCCGCGCCCTCGGCCTCCGCGCCGCCGAGATGCTCTTGGAGCGCATCGCCGGCCTCGACGGCCCGGCCCGCTCCGAAACCCTGCCCATCAGCGTCACGTTCTGACCGCGTGACCCCCTTGCTCTGAAATCGATTTCTTGCCACGATGGTGCCATGCCCGGCAGCGGCGCCGGGCGCCCAGCGAAGGAGTCTCCGTGAGCGCCTATCACTTTCCCGTCATCACCCCTCGGCCCGCGGCGGAGCCGAAGACCGTCTACGTCGTGGCCAACGGCGACCTGCGCCTGACGACCAACGTCAAGACGTGGGCCAAACAGCAGGAGGTCGAAGCCCAGTTCGGCGCGGCCGTGGCGGCGGCGGGCTGGCAGGTGAAGCGCGCCCACGGCGTCAATCCGAAGACCGGCCACGGCTTCATCGACTGCCAGAAGCGCGGCATGGAGGTCTTCAAGTCCGTGCCGAAGGCGGCGCCGCTGGTCGTCGTCGAGGCGGTGTGGCAGTACAGCCACCACCTCCTCCACGGCCTGCGCGACCACGAGGGCCCGATCCTCGTCGTGGCTAACTTCGCGGGCGACTTCCCCGGGCTCGTCGGGCTGCTCAACCTGACCGGCTCGCTGACGAAGATGGGCAAGGCCCATTCGGCGTTGTGGAGCCGGGATTTCACGGACGAGTGGGCGCGGCAGAAGCTGGCCGAGTGGCTGGAGACCGGGACGATCAGTCACGACGTGTCCCACGTCCGCGACCTGCCGCCGCTCCCCGACAGCGAGGAGAAGGCGCTGGGCCAGGCGCTGGCCGCGCAGCTCAAGGCCGACAAGGCGATCATCATGATGTTCGACGAGTACTGCATGGGCATGTACAACGCGCTGTTCGACGACGAGCTGCTCAACCCGACGGGGCTCTACAAGGAGCGCGTGTCGCAGTCGGCGCTGGTGGCGGAGATGAACCGGGTCACGGACGACGAGGCCCGGGCGGTCCGCGCCTGGCTGGACGCGAAGGGCATGAGGTTCTTGGTCGACAACGAGGGCGACTGGAAGGAGAACCTGACGGACGCCCAGCTCCACGAGCAGATGAAGATGTACGTTGCCGCCGTGCGCATGGCCGACGATTTCGGCGCGGACGTCGTCGGCATCCAGTACCAGCAGGGCCTGAAGGACATGGTGCCGGCCTCCGACCTGGTCGAGGGGCTGCTGAACAACGTGGACCGCCCGCCCGTGACGAGCCGCGAGGGCGACCGGGTCCTGTACGAGGGCGCGGCGATCCCGTGCGCCAACGAGGTCGACCAGGGCGTGGCGGTCGACGCGTATGTGACGAACCGGGTGTGGCTGGCGATGGGCCTCGATCCGGCGACGACGCTCCACGATGTGCGCTGGGGCGACGAGTGGAACGGCGACTTCGTCTGGGTCCTGGAAATCTCCGGGTCGGTCCCGGCGTCCCACCTGGGCGGCTACGACAAGGCCTATTCCATGCGCCAGTCGTACTACTTCTTCCCGCTGGGCGGCGGCACGCTGTCCGGCGTCTCGAAGCCCGGCGAGATCGTCTGGTCGCGGGTGTTCATCGAGGGCGGCCGTCTCCACGCGGACCTCGGCCGGGGGACGTGCATCGAGATGCCGCCGGAGGAGGTCCAGCGCCGGCTCGATTCGACTAACCGGGAGTGGCCGATCATGAACGCGATCCTCCACGGCGTCAGCCGTGACCAGATGATGGCCCGCCACAAGGCCAACCACCTGAACGTCGCCTACGCGCCCGACGCCGCCACGGCGGACCAGGCCCTGATCGCCAAGGCGGCCATGTTCGAGGCGATGGGCATAGCGGTCCACCTGTGCGGCGACGTCCTGCCCGCCCTCTGACGTCACGACGGGCTGCGCGAAGGAGTTCGGAGGAGTTCGGAGGAGTCCGGAAGGAGTCCGGAAGGAGTCCGGCATGGGCGACGTCACGCTGTCGCCGCGTCAGCGGTTGTTGGCCGCCCTGCGGGGCGAGGAGACGGACCGGCTGCCCTGGGCGCCCTTCCCGGCCTACTGGTGGGATCGCCAGCCGGCCGCGCTGCGGGCGGCCGGGCAGGTCGCGGCGGTGGAGCGGATGGGCGGCGACCCGCTGCTGCGCGGCCGCTACGACCAGGGCGA
>JAISTC010000167.1 GCA_031272805.1 Propionibacteriaceae bacterium
GGCTACGCGAACCAGTGGGGGGGTAGGTGGCGGGCGAAGGCGCCGAGGACTGTTTCCGCCGCTTCCACCGCGCTGATGTCGCCGGCCATGACCGCCTGTTCCAGCGCCTGGCGCTGGGCCTTGACCTCCGGGCACTGGCGGACCGACTCGACCAGGTCGTCGTCGATCAGCGCCCACATCCAGTCACGCTGTTGCCGCGCCCGGCGGGCCTGGAGCCCACCGTGGGCCTCCAGGTAGCGGCGGTGGTTGAGGACCTCGGCCCAGAGCTCGTCCAGGCCCATGCCCGTGTAGGAACTCGTGTTGAGGACGGGCGGGCGGCGGGCGTTCGGGTCGGACGTGATGAGCTTCATCGCCGTCCGCAGGTCGCGCGCCGCCACGCGGGACGCCGCCTCGTTGTCGCCGTCGGACTTGTTGACCGTGATGACGTCGGCCATCTCGAGGATGCCGCGCTTGATGCCCTGGAGCTGGTCGCCGGCCCGGGCCAGCGTGACCAACAAGAACGTGTCGACCATGCCGGCCACGGCGACCTCCGACTGGCCGACGCCGACGGTCTCGACCAGGACGACGTCGTAGCCCGCCGCCTCGCACAGGAGCATCGTCTCGCGCGTCGCCCGCGCCACGCCGCCCAGGTGATTGCCCGACGGCGACGGGCGGATGAACGCCGCCTCCAGCCCGGCCAGCTCGCCCATGCGCGTCCGGTCGCCCAGGATCGAGCCGCCCGTCCGGGCGGACGACGGGTCGACGGCGAGGACGGCGACCTTGTGGCCCCGGCCGATCAGGCGCTGGCCCATGGCGTTGATGAACGTCGACTTGCCCGCGCCGGGCACGCCGGTGATGCCGACGCGGACCGTGCTCGGGCTAGCGGATTTCAGGAGGGTCAGAAGGTCACGGGCCTTGGCGCGGTCGGCCACGCGCGTCGATTCGACCAGGGTGATGGCGCGGGCGAGGTGGCGGCGTGACCCTTCCCGGATCGCGTCCGCCAACTCCGCCACGTCCGCCGTCACGGGCGTCACGGGCGCCACGTCCGGCGCCCCCGTGATGGCCCGGCCGGGCACGACCACATTCTTGGCCACGCCCAAGGCCGTGGTGCCGTCCAGCGCTTCCGTCACGGGGGCCCGACTCTCACTTGTCCAGGGCGGTCTTCAGCTTGGTCAGCAGGTCGATGGCCGCCTCGGCGATGACCGTGCCGGGCGGGTAGATCGCCACGGCGCCGTCCTGGTACAGCTCGTCGAAGTCGTTCGGCGGGATGACGCCGCCGACGACGATGAGGATGTCCTTGCCGCCCAGCTTGTCGAGCTCTTGGCGCAAGGCCGGGACCAAGGTCAGGTGGCCCGCCGCCAGACTCGACACGCCGACGACGTGGACATCCGAGTCGACGGCCTGGCGGGCCGTCTCCTCCGGCGTGGCGAACATCGGGCCGACGTCGACGTCCATGCCGAGGTCGGCAAAGGCGGTCGCGATGACCTTCTGGCCCCGGTCGTGACCGTCCTGGCCCATCTTGGCGACGAGGACGCGCGGCCGCCGGCCGACTTCCTCGGCGAACTCCTCGACCTTCTCGCGGGCCTGGCCGACGGCCGGCGACTGGCCGACCTCGGACGAGTAGACGCCCGAGATCGTCCGGATCTGCGCCGTGTAGCGGCCGAAGACCTTCTCCATCGCGTCGGAGATCTCGCCGACCGTGGCCTTGGCCCGCGCCGCGTCGACCGAGAGCTTCAAGAGGTTGCGCTCGGGGTCGGTCGGGTCGGGGTTGGCCGCGGCCCACGTCAGCTTCTCCAGCGCCGCAGTCGTCGCCGCCTCGTCACGTTCGGCGCGGAGCGCCTGGAGCTTGGCGATCTGGGCGTCGCGGACCTCGCGGTTGTCCACCTGGAGGATTTCCGGCAGGACGTCGTCGTCGATCAGGTACTTGTTGACGCCGATGATCGTCTGCTGGCCGGAGTCGATCCGGGCCTGCGTCCGGGCGGCGGCTTCCTCGATGCGGAGCTTCGGGATGCCGGCCTCGATGGCCTTGGCCATGCCGCCGGCCTGTTCGACCTCCTGGATGAGCTCCCAGCCGCGGACGGCCAGATCGTAGGTCAGGCGCTCGACGTAGGCCGAGCCGGCCCACGGGTCGACCGACTTGGTCGTCCCGGACTCCTGCTGGAGGAACAACTGCGTGTTGCGGGCGATGCGGGCGGAGAAGTCCGACGGCAGGGCGAGGGCCTCGTCGAGGGAGTTCGTGTGGAGCGACTGAGTGTGGCCCTGGGTCGCGCCCATCGCCTCGATGCAGGTCCGGCCCACGTTGTTGTAGATGTCCTGGGCCGTCAGGGACCAGCCGGACGTCTGGCAGTGGGTCCGGAGCGACAGCGACTTCGGGTTCTTGGCGCCGGCCGAGCGGACCAGCCGGGCCCACAGGAGCCGGGCGGCGCGCATCTTGGCGACCTCCATGAACAGGTTCATGCCGATGCCCCAGAAGAACGAGAGGCGCGGCGCGAACGCGTCGACGTCGAGGCCGACCGCCTGGCCGGCCCGGATGTACTCGATGCCGTCGGCCAGCGTGTAGGCCATCTCGATGTCGGCCGTGGCCCCGGCCTCCTGCATGTGGTAGCCGGAGATCGAGATCGAGTTGAACTTCGGCA
>JAISTC010000214.1 GCA_031272805.1 Propionibacteriaceae bacterium
GCCGCCTCGGCCGCCTTGACCTCGGTCTGGTGGGCGCCGGACGGGAACCCGGCCACGACCGCGACCTTGAGGCCGCGCGCGTCGAGCGGGAGCTGGGACGGCGACACGCAGACGGAGTACACGCCGAGCGTCACGCCCTGGTCGACCAGCGCGGCCACGTCGGCCGGGGTGGATTCGGGTTTGAGGAGTGTGTGGTCGCACATCTGCGCGACGGCGTCACGGGAAAGTGCCATGGGTGGCCTCCTAGCTGATGCGGTCGAGGATGACAGAAGTTGTTCCTTTGCCATCCTGAGCGTCGGCGAAGGATCTGTCGGCCGCAGGGGAGAGATCCTTCGCTTCGCTCAGGATGACAGAAGCGCCAACCAACGCCTCTTTGGCCCGCGCGAAGCGCTCGGGCGTGTCCGTGTGCAGGGTCAACAGCGGTTGCCCGGCCGTCACGCGGTCGCCGGGCCGGGCGTGCCAGACGACGCCCGCGCCGGCCTGGACCGGGTCCTCCTTGCGGGACCGGCCCGCCCCGAGGCGCCACGCGGCCACGCCGACCTGGAGCGCGTCCAGGCGGGCCAGGACGCCGTCGGCCTCCGCCGTCACGACTTCGGTTGCTTTGGCCCACGGCAAGGGGGCGTCCGGGTCGCCGCCCTGCGCCGCCACCATCGCCCGCCACACGTCCATCGCCTGGCCGCCCCGCAGATGGGCCAGCGGGTCGGCCGCCCGCAGCCGGTCGGCCAACTCGGCCGCCGCGCGTGACCCGGCCGCGATCCCGGCCCCCCGCACGCCCAGAGATTCAACCGTCGCCGCCGCCCCGTCCAGCATCTCCCGGGCCAAAGCCACGGTCAGCTCGACGACGTCCGCCGGCCCGCCGCCCGCCAGGACCTCGAGCGACTCCCGGACCTCCAGCGCGTTGCCGGCCGTCAGGCCGAGCGGCGTGGCCATGTCGGTCACGAGCGCGACGGTCCGGACCCCGGCGTCCGTCCCCAGCTCGACCATCGTCCGCGCCAGCTCGCGCGCCGGCTCCAGCGACTTCATGAACCCGCCCGAGCCGCACTTGACGTCGAGGACCAGGGCGGCCGTGCCCTCGGCGATCTTCTTCGACATGATCGAGGAGGCGATCAGCGGGATCGTGTCGACCGTGCCCGTGACGTCACGCAGGGCGTACAGCTTGCGGTCGGCCGGCGCCAGCCCGAGCCCGGCCTGGCAGATGACCGCGCCGACCGCCTCCAACTGGCGGCGCATCTCGGCGTTGGAGAGCGCCGCGCGCCAGCCGGGGATGGACTCCATCTTGTCGAGCGTGCCGCCCGTGTGGCCGAGGCCGCGGCCCGACAGTTGCGGCACGGCCACGCCGAAGCTGGCCACGAGCGGCCCCAGCGGCAAAGTGATCTTGTCGCCGACGCCGCCGGTCGAGTGCTTGTCCGCGGTCGGCCGGGCAAGTGTCGAGAAGTCCAGCCGCTCGCCCGAGTTCAGCATCGCGCTGGTCCAGCGGGCCAGCTCCGGCCGGCTGAGACCGCGCAGGAACACGGCCATGAGCAGCGCCGACATCTGCTCCTCCGCCACGGCGCCGCGCGTGTACGCGTCGATCACCCAGTCGATCTGGTCGTCGGACAACGTCAGCCCGTCACGCTTGGCGCGGATGACGTCGACGGCATCGAATGGTTCGGTCACGACCGCCCCGCCTCCAGCGTGTCGGGGCCGAAGGCCTGCGGCAGCATCGCCCCCAGCGTGACCTCGCCTGCCGGGGTGAGCAGGACGAGGGAGACGCCGCCGTGCTCCAGCAGGAGTTGGCGGCAGCGGCCGCAGGGCGTGATGATCTCGCCCAGCCCGTTGACGCACGTGAAATGGGTCAACCGGCCACCCCCGGACAGGTGGAGCGCGGACACCAGCCCGCACTCGGCGCACAACGTCAGCCCCAAGGAAGCGTTCTCCACATTGCACCCCACGACCAGCCGGCCGTCGTCGGCCAGCGCCGCCGCGCCGACGGCGTAGCGCGAGTAGGGGATGTAGGCGTGGCCCGCGGCCTCGCGGGCGGCGGCGAGCAGCGGCGACCAGTCCATCGAGAGTCCTCCGATCCCTCCGTGCTAGTTGATCACTCCTTGTACGCCGTGCCCTCCTGCGCGGGCGGGCGGACCTTCCCGACGATACCGGCGACGGCGAAGATGGTCACGAGGTACGGCGCCATGAGCATGAACTGGCTCGGGATGGCGACGCCGACGACGCCGAGCGCGCCCTGGAGGTTGTCGGCGAAGCCGAACAGCAGCGCGGCGGCGATCGCGCCCTTGGGCTTCCAGCCGCCGAGGATCATGGCGGCCAGGGCGATGTAGCCGCGGCCCGCCGACATCTCCTTGCCGAACGCCAGCCCGGCGGCGACCGTGAAGTAGGCGCCGCCCAGGCCCGCGATGGCGCCGCCCAGGATCGTGTTGCGGATGCGCGTCCGGTTGACCTTGATGCCGACCGTGTCGGCGGCCTTCGGGTGCTCGCCGCAGGCGCGCATGCGCAGCCCCCAGCGTGACCGGAACAGGTAGACCTGGAGCGCCACGACCGCGATGAACATGATGTACGTCAGGACGTTCTGGCGGAACAGGATCGGCCCCAGGACCGGGATCTGGCTGAGCAGGGGCAGGCTGACCTTGGGCAGCGAGACCGAGCGCATGAACGTCCCCGAGTTGGTTTGCATGACCGTCGAGAACAGGTAACTCGTCAACCCCGTGACGAGGACGTTCAAGACGACGCCGACGATGATGTGGTCGACCCAGTAGCGGACGGCGAACAGCGCCAGCAGCGCGCCGATCAGGGCCCCGGCCAGCGGCGCGCAGATCAACCCGAGCCAGGCGTTGCCCGTGGCGGAGCCGATGACGCCGGCCAGGAACGCGCCGGCCAGGAGCTGGCCCTCGATGGAGACGTTGATGACGCCGACGTGCTCGCAGACGCAGCCCGACAGCGCGCCGAACACGAGCGGCACGGACAGGAACAGCGCGCCGGACAGCAGCGCCGTGAACTGGAGGGGCTGGCCCTTGCCGCCGACGGCCCAGACGAGGAATGCGGCGACGAGGAGAGTGCCGGCCACGATCGGCACCCAGGCCCCCTTCTTCCGCCGCGTCGCCGTGGCCCACCACGAATACGCCGTCACGAGGAGCGCCAGGAGGCCGAGGACGACGACGGTGGCGCGGGTCGGGACGGTCAACGTCGGCCGGCCGAGCGACGTCAGGCCCGTGTCGAACGCGATGACGCTCTTGGCCCCGGTCGTCGTCAGCGCGGTCAGCAGGCCCAGGACGAGGACGGTCAGCGCGGTCAGCGCGATGGGTTGCTTCCAGTTGATCGGCTGGAGCGGCTTGGCCAGGGCCAGGGGGCCGGTCGTGGGAACAGTCAGGGCGCTCATGCCGCCACCTCCGTCCGGGTCGCGCGGAGGGCCTTCTTGATGGCCTTCTTCTTGGCCCGGTCGTCGTCCGGCAGCCGGAAGATCGAGCGGACCAGCGGCGGGGCCGCGATCAGCAGGACGATGACCGACTGGAGGACGAGGATGACGTCGATCGGGGTGTTGGTCGTCGCCTGCATGAGGTAGCCGCCGGCCTTGAGGCCGCCGAACAGCAGCCCGGCGGCCACGATGCCGCCGGACTTGGAGCGCCCGAGCAGCGCCACCGTGATCGCGTCGACGCCGTAGGAGCCGGCGATGCCCGCGTTGAGCTGCTGCGACGAGGTCGAGAGGAGTTGGCTTGTGGCGGCGAGCCCGGCCAGGCCGCCCGCCAGGACCATCGTCCAGACCGTGGCGGTGGCGACCGACAGGCCGGCCGTCCGGGCGGCGTCCGGGTTGGCGCCGACCGCGCGGATCGAGAAGCCGAGGGTCGAGCGCTCCATGATCCACCAGACCCCGAGCGCCGCCAGCAGCGCCAGGATGAAGCCGAGGTTGGCGCGCGTCCCGCCCAGCGCCGGGAAGCGGGCCGAGGCGTCGACGACCGGGCTGACCGGGTTGTTCGAGCCCTCCTTCTTGAAGGCCGTCTGGGTCAGGATCCAGCCGAGGAAGTAGGCCGCGATCGAGTTCAGCATGATCGTCACGATGACCTCGTTGGCGCCCGTCTTGGCGCGGAGGATGCCGGGGATGAAGCCCCAGGCGGCGCCGCCCAGGAAGGCCAGGACGACGCAGACGATGAGGTGGAGGCCGGCGGGCAGGTGCCAGGCGAAGCCGGCGTAGCCGCAGAGGATGGCGCCGAAGATGATCTGGCCCTGGCCGCCGATGTTGAACAGCCCGGCGCGGAAGCCGATGCCGAGGCCGAGGCCGGCGAAGATCAGGGGGACGGAGTAGCTGACCGTGTTGGTCAGGGGCTTGAAGAAGCCGGCCGCGTTGCCGCCGGAGAAGTTGACGACCGCGCCCTGGAACAGCGCCGAGTAGGCCCGCCCGACCTTGGAGCCGACGGCGGCGAAGAAGTCGCCGGGCTGGGACAACAGGTTGCCGGCGGTGCGCTGGACCTCCGAGTCGGCCGCCGCGATCAGGATGGCGCTGACCACGAGTGCCACGACGATCGCCAGCACGACCGTCAGCGGCGACGACTGGGCGATCTGCCGCAGGGTGGCGCGCCAATCGCGGCGCGCCTTGTCTGCTGTTCCGGCTGTCTGGCTCACAGCGTGACCCCCTTCTCCTCGGCGGCCGCCTCGGGCGCCGCCCCCGCCACCGCCTCCTCGTACGGCACGCCCGCCATCATCAGGCCGAGGACGTGGCGCGGCGTGTCCGGCGGCACGATGCCGACGAAGCGGCCGCGGTACATGACGGCGATGCGGTCGGCCAGGGCGACGACCTCGTCCAGCTCGCTGGACACGATGATGACGGGCGTCCCCTTGTCGCGCTCGGCCACGATGCGCTCGTGGATGAACTCGATCGAGCCGACGTCGACGCCGCGGGTCGGCTGGGACGCGATCAGGAGGCGGAGGTCGCGCGACAGCTCGCGCGCCAGGACGACCTTCTGCTGGTTGCCGCCGGACAGCGTCGACATCGGCTCGGCCGCGCCCTGGGTCCGGACGTCGAAGGCCTTGACCTGGGCCTCGGCGTGGTCGGCGATGGCGCCGACCTTGAGCGCGCCGCCGGCCGAGAAGCGGGCGTCGCCGACCTGGTCGAGGACCATGTTCTCCGCGATCGTGAAGCTCGCCACCATGCCGTCGCGGGAGCGGTCCTCGGGGACGAAGCCGACGCCGCGGTCGAGGATGTGGCGGACGGACTGGCCGGCCAGCTCCTGGCCCTCCAGGGTGATCGACCCGGCCGTCGGCTTGCGCAGCCCGATCAGGGTTTGGGTCAGCTCCGTCTGGCCGTTGCCCTGGACCCCGGCGATGGCGAGGATCTCGCCGCGGGCGACGTCGAACGTGACGTCGTCCAGCAGGGTGATGCCGGTCCGGTCGATCAGGGAGAGGTCACGGACGGAGAAAGCCTGGTCGCCGAGGCGGGCCGGGTCCTTGTCGACCTTCAGCTCGACGGCCCGGCCGACCATCATCTCCGCCAACTGCTGTTGCGACGCCGTCGGGGCCGCCTCGCCGACGACCTGCCCAAGGCGGATGACCGTGATCCGGTCGGCCACCTCCTGGACCTCGCGGAGTTTGTGCGTGATGAAGACGATGGACGTCCCGGCGTCCTTGAGTTGGCGCATGATCGCCATCAGCTCGTCGGTCTCCTGGGGCGTCAGGACGGCGGTCGGCTCGTCCAGGATGAGGATCTTGGCCTCGCGGGAGAGGGCTTTGATGATCTCGACGCGCTGCTGGACGCCGACGGGGAGGTCCTCGACCAGGGCGTCGGGGTCGACGTCGAAGCCGAAGCGGTCGGAAATCTCCTGGACCGTGGCGCGGGCCTGGGCCAGGTTGATGAGGCCGCCGCCGCGGACGGGTTCGTGGCCCATGACGACGTTCTCGGCGACCGTGAAGACGGGGATGAGCATGAAGTGCTGGTGGACC
>JAISTC010000237.1 GCA_031272805.1 Propionibacteriaceae bacterium
CCCGCCTCCGCCACGTTCGCCGCCGGCGTCATCGAGGACCGCGTCCTCTACTGGGCCAACCTGGGCGACTCGCGCGTCTACTGGTTCCCCGACGGCGCCGAGCCCCTCCAGCTCTCCGAGGACCACTCCCTGGCCCAGGCCCAGATCGACGAGGGCGTCGCCCGCGAGGAGGCCGAGGCCTCCGTCCTGGCCCACACGATCACGCGCTGGCTCGGCCGCGACGCCACCGACCTCGAACCCGGCCTGGGCGAAATCCCCTTGTCAACCGCCGGTTGGGTGCTGGTCTGCTCGGACGGCCTGTGGAACTACGCCTCCGAGCCGACGGCCCTGGCCGAGGTCCTCAAGGCCGCCGTCACGCCGGGGGCGGCCGTCGTCGACGTGGCCAACGGCCTGGTCGGCTGGGCCAACGGCCAGGGCGGCCACGACAACATCACGGTCGCGCTGGCCCGGCTGGAGCAGCCGCCGGGGTCTGGCACCCTGGCGAGCTAACGGGGTCTGGCACCCTGGCTACGGAGCGAGGCACGAGCGACAGCCAGGGGGCCTGACACCGTGGGCGCGGCGCAACACACCACCCACTCCACCACAGCCCCACCGACAATTTGAGAGAATCCAGTTATGGCCACGTTCATCTCCACCGTTTACCAGAACGAGTTCCTGCCCGACCAGGGCACGGACGTCCACGCGATCGTGTCGATCACGTGTGACGAGGCGGGCGTGGCGGGCCAGTCCGGCCAGGGCGAGGTCGGCGAGATCGTCATCGTCGACACGTCCGGCTCGATGGCCGGCCAGCGCATCGAGATGGCCAAGCGGGCGGCCATCGTGGCGTGCGACTCCATCCTCGACGGGACGTGGTTCGCCATCATCGCCGGCACCCACCAGGCCTACCTGGCGTACCCCCGCGTGACGTCCGGGCCCGGCATGGTCCAGATGAACCCCCAGACCCGCCAGGCCGCCAAGCAGGCCATCGCCTCGTTCCGCGCCGACGGCGGGACGGCGATCGGCTCGTGGCTGCTCCTGGCCCGCCAACTGTTCGCCTCGATCGGCTCCCTGGCCGGCCGCCACGCCATCGTCCTGACCGACGGCGAGGACTACAACGAGACGCCGACCCAGCTCGACACGGCCATCCGCCAGTGCATCGGCCAGTTCCAGGCCGACTGCCGCGGCATCGGCGTCGACTGGAAGGTCTCGGAGGTCCGCAAGATCGCCCAGGCGCTCCTCGGCTCCGTCGACATCATCCCCGACGCCCGCGACCTCCCCACCGTCCTCGGCGGCCTCATCCAGCAGGCGATGTCGCGCGGCGTGGCCGACGCCCAGCTCCGCGTCTGGATCCCCCAGGACGCCCAGATCCTATTCGTCCGCCAGGTCTCGCCGACCGTCGAGGACCTGACCTACCGCGGCCAGGCCATCAACCCGCTGACGATGGGCTACCCGACCGGCGCGTGGGGCGACGAGTCGCGCGACTACCACATCGCCGTCCGCCTGCCCGCCAAGGCCGTCGGCCAGGAACAGTTGGCCGCGCGCGTCCAGTTGGCGGTCGGCTCCCAGGTCCTGACCCAGGGCCTGGTCAAGGCGCGCTGGTCGTCCGACCCGACGCTGACGGCCCAAATCTCCCCCGAGGTCGCCCACTACACGGGCCAGACCGAGCTGGCCACGGCCATCCAGGAGGGCCTGGCCGCCCGCGCCGCCGGCGACGACCGGACGGCCACGCTGAAGCTGGGCCGAGCGGTCCAGTTGGCCGTGCAGACGGGCAACTCCGAGGCGACGCAGAAGCTCCAGCGGGTCGTCACGGTCGACGACGCCGCCACGGGCACCGTCCGGTTGCGCCGTGACATCGCCAAGGCCGACGAGATGGCCCTCGACACGGCCAGCACGAAGACGACGCGCATCCGCGCCTGACCGGAGGGGCCGGGGGACGGTAGTCTTCGGCCCATGGCTAAGCGTGTGGGCATTCTGACCGCCGGTGGGGATGCCCCCGGCCTGAACGCGGTCATCCGCGGCTTCGGCAAGACGGCGATCTGGCACTACGGCTGGGAACTGGTCGGCTTCATCGACGGCGTCCGCGGCCTGGTCAACGACAAGACCGTCGACCTGACCGGCCCGGCGCTGTCCGGCATCCTGACCGTCGGCGGCACGATCCTCGGCACCTCCCGCGACAAGGTCCACAAGTACCTAGTCGACGGCGAGCCGCAGGACATGATCCCGACCATCGCCCAGACGTACGAGAAGCACAAGCTCGACGCCCTCGTCATGCTCGGCGGCGGCGGCACGGCCAAGAACGCCCGCCGCCTCTCGGACGCGGGCCTCAACGTCATCTCCTTGCCGAAGACGATCGACAACGACATCTGGGGTACCGACACGACGTTCGGCTTCGCCACGGCGATGGAGATCGCCACGGACGCGATCGACCGGCTCCACTCGACCGCCCACGCCCACCACCGCATCATCCTGGCCGAGCTGATGGGCCACCGGGCCGGCTGGTTGACGCTCGGCGCGGGCCTGGCCGGCGGCGCCGACATCATCCTCATCCCCGAGATCCCCTACACGGTCGAGTCGGTCGCCACGACGATCCGGGCCCGGATGCAGCGCGGCTCGACGTTCTCCGTGGTGGCCGTGGCCGAGGGCGCGCGGGACACGGTCGACTGGGCCGACTACCGCGCCGCCAAGGACCTGGTCGAGACGGCCGCGTCGGCGGAGGCCCGCCGGGCCGCCAAGGCGCACCTCCAGAACGTCGAGCTGGCCCAGCGCGAGCACACGTTCAAGCTGGCCCGCGAGCTGGAGGCCGCGACCGGCCTCGAATCCAGGGTCACGATCCTCGGCTACGTCCAGCGCGGCGGCACGCCCTGCTCGGCCGACCGCCTCCTGGCGACCCGCCTGGGCGCCGCGGCGGCCGACCTGGTCGACGCCGGGACCTTCGGCGTCCTGGTGGCCGCCAAGGGCGACGGCACGGCCCCGGTCCCGCTGTCCGAGGTGGCCGGCAAGCTGAAACTGGTCCCGGAAACCCACGACTGGGTGGAAACGGCCAGAAAGGTCGGCACGGGCCTGGGCGACTGACCGCCGGCCCGGTGGCCTACCGCACGGCGGCTGCGGCCGCCACTGCCGCCAGCAGGAACGGGTACAGCGCGTAGTACGCGTACTGCTCCTTCTTCGAGCGGATGCCTGTGGTCTCGTTGCGGAAGTGGATGAACACGAAGCCGAACGCCGGGAAGGCCACGGCCAGGGCGCCGATGGCCGCGCCGACCAGCGTCATCGTGTTCTCCTTGCCGTGCAGGTAGAAGAACACGAGGCACAGCGCCAGGAGGATGACCCCGGTCGGGACGTAGCTGAGGCGGAGGCCGATGTTGAAGTACAGCAGCCACATGA
The DNA here is from genome assembly GCA_031272805.1 of Propionibacteriaceae bacterium. Taxonomy (GTDB): domain Bacteria; phylum Actinomycetota; class Actinomycetes; order Propionibacteriales; family Propionibacteriaceae; genus WQYJ01. The sequence continues at coordinate 3,361 of JAISTC010000237.1, forward strand.
TCCCGGCCACGACCACGACCACGGTCAGGAGCCCGCGGCCGCGCGGCCGCTCCCGGATCAGGCCGAGGGCCCACAGGACGACCAGGCAGACGACCAGCGCGAAGACCGGGTTCTGGCTCGACAGGTCCCACGGCGTGCCGAACGTCACGAGGTCGTACGGCACCTCGGCCACGACCGCCAGCGCCAGGAGACGCAGGCCGTAGTGCCGGACGCTCGCCGTGTGGGTCAGCCCCGAGTACAGCAGCCAGGCGTAGACGGGCAGCGCGATCCAACTGAGGGCCTCCAGCAAGACGGCGGCCGTCAGGTTGGTCAGGTCGGCATCGTTCAGGTCGGCCGGCAGCCCCCGGAACAGGAACCCCGTGTCGACGGCCGACAGCGCCACGCAGACCAGCCCGATCGCCTTCAGCCGGGCGTTCGACAGACCCTTGGGCCGTACCGCCGTCTCGGCCACGCTCACCGCCTTCTTCATACGTCACGGATGGGGCGGCGACCCGCCCCATCCGTGACAATCCGTGACAATCCGGGACAAATGGTGCCGGCTAGCCCTTGACGGCGCCGGACATGGACTCCTGGTAGAACCTCTGCATCAGGATGAAGAGGATCGCGATCGGGACGGACACGCAGACGGCGCCGGCCGCGAAGCGGGCGAACCACTGGGTGATGAACTCCTTCTGGAGCATGTACCAGAGGCCCAGCGACACCGTGTACGTCTCGACCGTCCGGCAGATGATCTTGGCCAGGACGAAGTCGAGCCACGGGGTCAGGAACCCGATGATGGCCTGGTAGACGATCATCGGCCGGGTGATCGGCAGGAGGATCTTGTAGAAGATCTGCCAGCGGGTACAGCCGTCGATCATGGCCGCCTCGTCGAGCGACATGGGGATCGTGTCCATGTAGCCCTTCATGACGTAGAAGCCCGCGCCGGCGCCGGCCGAGTAGACGATCGTCAGGCCGACGATGATGCCGCCCTGGCCCTCCGTCAGCCCCATCGCGCTCAACATGAAGTAGATCGCCAGGGCGCCCATGATGCCCGGGAACATGCCGAGGATCAGGGCCGTGTTCATGAAGGGCTTGCGCAGCCGGAAGCGCAACCGCGACATGCAGTAGGCCACGCAGAGCACGAGGAACACCTGGATGAGGCAGACGAAGATCGCGATGATCAGCGTCCGCAGGAACATCGCCGCGAAGTTGATCGTCTCGGTCTCCGTGAACAGGCGCCGGTAGTTGTCGAGCGTGTACTCGGTCGGGAAAAACGTCGTCGTGAACGCGGCGGTGTTCTTGTTGAAGCTCTCCATGATGATCCACACGATCGGGACCAACCAGGCCACGGCCAAGATGGCCAGGAAGATGTGCGCGGCCGTGTCGCCGATGATGCGGCGGGCCCGGAGAGAGCCGCCTTCGCCCTTGATGGGCAGTTCGTCGGGCAGGCCGCCCGGCAGGGTTGCTGTCTCGCTCATCAGCGGAACCCCTCCTCATTCTTGTATGACCCACTCGAGCGGTACGTGACCAGGGCCACCACCGCCAGCACGATGAAGATCAGGATGCCGATGACGGCGCCGACGTTGTAGTTCTTCTTGTCGACGGTCAGCTTGTACAACCAGGTGATGAGCAGGTCGGTCTTGCCGGCCGAATCGCCCACCGGGGTCGGCGCGCCGCCCGACAACAGGTAGATGACGTTGAAGTTGTTGACGTTCGACGTGAACGTCGTGATCAGGTACGGCGTCATGACGAAGAAGATGTACGGCATCGTGATCTCCACGAACGTCTGCCACCACGACGCGCCGTCGATCTTCGACGCCTCGTAGAGCTCGGCCGGGATGTTCTGGAGGATGCCCGTGATCTGCATGATCGTGTACGGGATGCCGACCCAGAGGTTGACCACGATGACCGTGCCGCGGGCCCACCACTCGTTGGACCAGAACGGGATGGACGAGTCGATCCAGCCCCAGTTCTTGAGCATCTGGTTGACGATGCCCTGGTCCTGGAGCATCCGGTTGATGACGAGCAGGGAGACGAACTGCGGGACGGCGATCGACATCGAGAACAGGATGCGCCAGAGGCTCTTGAACCGGGTGCCCTTGCGCAGGATGACCATCGTCACGAACATGCCGAGGAAGAAGTTCAGGAACGTCGCCAGGAACGCCCAGACGAGCGTCCAGGCCAGGACCGTGCCGAACAGCTTGATGTTGACGCCGATGTCGGCCGTGCCCGTGGTCGAGAACACCTTGCCGAAGTTCTCGAGCCCGGCCCACTTGAAGGCCGTCTGGTGGTGGTTGTCGAACGTCGTGAACGCCATCGAGATCATGAAGATCAGCGGCATGATGGTGAAGACGAGGATGCCGAGGGTCGGCAGGCTCATCATCGAGATTTGGATGCGGGAGTCGAAGATGTCCTTGATGTCGTCGACGAACGAGGGCGCGCGGCCGGTCTTCTGCCGCAGGACCTGGGCCTTGTAGGCGCTGCGCACGACCATCGTCCAGAAGACCACGAAGGCCACGACGATGACGACCCAGCACAGGCCGTACAGGAGCCGCTTGACGGACTCGGTCTGGGAGACCACCACGAGTTCTCCGTCGACCCACTGCTGGCCGCCCTCCGTGACCGGCCCGATGTCGCCCAGGCCGCCGATGCAGCCCAGGCCGGACCGGATCAGGAGCCAGATGAACAGGACCTCGACCGCGAGGAAGAGGATGCCCTTGACGACCTGCCCCCGGACCATGTTCCCGAGGCCGAACACAACGGCGGACCCGCGAGTGAGGATGTCACCCTTCTGCAAGGCCACGGGGAGGGAGTAGGGGGAGGGCGGGAGGGCGCTGGCGGACTTTCTTTTCTTGCTGAGGGCCGGCGTCTTCGCCGGCTCCACTGTGGCTGTCGTAGTCATGGGTGGGGTGTTCCTTCACGTGTTTGGTGCGCGGCCACGTTGCCGGACCGGGCCCGGGGCCGGGGCCGCTCCCCCAAGGAACGGACCCCGGCCGCCGGGCTGGTTCGCGGTGCTACCGCTACGCGTTCATGGCCGCGTTAAAGGCCTCGGTCTTCTCGGCCGCGTTGTCGACCGTGACTTCCTTGCTGATGATCGACTTGCCGAAGTTCTCCGCCGGCGTCCAGAAGTTGCCCATCTTGGGCACTGTCGGCTGGAGGATCGACGCGGATTCGACCGTGGCGATCTGGGCGAGCGCGACCGGGTCGGCGGCAATCGCCGAGTCGGACGCCAGGGAGGCGTCGGACGGGATGACCCCGTTGAGCTCGTAGTGCGACTTCTGCGCGTCGGTCGAGCCGAGCCAGGCCGCGAACTCGGCCGCGATCTTGGCGTTGGCCGACTTCGGGTTGTAGGCGGCGGCCTTCGAGCCGGCGAACGCCTTCATCTGGACGGCCTTGCCGTCGACCGTGAAGGTCGGGGGCTTGGCGGCGGCGTAGTTGTCGCCGAGGGCCTCCTGGACGTTCTGGGCATCCCAGGAGCCGGAGAACATCGCGTCGATCGTCCCGTTCTTGAGGCCGGCGATGCCGGAGCCGCCCGTGTCGACCACGAAGTTCGGGTTGTTGTACAGGTTCACGAGGTAGGTCGTGACCGCCGCGCCGGCGTCGCCGCCGAAGTTGATCCCGGCCGACTCGTCCGTCCCGTCGGCGCCGAACAGGGTCCCGCCGTTGCCGGCGTAGAACGCCGCGATGTACCACGAGTTGTCCAGCGGGAAGGAGACGATGCCCTTCTCGAGCATCGTGTCGAGGCTCTTGATGTCGTCTTCCGTGAACTTCGACTTGTTGTAGTACATGAACCACGTGTTGGCCGTGTACGGCACGCCGTAGAGCTGGCCGTCCGAGGTCACGGACGTGATCATGACGTCGGAGTTCTGCTCCTCGACCTGGGCCTCGGCGTCCGGCGGCAGGAGGCCGATGGCGCCCGCCTCGGCGATGGTGCCGAGCTGGTCGTTGGCGAACAGGTAGACGTCGGCGGCGGCCGACGGGTCCTGGGTCACGGTGCTGCCGGCGTCGGCCTCACTGACCACGGAGTTCTGCCAGGTGATCTTGTAGTCGGGGTGGGCGGCCTCGAAGGCCTTCTCTTGCACGGGGAGCCAGGAGTTCGAGTCGACCTGTTCGGCGCTCGGGCCCCAAACCTTGAGGGTGACGGTGGTGGTCTCGCCGCCGGCGGCGCCGCCCGCGGTCGTCTCGGAACCGGAGCCCGAGCCCGACCCGGAACCGCTACAGGCAGCCAGGCCTCCCAGGGCGATCAGCGTGGCACCGATCAGTGCGATCGTCTTACGCATGGAATTAGTCCTCCTTGGGGAGATGGATAGACGAGGCTTAGAAAAGCCCTGCTAGGCAGGTAGCCTACGGCTCGGCGGCGTGAAGATCACTAGCGGGGTGGCATCAATTTGTAACGAATTGGTCTCGATGTCAACGTCGGCTTGACGAGTTCAACTGGCCCGCACTGGCCCCTCACACAACGCTCACAAAGTCATACCAGTTTTCACAGAATGGGCTCCGGCAAGGGCAGATAGACCCAGATCAGCGGTCCAGCGGCCATCAACCAACGATCCTTGCCGCAACCCCTCCTGTCAGGGTCTGAAGCGGCCCTTGGACCTAGGTGTGGCCCCGGTCACGAACGTGACATTCGACCCCCGCGGGCGCGGCTACGATCGGGCAGCGTGACTGTCTTCGACGTGCCCCTCGACCGCCTGTACCAGCGCCGCTCGATGAAGTGGCGGCGCTACCCCGCCGCTGTCCTGCCGCTCTGGGTGGCGGAGATGGACACGTACCTGCCGGCCGCCGTGCGCGCCGCCGTCGCCGAGGCCGTCGACCTGGGCGACTTCGGCTACCACGGACCCGGCCTCCTCGAACCGGCCTGGGCCCGCTACGCGCGGGATACCTGGGGCCTGGAATTGGCCACGCGCCAGATCGCGCTGACGCTCGACGTCGTCGGCGCGATGACGAACGCGGTCGCCTATCTCACCCCGCCGGACGCGGCCATCGCGTTCACGACCCCGATCTACCCGCCGTTCCGCGACGCCGCCACGGTCGGCGGCCGCCGGGCCGTCACGGTCGACCAGACCCCGGAGGGCCGCCTCGACCTGGCCGCGCTGGAGCGGTTGTTCGCCACGGAACGGCCGGCCCTGTTCCTCCTCTGCAACCCCGACAACCCCCACGGGACGATTGCCACGCGGGCCGAACTCGAGGCGGTCGCCGCGCTCGGCCGGACCTACGGCGTCCGCATCCTGGTCGACGAAATCCACGGCCTCGTCCACCGGGCCGACGCCGAGTTCACGCCGTACCTCGCCGTCACCGGGTCGGAGACGGGGCTCGTGGCCACGTCCGCGTCCAAGGGCTTCGGCCTGGCCGGCCTCAAGGCGGGCCTCCTCATCGCCGGGCCCGCCGCCACCGACCAGCTCCAGCGCCTCCCCTACGAGGCCATGGCCGGGTCGGCCGGCCACCTCGCGCTGATCGCCCAGACCGCCGCCCTCGACGGCGCCCGTGACTGGCTGGCCGACATGAACGCCGAGGTCGTGGCCAACAAGGCCCTCCTGGCCGAGCTGCTGGCCCCCCTCGGGCTGGCCTACGAGCCCTCCCCCGCGACGTACTTCGCCTGGGTCGACTGCTCTGTTCTCGGGCTCCCCGACCCGACCGACCACTTCCTCCGGGAGGGGGCCGTCGCCTTCAACCCGGGTTGGTCCTACGATCCGCGCTTCGGCCAGTGGACTAGGATCAACGTCGCCACGTCCCCGGCCGTCCTACGGGAAGCCGTGCGCCGCGTGGCCACGACGCTGTAAGACACAAGAAAGGTCCCTCACATGGTCCAAAGAGTTGCCATCCTCACCGCGGGCGGGTTCGCCCCCTGCCTGAGCGCCGCCATCGGCGGCCTCATCACGCGCTACGCGGAGGCCGGACCGGAGTGGGAGATCATCTGCTACCGGCACGGCTACGAGGGCCTGCTCAAGGGCGACTACGTCCTCGTCACGCCGGAGGTGCGCGACCGCGCCCACCTCCTGACGCGCTTCGGCGGCTCCCCGGTCGGCAACTCGCGGGTCAAGCTGACGAACACGGCCGACCTGATCAAGCGCGGCCTCATCCCCGACGGCGAGGACGACGCCCTCGACATCGCCGCCAGCCAGTTGGAGAAGGACGGGGTCGACATCCTCCACACCGTCGGCGGCGACGACACGAACTCGACGGCCGCCGACCTGGCCGCCTACCTGGCCGAGCACAACTACGACCTGACCGTCGTCGGCCTGCCCAAGACGATCGACAACGACATCGTGCCGATCCGCCAGTCGCTCGGCGCCGATACGGCCGCCGAGCAGGGCGCGCTGTTCGCCCGCAATGTCATGGCCGAGCACAACGCCGGGCCGCACACGATGATCGTCCACGAGGTCATGGGCCGGAACTGCGGCTGGCTGACCGCCGCGACCGCGCGCAAGTACCGGACGTGGCTGACCGCGCAGGAGTGGCTGCCGTCGATCGGGCTGTCGCAGGACGCCTGGGACATCCACGCGGTCTACGTGCCGGAGAAGGAGGTCGACCTGGCGGCCGAGGCCGACCGGCTCAAGAAGGTCATGAACGCCACGGGCTGCGTCAACATCTTCCTGTCCGAGGGCGCCGGCGTCGAGACCATCGTGGCGGAGATGGAGGCGCGCGGCGACGAGGTCCCGCGGGACGCCTTCGGCCACGTCCGGCTCGACCAGATCAACCCCGGCAACTGGTTCGCCAAGCAGTTCGCCGGCATGATCGGCGCCCAGAAGGTCCTGGTCCAGAAGTCCGGCTACTTCGCCCGCTCCGCCGCGCCCAACGGCTTCGACCTCGACCTGATCGGCCAGATGGTCAAGCTGGGCGTCCAGTGCGCGCTGGACAATGTGCCCGGCGTCATCGGCCACGACGAGGACGACAACGACATTCTGCGCCCGATCGAGTTCCCGCGCATCGCCGGCCACAAGCCGTTCGACGTCACCCAGGACTGGTACACCACGCTGCTCCAGGACATCGGCCAGGAGTAACCCCTTGTCATCCTGAGCGAAGCGAAGGATCTCTGCCCGATGTAGGCGAGAGATCCTTCGCTTCGCTCAGGATGACAGAGAGGCAGGATGACAGAGAGGCTCAGGGGGACACGGGTGTGTCCGGCAGGTTCTTTTCCGGCCTCGGCGCCCTGACCCGTTTCGGTACCTGGCGCTCGCCGCCGGTGGCGGTCCAGGCGGCCACGAACAGCGTGACCTGGCTGAACACGTTGAAGACCACGAGCACGACGAACACGGTCCCGAAGACCTTGGCCGTCTGGCCGCGGGCGAAGAAGGCGATGATCAGGCTGGACGCCTGTTGCACCGCCAGCCAGGCGACCGCGCCGAGGAGCGCGCCCTGGGCGATCGAGCCGAACGGCTGGCGGTAGCTCGGGATGACGCGGAGCACGAACACGAACAGGCACCAGCCGACCACGAGCGCGCCGACCACGGCGCCGAGGCGGAGCAGGTTGAGGCCGCCGACCGAGTGCTCGATCCGCAGCTCGTCCAGCAGCCAGGCGGAGAACCGCGTGGCCAGGGTCGACGTGGCCAGGCTCAACAGGACCAGCGCGGCGAACGCCAGGAACTGGCCGATGTTCTTGGCCCAGCGCCAGACGACGAAGCTGCGGACCTCGACGTCGTCGGCGTCGGCCCGCCAGATCATGTTGAGGGCGCGGGCGAGGTGGCGCATCCAGTTGCCGCCGGAGTAGCCGACGAGGATGACCGCGCCGAGGACGAGCTTGGTGATGGCCCAGGGGTTGGCCAGGTCGCAGCCCATCGCCTGCGTCTCGGCGTCCCACGCGCACACCCCGCCGGTGAGCTGGACGAGGATCGTGGTTGACAGGCCGGAGTCGTCGAGGAGGCCGGCCAACCAGCGCTGGATCGGCCCCGTCACGAGGAGCGCGGCCCCGATGGCGGCGAACACGAGGGTCGGGACGACGGTCAGGATGGAGAAGAACGCCATCGCGGCGGCAGACTCAGGGCCGAGGCGGTGGCGGTAGCGCAAGGCCGCGCGCCGGACGTGGAGGACGACCGGGCGCGCGCCGAACCGTTCCCAGCGCTCCCGCATGGAGGTTATCTTGCCGTACACAGGCGGCGCGCGGGAACGCCGGCGTGGGGGGCGTCCCTCGCCCCAGCGAGGTCACGCGGCGCGGCGGGCCCGCCTCCTGGCGGCCAGCTCGTCGGTCCAGGCGTGGTCGTCGTCGGCCCGTTGGCTCGGGAGCTGCGTCAGAGTGCCCTCGATGTCGTGCCAGACCGCGCCCAGCGCGATGCCGAACATCGCCTGGCCGCCCTTCAACAGGTCGATGACCTCGTGGTCCGTCGTGCACTCGAACACGGACGAGCCGTCCGACATCAGCGTGACCTCCGTCAGGTCCTCGACGCCGCGGGCGCGCAGGTGGTCGATGGCCGTCCGGATCTGCTGGAGCGAGATGCCGGCGTCGAGCAGGCGGCGGATGACCCGGAGCATGAGGAGGTCGCGGAAGGAGTAGAGGCGCTGCGTCCCGGAGCCCGTGGCGTCGCGCACTTCCGGCGTCACGAGGCCCGTCCGCGCCCAGTAGTCCAACTGCCGGTACGTGATGCCCGCCGCCTGGCAGGCCACGGGGCCGCGGTAGCCGATGTTGGAGGGCACGGGCGCGAAGTCGCCGTCGAACAACGTGTCCTGCTGAGGCTGCTGCGTGGACGCCATGGTGTCGGACTCTTTCTCGATGCGGGCCGGCCGTCGGCCGGTGCTAGAACGCTAGGCGCGATCCGCACACCGGTCAACGACTAGAAGTCTCGCCCCGACCGCCCGGCGTGTCGAGGTTGAGGGTTAGTGGTCGAGGGCGGTCTGCATCAGCGCGGCGTGCGCGTGCATGACCAGGTCGGCCACCTCGATGGTCGTCCGGCGGGCGACCTCCTTGCGCCGCGAGTAAGGCGCGACGGCCTGCTCGATGAGGCTGATCTCCCGCTCCGCGGCCTGCTTGACGGCGCGGAGATGGCGGGCGTCCATGCCGAAGGGCCCCAGCTTGCGCGCCACGATGGCGACGGTCAGCGACTCCCAGCCGTAGAACGCCGTGCCGCGCCGCGGCTTGATGATCTGGTGGCGCTCCAACTCGACCAGGGTCGACTCCGCCAGGCCCGAGCGCTCCAGGAGCTGCCCCCGGGTCAGTTTGAGCGGCCGGTTGGCGCCCGGGGTCCGCTCGGCCCCGGAGACCGGCGACGGCGGGGGCGGCGGCGCCGGGACCGGCTCGACCGGCTCGACGGCCGGCGGGTCCATCCCCTGATCGATCATCTCCAGGTGCTCCCGGATGACCTTGAGGGGCAGGTAGTGGTTCTTCTGGGCGGACAGGACGTAGCGCAGCCGCTCGATGTCGGCCTGGGTGTAGCGCCGGTAGCCCGACGGCGCCCGCTCGGGGGCGATCAGCCCCTCCGACTCGAGGTAGCGGATCTTGGAGATCGAGATGTCCGGGAACTCCGGCTTGACGGTCGCCAGGACCTGCCCGATGCTGCGGTACGCCTGCGCCATCAGCGATTCCCGAGGCTGCCCGTGAAGAACATGAGCCGGAACTTGCCGATCTGGACCTCGTCGCCCGTCCGCAATTGGACCGGCGCCGAGATCAGCGCCCGGTTGACGTAGGTCCCGTTGAGGCTCGACGCGTCGGACACGGTCCAGTGGTCGTCGACCCGGCCGAAGATGGCGTGGTGCCGCGACACCGTGACATCGTCGAGGAAGACCTCGTTGTCAGGGTGCCGCCCGGCGATGACCTGGTCCTCCTTGAGGAGGTAGCGCGCGCCCTGGCCGGGGCCGCGCACCACGATGAGCAGGGCCGAGTTGGCGGGCAGCGCCTCGATGGCGCGGATCTCGTCGGGGGTCAGCTCGTCGGCCACGGTCGGCTCGTCGACGAGCGGCATGACCGTCGTCGCTTCCTGGTTGAGGTGAAGCCGCGCGCCGCAGTACGGGCAGAAGTTGACAGGGTCGCTGACCTCACGACCGCAGGCCGGGCACTTCATGGCCGTCCTTTCTAGTCGAGTAGGAGACTGAGGCGAAGTTTAGTCCTACGCGCCGGGCGGACCCGCGCATTGACTGCCCCGCCGCCTACGCGTTGGCCGTTCGGTAAGCCTTGCCGAGACGTTGGACAACCGTGATGATACCGAGCAACGCCATGATCGCCACGCCCGCCTCGAGGGAATAGGGAATCCCGAGGCCGGCGCAGAACACGGCGATGCAGGTGATCGCCAGCCGGTCGGCCCGGCCCGTGATCCCGCCCGTGCCGTCGAGGCCGAGGGAGTCGGCGCGGGCCCGGGCGTAGGGGATGGCCTGGCCGGTCACGAGGGCGACGAGCGCGACGGCGATCCAGACCGTCCGCGTCGTGTCGACGAAGTCGAGGGGCACGCCGGACCAGACCACGCCGTGGCCGTCGGGGCGGCGGGCGAACCAGACGATGAGGCAGGCGCCGACGACGCCGTCGGAGACCCGGTCGAGCGTCGAGTCCAGGAGGGCACCGAACTTGGTCGTCTGCGTCAGCCGGGCCATCTGGCCGTCGAGGCCGTCGGTCAGCGCCACGAGGGCCATGAGGGGCGCGGCCACGGTCAGCCAGCCCCACGGGATCGTGGCCAGGGCGACGGCGCAGAGCAGGATCGTGCCGACGGCGGTGACGGTGTTGGGGCCGACGTGGTGGCGGACGAGCCAGCGCGCCGGGTAGCGGGCCAGCGCGGTCAGGACGCGGCGGGCGTGCTCCAGCATGGCCACCCCTCCCTCAAGCGGTCGCGCGTGTCGGACAGAATCTCGGCCAGGGCCCGGGTCTGGGCGACGAGCGGGAAGAAGTTCGAGTCGCCGATCCAGCGGGGGACGATGTGCTGGTGGAGGTGCTGGGCGATGCCCGCTCCCCCGGCCTGCCCCTGGTTCATCCCGAGGTTGAACCCGGCCGGGTGGTAGACGCCCGTCAGGACGCGCATGGCGGCCTGGGTCAGCGTGGCGACCTCGAGCGTCTCGTCGGGCGTCAGGTCCGGGTAGCCGGCGACGTGGCGGTAGGGGCAGACCAGCAGGTGGCCGGAGTTGTACGGGAACAGGTTGAGGACGACGTAGGCGAGGGTCCCCTCGCAGACGACGAGGTTCTCGGCCTCCGGCAGCCCCGGCGCGGCGCAGAACGCGCAGCCGCGCTCGTGGCGGCCCGCCCCGGCGTTGATGTAGGCCAGGCGATGCGGGGTCCACAAGCGCTGATAGCCGTCCGCGGCCTGCGGGAACAGGGACCCGTCGACGGCCTCGGCCCCCTCTGCCCCGGTCACTTCTTCTCCCGCACCGCCGCGAGGACCTCGGCGATGGCCGCGTCGACCGTGACGCCGTTGTTCTGGGAGCCGTCGCGGTAGCGGAACGAGACGGTCCCGGCGGCCATGTCGTCGTGGCCGGCGATGAGCATGTATGGCACCTTCTGCGTCTGCGCGTGGCGGATCTTCTTCTGCATCCGCTCGTCCGAATCGTCCACCTCGATGCGCAGGCCGGCGGCCTTGAACTGGGCCGCGATGGGTTCCAGGTACGCGACGTGGTCCGCCGCGACCGGGATGGCCGTGACCTGGACCGGGGCCAGCCACGCCGGGAACGCGCCGCCGTAGTGCTCGGTCAGGACGCCGATGAACCGCTCGATCGAGCCGAACTTGGCCGAGTGGATCATGACGGGCTGCTGGAGCGAGCCGTCACGCGCGGTGTAGCGGAGGTTGAAGCGCGCGGGCTGGTTGAAGTCGTACTGGATGGTCGACATCTGCCACGTCCGGCCGATGGCGTCCTTCGCCTGGACCGAGATCTTGGGGCCGTAGAAGGCCGCGCCGCCCGGGTCGGGCACGAGATCGAGGCCGGAGTCGCGGCCGACCTGCTCGAGCACGGCCGTGGCCGTCGCCCACTCCTCCTCCGTGCCGATGAACTTGCCCTTCTTGTCCTCGCCCTCGCCGCGCGTCGACAGCTCCAGGTAGTAGTCCTTGAGGCCGAAGTCGTCCAGGAGGCCGGAGATGAACTTGAGCAGGTGGCGGACCTCGTCGCCCGCCTGTTCCGGCGTGACGTACGAGTGGGAGTCGTCCTGGGTCAAGGCGCGGACGCGCGTCAGGCCCTGGAGGACGCCGGACTTCTCGTCCCGGTAGACCGTCCCGAACTCGAAGAAGCGCAGGGGCAGCTCGCGGTAGCTGCGCCCGCGTGACTTGAAGATGAGGTTGTGCATCGGGCAGTTCATGGCCTTGAGGAAGTAGCGCTCCCCGACCGGGTTGCCCTCCTCGTCGTGGTAGACGAGCGCCGGGAACATCGTGTCCTCGTAGTACGGCAGGTGGCCGGACGTGTGGAACAGGCCTTCCTTCGTCACGTGGGGGGTCCCGACGTAGAGGAAGCCCTCGTCGATGTGGCGCTGGCGGACGTAGTCCTCCATGATCCGCTTGATGACGCCGCCCTTCGGGTGGAAGACCGGGAGGCCGGGGCCCAGCTCCTCCGGGAACGAGAACAGGTCGAGCTCGGCGCCGAGCTTGCGGTGGTCGCGCTTGGCGGCCTCGGCCAGGCGGGTCTGGTAGGCGTCGAGGTCCTCCTTCGAGGCCCAGGCCGTCCCGTAGAGCCGCTGGAGGGAGGCGTTCTTCTGGTCGCCGCGCCAGTACGCGGCCGAGCTGCGGGTCAGCGCGAAGGCCTTGATGTAGCCCGTGTGGGGCACGTGGGGGCCGCGGCAGAGGTCCTTCCAGGCGACCTCGCCGGTCCGGCGGACGTTGTCGTAGATGGTCAGCTCGCCGGCCCCGACCTCGACGGCCGAACCGTCGTCGGCGTTGGCCTGCCCCTTGTCGGCGATGAGCTCGAGCTTGTACGGCTCGGCCGCCAGCTCGGCGCGGGCCGCGTCGTCCGTCACGACGCGGCGGACGAAGCGCTGGCGCTCCTTGACGATGCGCTGCATGTGTTTTTCGAGGGCCTTGAGGTCTTCCGGCGTGAAGGGCTCGGCGACGTCGAAGTCGTAGTAGAAGCCGTCCGTGATGGGCGGGCCGATGCCGAGCTTGGCGTCGGCCCGGAGCAGTTGGACGGCCTGGGCCGAGACGTGCGCGGCCGAGTGGCGGATGATGGCGAGGCCCTCGGGCGACGTGTTCAGGACCGGTTCGACCGCGTCGCCGTCCGCCAGCGCCCACGCCAGGTCCCGCGTGACGCCGTTGACCTTCATGGCCACGATCGACTGGTCGGCGCCGAAGAGGTCGAGGCCGGTCCGGCCCGCCTCCAGTTCTCGGGGTTGGCCGCTGACTTGCACGTTCACGAAACTTTGCCTCCTCGCCCGGCGCGCCTCGCCCGGGCCGGGAGCCATCTTACGGCCACCGGGGACCTAACTGGGATGGCTCAGCAGCGGCACGATGGAGGGGTCGTCGAAGAACGGCTCGAACCCGAGTTTCGCCGCCCCGTCGAGGACCGCCCGCGCCCCCAAACGCCCCGGCTGGATGGGGAGGTGGGCCGTCAGGGCGGTCTGCGAGGCGATGATCTCGCGGATGCGCGGCTCCAGCCAGGGGTGGAGGGGCGCCAAGTAGCCCCCGAGAATGACGACGCCCGGGTCAATCAGTGCGCACATCGCCTTGACGCCGAAGCCGACTGCCCGCCCGGCCAGATCGAGGGCGCCGAGGGCCCGCGCGTCGCCGTCCGACGCCCGGGCGATGAGCGCGTTGATCGCCGCGTCCACGCCGTCGGCGTCCAAGACGTCCCTCAGCCCCGCGCCGTCTGCCAGGGGCTCCGGGCCGGCGTAGGCGGCCACGCAGCCCACGGAGCCGCAGGCGCAGGGCCGTCCCCGCCAATCGATGGTGATGTGCCCGACGGCGCCGCCGAGCCCGTCTTGGCCCGCGAAGATGGCCCCGTTGGCGATGATCCCCCCGCCGACGCCGACATCCGCCTTGACGTAGGCCGCCACCGGCGGACGCGGCTGGTCCAGCGCGGCATACTCGGCGAGGGCCGCCGTGTTGGCGTCGCTGACGAGGGTCAGCTCGACAGCGTCGGACACACCGGCCTGGCGAATCAGTTGCAGTAGCGGCACGCGTTGCCAGCCGAAGTCGATGGCGGCCTTGACCTCGCCGGCCTCCGACCCGACCGGGGCGGGCAAGGCGATGACGCAGGTCAAGAGCAGCGAACCGGCGGCGGCAGTGAAGGCCACGGCTTCCCTGATGATGTCGCCAATGTGCTGGGCGACGTCTTCGGGCGAGAGCCCGTCCCGGCAGAGCACCCGGCTGCCGGACCAGGCGACCGCCCCCGTGCAGGCTGCCAGTTCGGCGTCGACACGATCGCGGGTGAGGCTGACGCCCAGGACCAGCGCCCGGTCCGGGATGATCTCCAGCGGGGTCGCCGGGCGCCCGCGCCGACGCCCCCGGCCGTCGGCGCGCGCCGGTTCGACGGCGCGGACGAGCCCGCGCGCTTCCAGATCGGCCACGAGGTTCGTCATCGACGCGTGCACGAGCCCGGACTGGCGGGCCAGCTGGACGCGCGACAACGGGCCGACATCACGCAACGTCCGCATGGCGATGCCGAGGTTGTGGCCGCGGATCGTCTTGACGTCCGCCGGTCGCTGCTGGTCGTTCACCACCGCCTCCCGCCTGCGTTCGGACACCACCCTACCGCTCCGGGTGGGCGGTGGGCCGGGCACGGACCTCTTTTGCGACAAGCCTTGCCATAAATGACCGGGAGTGCTTACATAGTGACCCAGGCGCACCGTCCTCGCGGACGCAAGTGCCAGGCTTCACGAGGACGTGGCCCTCCCACCGCGTGCCCGCGCGGTACGCTCGACAGTTCACAGGAGAACTCATGTCCCCGTCGACATCACTGCCCCCGGCGCCCGAACTCGACGCCCACCACTACAACCTGAGCAAAGGCGAGAGGACACGGCTGACATGGTCGCTGTTGTCCGGGTTCACCGTCTTGAATTTCGCTTACGCCGGCCTGGCGGCGGTGCTGCTGCCCGCCCAGGTCTTCCTCGTCGACTCGAACCCGGTCTCGGCCCAGGCCAACATGGGCATGATCATGTCGGTGTCGGCCTTCGTCACGATCTTCGTCCAGCCGATCTTCGGCCAAATCTCCGACCAAACCCGCCACCGTTGGGGCCGCCGGGCGCCCTGGATGTGCTTCGGCGCCGTGACCGGCGCCCTGTGCCTCCTCGCGATCGGCCACCTCACCACGGTCGTGCTGCTGTTGGCTGCCTGGATACTGATCCAGGTGTTCCTCAACGTCTTCCAAATCGGCATGACGGCCTGGTTGCCAGACCGGGTTGAACCCGAGCGGCGCGGCACCGTGTCCGCCTTTATCGGCATCGGCGGGCAGGTCGGCGGCGCGGTGGGCGTCATCGTCGCCGCCTGGTTCGCGCTCCCGAACCTGATCTGGTGGGGCTACTCGCTGATCGCGATCCTCGTCGTCGTCACCGCCTTGGCGGTCATCCTCCTGAACGCCGACAAGGACAACCGGGCGATGCCGCGCGAGCCGTTCAAGATGAGCGCCTTCTGGAAGGGCTTCTGGATCAGCCCCAAGACGGCCCCCGACTTCTGGTGGGTCTTCTTCGCCCGCGCCGTCCTGATCCTCGGCTATTGGGGCATCAACGTCAACCAGCGTTACCTCCTGCAGTTCTTCTACAAGGTCGGCGACGGCTTGGCGGCCGACGAGCAAGCGGCCAAGCTGGGCTCGGCCCAGCAAGTCGCGTCGATCCTCACGTTGGTGGCGGCGTTGGCGGTGAACGCCACCATGGGGCCGCTGTCCGACAAGCTCGGGCGGCGCAAGCCGTTCGTCATCGTGTCGTCGCTGGTGATGGTGGCGGCGTTCGCTGTCATGCTGCTGGTGCCGAACCTGGTCGGTTTCTACATCGGCACCGCCGTGCTCGGCCTGGGGTTCGGCTGCTACATGTCGATCGACATGGCGCTGGCCTCCCAGGTCATCCCGGTGCGCGAGGAGGCCGGCAAGGCCATGGGCATGATGAACATCGCGATGAACGTCCCCCAGATGCTGGCCCCGCTGCTCGCCAGCTTCCTCGTGGTCATGTTCCAGACCGGCTCCGGGGACACCCTCGACACGGCTCCCGGCTATGCCGCCCTGTTCATTGTCGGCATCGTCCTGATGGCCATCGCCGCCGCCATGATTCATCCCGTCAAGAGCGTGAAGTGATGTCCGAGCCTGTCGTCCACGCCACCAGCGGCGCCGTCCGCGGACGCTGGCGGGGGCCCAGCGCCGCCTTTCTCGGCATCCCGTTCGCGGAGGCCCCCGTCGGCCCGCTCCGGTTCGCCGCGCCCGTCCGCCGCAGTCCGTGGGACGGCGTGCGCGACGCCACGGTGTACGGGCCGACTGCCCAGGTCGAGCCCCTGACCGACATCACGACGATTCCCGAACCCTCGACGCCCGGCGACGACGTGCTCAACCTCAACGTGTTCACGCCCGATCCGGGGGCGGCGGGATTACCCGTGCTGGTATGGATCCACGGCGGCGGCTACATGGCGGGCTGCCAGAACAGCTCCTGGTACGACGGGGCGACGTTCAACCGGGACGGCGTCGTCACCGTGTCGACCGGCTACCGCCTCGGGGCCGAGGCGTGGCTCCACCTGGAGGGCGCGCCCGACAACCGGGGCGCGCTCGACTGGGTGGCGGCCCTGGAGTGGGTGCGGGACAACATCGCCGCCTTCGGCGGCGATCCGTCCCGGGTGACCGTGGCCGGCCAGTCGGCCGGCGGCGGGGCCGTGCTGGACCTGCTGGCGATGCCGCGGGCCAAGGGCCTGTTCCACCGCGCCATGGGCATCTCGTCGGCCCTGGGCGACGAGGATCCGGCCCGCGCCGCCGCCCTGGCCCGGGAATTCGCCGCGCTGGCGGACGTGCCAGCCACGGCGGAGGACATGGGGCAGATCGACCGCCGCGGCCTCCACGCCGTGACCAAACGCCTCAGCGCCGGGCCGGGCGGCGGGGTGGACGTCAAACTGGCGCCCTTCGCCGACGGCGACGTCATACCCTCGCCGGTGCTGACGGCGCTGCGTTCGGGAGAGGGCCACGTGCCGCTCCTGTTGGGGGCGACCAGCCACGAGTTCAACATGGCCGGCGGCGCGGCTGCCGGATGGAGCGTGACCGAGACCGCGCACGCCTTGGCCGGCCTCGGCGTGCCGGCCGCTGAAGCGGCCCGGTTGGCGGCGGACTACGCGGACCGCCCCGGGGAGATCTTCGGGCAGGCCGTCACGGACGCCACCTTCCGCCACCTCGCCGTGGCGGTGGTCCAGGCTCGCGGAGCGGCCGCCCCGACGTGGCTCTACCAGTTCGACTGGCGTTCCCGCGCGCCGGGGATGGTCGGCCAGGCGTTCCACTGCCTCGACCTGCCGTTCTGGTGGGACCGCCTCGACGGCGAGCGCGTGCACGCCGCGACCGGCGACGATCCGCCCCAGCGCCTGGCCACGGCCATGCACGCTGCGATGGTCGCGTTCGTCAGCGGCGGCGACCCTGGTTGGCCGGCCGGCGTGGAGCAGTCAACGCTGTGGCAAGACCCACCGACGTCCGAACCGGGTTACCAGTCCGTCATCACGGTGGTCAGGCCGGACACGGCGGGCTGACCGGACACCGTCCGGCAATCCCGCACAGGGGACCTAGTACTTCGACTGTTCTGCGACCAGTTCCGCGAAGCCGACGGAGCGGTACGGCGTCGAGAAGAACTCCTTGCAGGTCAGCAGCGTGGCGTACTTGCCGGACGGGGTCGACGACTTCAGGAACGGGTCGGCCAGCGTCACCCACGTCTCCGTGTAGTCGACGGTCAGGTCGGCCGGGGAGTTGAGGAGCCGGTACGTGTAGATCATCGTCTGGGTCTCGACCGTGAACTCGTCGCCCGCGACCAGGCTCTGGAGGTTGTCGAACGGGTGGCCGCGCGAGCTGTGGTGGCCCGCCACGACGAAGTTGCCCTCCTGGCCCGGCAGCGCCGTGTAGGTCGCCCAGCCGACGCCCTTGGCCAGGGAGGCGTCGTCGTCGCCGGCGATGATCGGCACTTCGAGCTTGAGCTTGGGGATGCGGAGGATGGCGAAGCCGTTGCCGAGGTTGTACTGGATCAGCGGCGCCGTCACCTGTTCGGCCAGGTCGTCGCCCTCGCCGTCGCCGTCGGCCCCCTCCGTCGCCTCCCCCTCGGGGGCGGCGGACGCCTCGGCCGACGGGGCGGGCGAGCTCCAGAGCTGCTCCAGTTCGCCGATCTGCTTGTTGTACTCGTCGCGGACGCCGATGTTCGTCCCGAACAGCTCGTAGGCGACCCAGCCCAACATGCCGAGCCCGGCGGCGAGCCAGGCGATGCCGAAGACGAGGAAGACCGTCGCGGCCTTGGACCGGCGCCGCTTCTCCGGCCCCGCCGCCCGCTGTGGCCCCCTGGGCCTGGTCTCATATGTCATCGTGCCTCGCCATCACCGCGTGGATTGCGCCCCCAGGATACGCGATTCGCCCTGGCCGGCGTCGGCGTCAACGTCGGGCGGGCGTGACATATTCCACAGCCGCCGCCCTCGGTTGGGCCGGAGCCAGCGTATGGCCTGATCAAACCAGGGTCGTCCTCCCGAGGGAGGAAAAGTGAAACGAAGCGCCTCCTCCGAAAGGTGGACAACTCGCGCGTTTGCCCGTTGACAGGAATTGTTCACACTGGAACAATCACGGGGTCCGGCGGACGGCGCTGTCGTCGGCGCCGGCCTCACCCGAGAAAAGGAGCACTTCCCTTGAAGAAACTACTGTCGCTGACGTGCGCCAGCGCCATGGCCGTCGCCCTCATGGCTGGCTGCGCCTCTCAGTCCCAGACCCCCTCTGGCCAAGCCTCGGGCGACGCCCCCGCCGCCGCGGGCAGCGAGCTCGACGCCCTGATCGCCGAGGCCCAGGGCATGACCAATGAAGAGCTGTTCAAGAAGGCCATCGAGGAGTCGAACGGCCAGACGATGTACGGCATCGGCAACTCCTCGCGCGGCGCGACGGCCGCCACGAGCTTCATCGAGGAGCTGCAGAAGATCGACCCGAGCTACACGGGCACGATCGAGTGGTCGCAGCCGAAGAACAACTCGATCTTCACGACCCTCAACGCCGACATCAACTCCTCGACGCACACGTACTCCATGACGCTGATCCAGGACGGCAACCAGATCCAGTCCAAGATGATCAACACGGGCAACCTCGTCAACTTCCTGCCCAAGGAGTGGCTGGAGGCCCAGGGCGTCGATGAGGCGGCCGACGGCCACCCGCTGGCCCTTCAGACGCTCTCCAAGGTCTTCATGTTCAACAACCTGGGCAACAAGACGTTCACGAACGTCTGGGACTTCGTGGCCGAGGGCTCGGCCCCGCTGTTCATGGGCGTCAACTCGGAGCCGGTCGGCAAGAACTTCCTCTACATGCTGACGCAGGACAAGTACGCCACCTGGCTGAAGGAGGCCTTCGACAAGCTGCCGGCCGCCCAGCAGGCCTACTTCCAGAAGACCGTCGACGCGATGGCGACCGAGGCCGAGGCGCTCGGCCTGGCGTCCGCCAACGCCAAGTACGGCCTGGCCTGGGTCAAGCTCTGGGTCGAGCAGTTCAACGAGCAGACGGACGACGGCCCGATCTGCAACCAGCTCGTGACGACGTCCGCCGAGGGCGAGTCCGGCCTGCTCGTCTACTCGAAGCTCCGCTCCGTCGAGGAGTCGCCCAGCGCGTCGGTCAAGAACATCACGGTGGCCGCCTACCAGGACGGCTACGAGGGCCCCGGCGGCTACGGCTACAAGCACTACCTCATGCTGGTCAAGACGGCCCCGCTGCCGTGGACCGCGATGGCGTTCATCTCCTACATGGTCACGACCGAGGACGGCTTCGCCGCGTGGGGCAAGGACTTCGGCGGCTACTCGTCGAACCCGGGCATCAACAAGGACCACTCGCAGGACGGCTTCGTCGACGGCGTCGACGAGTTCCCCGCCAAGGACGACAAGGGCCACGACTGGTGGACGTCGGCCGACGGCGGCCAGCTCGTCCTGGAGGACCCGGCCTACTGCGCCGAGGTCTCGCCGGTCCTGTCCGACTGGATCGACATGCTCCAGGGCTAAGGGCCCACTCCCGGACCACGCGCCGGGCGGGGTGGCCACACCCCGCCCGGCCGGCCCGGAACCGCCTACCGGCGCCGGCTGCCCGGGTCGAAGATTCCGGCTTTCGCAGGAATGACAGGGCAGCCGGAATGACAACGAAGGACATCCCATGACATCCGTCGCTTTGGCGCCCGCCCCGGCCGCGGGGCACGCCCGGCTGGGCCGGCTCAAGACCTACCTGGCCAAGCCGCAGAACGCCGTGCTGCTGGTCCTCGGCCTCCTGTTGACCGTCACGACCATCGCGCCGCTGGCCACGATCGTGCTCGACACGGTCACGGTCCACCCGGGCTCGGTCGATGACCCGACGGGCCTGGGCACGGGCTACACGGCCTTCAACTGGACCGACCTGTTCACCGGGCTGTTGGCCAAGGTCAACTTCCTGACGCCGCTCAAGAACACGGTCGTGATGTCCGTCCTGGCCTGCGCCGGGGCCATCGCCTACGGCGGCGCCTTCGCCTACCTCGTGACCCGGACCAACCTCCGCTTCAAGAAGTGGCTCAGCTCGATCTTCATCTTCCCCTACATCATGCCCCAGTGGACCCTGGCGGTCGTCTGGACCAACCTCTTCAACTCGCGCGACGTCACGGGCGGCTCCGACGGCCTCCTGGCGGCCGTGTTCGGCGCCCACCTCCCCCGCTGGTGGTGCGAGGGCCTCATCCCCAGCTCCATCGTGCTGGCCCTCCACTACGCCCCCTTCGCCTACATCCTGATCGGCGCCATCTTCCGCAACATGGACGCCAACCTGGAGGAGGCGGCCACGATCCTCAACACGCCCAAGTGGAAGACGTTCTTCCGCATCACGCTGCCGATGATCACCCCGGCCATCCTCTCCACGATCCTCCTCGTCTTCTCCTCGGCCATGGGCTCCTACCCCGTGCCCCACTACCTCAAGTTCACGACGCTGGCCACCCGCTACGTCCAGATGAACGTCAACCGCCAGGGCGAGGCGTCGATCCTGGCCGTCACGATGATGCTGTTCGGCATCGCGCTGATGGTCGCCAACCAGCTCTCGACCACCGGCCGCAAGTCGTACACGACCGTCACGGGCAAGTCCGGCCAATCCGGCACGGTCAACCTGGGCCGGATCGGGAAGTGGATCGTGACGGCCGTGTTCCTCGTGACGACGCTGTTCACCGCGATCTACCCGATCCTCGCGTTCGCGCTCGAGACGTTCCTGCCCAACCCGGGCGACTACTCGTTCCTGACGACCGGCGACATCCACCACCTGACGGCCAAGTGGTGGCTGACCGACAACAACCTCGACGGCGCGATGTACGGCCAGTACGGCATCCTCCACAACTCGATCATCTGGACGGCGCTGCGCGGCACGCTCGTCGTCGCCCTCCTGACCGCGCTGGCCGCCGGCACGATCGGCACGCTCGTCGGCTACTGCGTGTCGAAGAACCGGCGCAGCCGCTGGGCCAACTACGTCAACAACATGGCCTTCCTGCCATACCTCATGCCGTCGCTGGCGGTCGGCGTCGCGTTCTTCATCTTCGGCTCCAACCTGGGCCTGTTCAACACGTCGCTCCTGCTCATCGTGGCCGGCACGATCAAGTACATCCCCTTCGCCTCCCGCGCGGCCCTCAACTCGATGCTCCAGCTCTCCGGCGAGATCGAGGAATCGGCCATCATCCAGGACATCCCCTGGTGGAAGCGCATGGTCCGCATCATCATCCCGATCCAGAAGTCGGCCATCATCTCCGGCTACATGCTGCCGTTCATGAGCTGCCTGCGGGAACTGACCCTGTTCATGCTGCTGTGCTCGCAGCTCAAGATCGTGACGACGCTGCTCGGCTACTTCGACGAGATGGGCCTGTACGCCTTCTCGTCGGCCATCAACCTGCTGCTCATCGTCACGATCCTCATCTTCAACGCGCTCGTCAACAAGCTGACGGGCGCCAGCCTAGACAAAGGTATTGGAGGCTAACCCTTGCCCGAGATCGTCCTTTCCCATGTCACCAAGCGGTGGAACCGCTTCTTCGGCGTGGACGACCTGTCACTCCACATCCCGGACAACGCGTTCGTCACGCTGCTCGGCCCGTCCGGCTGCGGCAAGACGACGACGCTGCGCATGATCGCCGGGCTCGAGTCGCCGACCAGCGGCAAGATCACGATCGGCGGCCAGACGGTCTTCGACTCGGCCGCCGGCATCGACATCCCGGCCAACAAGCGGCGCGTCGGCTTCCTGTTCCAGAACTACGCGCTCTGGCCCAACATGACGGTCCACCAGAACATCGCGTTCGGGCTCCAGAACATCAAGGAAGAGCTGCCGGTCGTGGACGTCGACGCCCAGCGGGCCGCCGGGCTCGTCCGGGCGCTCTCCCGTCCGGCGGACGTCAAGGAGCTGGTCCTCGACTGCCACGACAAGAAGGGCAAGCTGGACGAGGCCAAGGCCCGCATCCGGCTGATCGACACCTTCGAAATCTCCATGTCGTCGGCCAAGGAATTGCTCAAGCTCGGGCTGCACTCGGCGGCGGATCCGGGCGCCGTGGCGGCCGGCCCGCTGGCGGCCGCCCGGGCGGCCGTCGAGGCCGCGCGGCAGCGCCACGCGGCGGCTGGCGAGTCGCTCAACGAGGCGTTCGAGGTCACGACGTCCGCCGGGCCGGCCACGGCCGTGCGCAAGCTGTCGGCGGAGGAGATCGACCTGCGTGTCCGCCGCGTCTCCCGGATCGTCAAGATCGGCCCGTTCATGGACCGCTACCCGTCCGAGCTGTCCGGCGGCCAGCAGCAGCGTGTCGCCATCGCGCGGACCCTGGCGCCCGGACCCGGCGTCCTGTTCATGGACGAGCCGCTGTCCAACCTCGACGCCAAGCTCCGCCTGGAGATGCGGTCGGAGCTCCAGCGGCTCCACGTCAACACGGGCTCGACGTTCGTGTACGTGACGCACGACCAGATGGAGGCCATGACCCTGGCCACCCGGATCTGCCTGATGGACAACGGCGTGCTCCAGCAGTACGACCCGCCGCTCGACGTCTACAACCGGCCCAACAACCTGTTCGTGGCCGACTTCGTCGGCAACCCGTCGATCAACTTCGTCAACGGGCGGGGCTCCCAGGCCGCGTCCGGGGCTGTCGAGTTGGATGTGTTCGGCGGCGCCAAGGCGGTCTTCACCCCCACCCAGCCGGTCGACCTGGCGGCGTGGTTCGCGGCGGAGGCCGCGGCCGACGCGGCGGCGGCGGAGGCCGAGCAGGCCCGCCTGGCGGTCAAGGGCGCGGTCGAGAAGGAGAACAAGGAGTCCAACTTCCGCTACCGCGTGGCCCGCGCCGACGCCACCGAGGAGGTCGAGGAGGCCGAGCCGACCGACGCCGACTTCGTCTTGGGGATTCGCCCCGAGGCCTTGGAGATCCGGCCGTCCGGGGCGTTGCCCGCCGAGATCTACGCCTCGATGCCGACCGGCATGGAGACAACCGTCAAGGTCACGGTCGGCGGGCTCGTCCTGACCGGCGTCATCTTCGGCCCGGCCGTCTACCAGATCGGCCAGAAGGTCAAGGTCGACATCGACGGCTCCGGCGTCCTGCTGTTCAGCCGCCGGAACGGCCGGTTGATCGCGCAGGGGTCGCTGGCGTTCGCGGCGGCGTGACATTGCGATGAGTTCGGCGAGGACGGCGGGCCCGGTCGGGCCGGATGTGACGGCCAAGGTGTTCCGGGCCGCCACGGAGGCCGGCTACATCGTCGTGGCGAGCGTGTTGTGGTTGGTCGCCGCGCTCCCCCTCGTCACGCTGGGCGCGGCCACGGCGGGGCTGTTCGCCGTGCTGCGGGGCCACGTCGAGGACGGGGACCGGGCGTACGCCCGGCCGTTCTTCCGCGCCTTCCGGGCGCGCTTCGGCGCGGCCACGGCCCTGTGGCTGGCGGGCGCGGCGGTCCTCGGCGCGGTCGGGCTCAGCCTGCGCTTCTACCTGGGGCTGTCCCTGACGGCCGGCCCGGTGGCGCTGGCGGTGGTCCAGGGGGCGTTGTTCGTGACGCTGGCCACGGTCCTGCTGACCGCGTTCGCCCTGCTCTCCCGGCCGACCGGCCCGACCCGCGCCCTCGCCGCCCTGTCCGCGGCCGCGGCGGCCCTCCGCCACCGTGGCCCCTGGACCCTGCTGATCGCCGCCACGCTGGCCGGCGTACCCGCCCTACTGACCGCCACCCACCTCTGGCAATTCGCCCCCTTCGCCCCAGGCGTGATCGGCTACGTCACGACCCAGATCCTCAAACACCGCACCTAGGCCAGCGCATCCCCGCCGCCCCAAGACTCATTGTCATCCCAAGACTCATTGTCATCCC
>JAISTC010000130.1 GCA_031272805.1 Propionibacteriaceae bacterium
GACAGCTTGGGCACCCAGGCCGGGATGTTCAGCGTGCCGCCCAGGTAGACCAGGAGGAACGACACCGCCAGGTACACCCACGTCACGGGCGTGGCCCCCTTCGCCCAGCCCACCAGGCAGAGGCCCAGGCCGCCGAACACCCACAGCGCCGGCAGGGAGCTCAGCGCCACCTTCAGGACGAGCCCGACGCTGACCGGGTCGGTCGCCATGACCGAGTGGGCGACCGCGCCGAAGCCGATCCCGGACAGAACCTGGAGGGCCAGGCCCGCGACCCCCGCGATCAGCGCGTGGCCCGCGTACAGGCGCGTCCGTGACGCGGCCGTGCCGAGGACCTGGTCGAGGCGTGACTTCTTCTCCTCGCTGGCCAGCCGGTGGACGGCCAGGACGACCGGTATGGCGCCGACGATCGCCATGATCTGCATCAGCGTGGCCACGACCGCCGGGGTCATGTTGGCCTGGCCGGGCGTGACCTGCATGACCTGCTGGTACATCTCGCTCGAATTGAGGAACGAATCCATGTCGCCCATGATCGAGCCGTAGGAGGCGGCCACGACGAAGACCGTGATGCCCCAGCCGATGAGCGTGCCGCGCGTCAGCCGCCACGTCAGGCCCCACTCGCCGGAGAGCGAGCGCGGGGCGTGGGCGGGGCCGGGCCGTTGGGGCAGGAGGCCGAGGCCCAAGTCCCGCGCGCGGTTGAGGAGGAACGCGACGACGGCCAGGACGGCCGAGCCGGCGAGCATGACGGCGATCGGCCAGAGCGAGTTGGAGTAGAAGGGCTCGGTCTGCTCGATCAGCCCGAGCGGCACGGTCAGCGAGGCGCTGGGCGCCGAGACGTCGCCGCCCGCGCGCACCAGGTACGACGCGCCCATCAGCGCCATCGAGAGACCGGTCGCACCGCGTGACGTCGCCGCGACCTGCACGATGACGAGGGTCACGGCGCTGAACGCCAGGCCGCACGCGCCGAACGCCAGGCCCATGACGAGCGAGCCCGCCAGGTCGATGGTGGCGACGCCGAACACGGGCATGATGAGCCCGATCAGGAGCCCGGACACGAGGTTGGCCAGGACGGCCAGGAGGGTCACGGCGATCAGGTTGGCCGAGCGGCCGACGGGCAGCGAGCCCAGGACCTCGAGGCGGCCGGCCTCCTCGTCGGCGCGGGTGTGGCGGATGACGAGGAGGATGCCGAAGGCGGCGAAGGCCAGGCCGACCCAGACGAGCATGAGCTGCCCGTACATGATGCCGAGCGTGTACTCGTCGCCATACTTGGGCCCGCACATGGCGACCATCGCCGGGTTCGCCATCATCTCGCCCAGCGTCGCCATCTCCGCGGCCGTGCCGGCCATCGACGGGAACACCGGCACGAAGAACGTCCCCAACACGACGAGCCCGACGAGCCACAGCGTCAGGTACAGCCGGTCACGCCGCAGCGCGAACCGGAACAGCTTGGTCCAGTTGGTCGTGTCCATGGCTACTTCGCCTGCCCCGCCGGCTCCAGTTCGGCCCGGACATCGGTCGCGTAGTGACTCATGAACAGCTCCTCGAGCGTCGGCGGCGTCGAGACCACGCGCGTGACCCCCTGTTGCGCCAGGTACGCCATGACCGGCGCGGTCGCGGCGTTGTCGAGGTGGAACGTGGCCTCGCCCGGCTTGAGCTCGAGGTCGTGGACGCCCTTGAGCCCTGCCAGGCCGTCGAGCGGGGCGGTCGCCTCGGCGTGGACCTGGTTGCGCGTCAGGTGCTGCATCTCGCGGAGGCTGCCCGTATCGACGATCCGGCCTTGGCGGATGATCGAGAGGCGGTCGCAGAGCTGCTCAACCTCGGAGAGGATGTGGGAGGAGAGGAAGACCGTCTTGCCCTCGGCCGTGACCTTGCGGACGCAGTCGCGGAAGACCAGCTCCATCAGCGGGTCGAGGCCGGAGGTCGGCTCGTCCAGGACGTAGAGGTCGGCGTCGGTCGAGAACGCCGCCACGAGGGCGACCTTCTGGCGGTTGCCCTTGGAGTACGTGTCGCACTTCTTGGTCGGGTCGAAGTCGAAGCGCTCGATCAACTCTTGGCGGTACGCCCGGTCGCCGTTCTTCTTCAGCCGCACCAACAGGTCGATGACCTCGCCGCCGGTGAGATTCGGCCAGAGGTTGACGTCGCCGGGGACGTAGGAGAGGCGGTGGTGGATGGCGACGGCGTCCTTCCAGACGTCCCGGCCGAACAGCGTGGCCCGCCCGGCGTCGGCCTTGAGGATGCCGAGCAGGACGCGGATCGTGGTCGACTTGCCGGCCCCGTTGGGGCCGATGAAGCCGTAGACCTCGCCGGGGTGGACCTCGAGGTCGACGCCGTCGAGGGCCTGGACCTTGCCGAAGGCCTTCTTGAGGCCGGCGATGGCGATGGTGGGATCAGTCATGGGTCCACTCCTTGATGGCTGCGATGTACTGGTCGAAGACGGGGGAGTCCGTGAAGAAGCCGTCACGGTACAACTCGAGTTGGTTGAGGAGGCGCTCGGCCGTGAACGCCTGGTCCACGAAGTCACGCGGGTCGTCCGGCGGGTTGGTGGCGAACGTGATGAGCAGGCCGCCCATCGTGTCGGCGGCCATCAGGCGGATCTTCTCCGGGGCCATGGCCGACTCCTTGATCAGGCCGGCCGCGAAGGAGGCCTGCATGACGGTCTCGATCTGGGTCAGGAAGTGGTCGAAGAAGCGCTGGGCGGTCGGCCCGGCGGCGAGCAGCGAGCGCAGCATGTAGACGGTCAGGATGGAGCTGTCCGCGTTGTCCGTCAGGGAGTCGCCGACGCTGGACGGCTGGGCCACGGCCAGCAGCTTCATGTCCCGGTAGCGCGCGAGCACGTGGTCGTCGCAGACCTGGCGCAGGTTGTCCTTGGTCCCGTAGTGGTGGGTGATGAGCGCGACGGAGACCTTGGCCTCCTGGGCGATCGTGCGCAGCGACGCGCCGAAGCCGTCACGCGCGAAGCAGAACAGCGCGGCCTCCCGGATCCGCGCCCGCGCGGTCAGATCCTCAGCCTCGGCTGTACGCATGTACAACAGACTGCACGCATGTACAGCCCGTGTCAAGAGGGCAAGACCATGGGGTCGGGCCATGGGGTCGGGCACGCTGGCTACGGAGCGAGGAACGAGGCCATGGGGTCGGGCACGCTGGCTACGGAGCGAGGAACGAGCGACAGCCAGCGGGCCTGACACCATGGCTAGATCCCGGCTTTCGGTGGGATGACACGGGGTTGGGATGACAAGGTGCTACTTCGTCACGAGGGCGACCAGGTGGGCGATTTTCGTTGGGTCCTTCTGGCCGTTGGTTTCCGCGCCGGAGGAGATGTCGACGCCGTAGGGGTTGAGCGCCAGGGCGGCGGGCAGGTTGGATTCGTTCAGGCCGCCGGCGATGAAGAAGGGTTTGCTGGTCAGCGTGCCCGCGGCCTTGGCCTGGCGGATCAGGTCGAGGTCGAAGGAGTGGCCGGTGCCACCCTTGCCGTGGTCGAACAGCAGACAGTCGGCCGGGTGGGCCGGGTCGGCCGGGTTCTCCGGATCCGGTGTGGTGGGGGTCGTGACGTCGGCCAGAGTCGTCACGGACACCGCCTTGATGACGGGCACCGTGACCATGGCTTTGAGGGCCGCGATGTCCGCGGCGGTCTCCGTGCCGTGAAACTGCACGAGGTCGATGACCTCGTCCTGGACCAAGGACGCGGCCAAGTCCAGCGGCTGGTCGACGAACACGCCGACCGTGACGATGCGCGGGTCGAGCAGGCGGCGCAGCGCGGCGGCCTGCGCGGGCGTGACGCGGCGGCGGGACGACTCCGCGAACACGAACCCCGCGAAGTCCGGCAGCGCCTCGTTCAGCGCCGCCGCGTCCGCCGGGCGAGTGATGCCGCAGAGCTTGATGCGTGTCACGGTGGGTGAGTCTACGTGGGCATGGGTCAGGACATGGGTCGGGCCACGGGGTCGGGCACCGTGGCTACGGAGCGAGGAACGAGCGACAGCCACGGGGCCCGACACCGCGGCCGGGATAGGTGTCTGCAGCAGGGCCACGGTGTCAGGCCCGCTGGCTGTCGCTCGTTCCTCGCTCCGTAGCCAGCGTGCCCGACCCCATGGCCTGCATGGCCTCGGGCTACGCGGCTGCCCACTCCTGGAGCAAGTCACGTTTGTTATTGCTGCGCATCAGGGTTTCGCCGATCAGTAGGGCGTTCACTCCGGCGTCTTTCAGGCGGCGGACGTCGGCTGCCGTTTGCACGCCGGATTCGGCGACCACCAGGTGGTCCGGGGGGATGGCCGGGCGCAGGCGTTCGGTCAGGCCCAGGTCGACGTCGAACGTCCTGAGGTCACGGTGGTTGACGCCGATCACGAGCGCCCCGGCGGACAACGCCAGGTCCAGCTCGGCCGCGGAGTGGACCTCGACCAGGGCGGTCAGGCCGACGTCGTGGGCCCGGGCGACGTACTGCGGCAAGTCCGGCCCCAGCAGCGCCACGATCAGCAGGACGGCCGCGGCCCCCAGCACTCGGGCCTCGTCGATCTGGTACGGGTCGACCACGAAGTCCTTCCGCAGGACCGGCACCCCGACCTCAGCAGCGATCTCCCGCAGGTACCCGGGGTCGCCCAGGAAGAACTCCGGCTCGGTCAGGACGGACAGGGCGTCCGCGCCCGCCGCCGCGTAGTCCCGCGCGATCTCCAGGTACGGGAAGTCGGCCGCGATGACGCCCTTCGACGGCGACGCCTTCTTGACCTCGCAGATGAACGACAGCCCCGGCCGCGCCAGCGCCCCCGCGAACGAGTACGTCGGCGGCCCGGCCTCCAGCGCCGCCCGGCGCATCGCCACAGGCGCACAT
Organism: Propionibacteriaceae bacterium; assembly: GCA_031272805.1. Lineage (GTDB taxonomy): Bacteria > Actinomycetota > Actinomycetes > Propionibacteriales > Propionibacteriaceae > WQYJ01. Next base: position 4,817 of record JAISTC010000130.1, read on the forward strand.
GATTGTTTGTCACGTGCGACGCGCGTCCGCGTCGACGCCGCAATCCGGTCGAGAATGGTCTCCGCCACCGCGTGACCCCCCTTACGAGTTCGACAGCTCGATGAACCGCTCCAACTGCGCCAGCGCCTGGCCGGAATCGATCATGTCGGCGGCGATCGTGACCCCTTCTTCGAGGGAGATGTCCGGCCGGCCGATGTTGATCGCGGCGGCGGAGTTCAGCAGGACGGCGTCACGCTTGCCGCCCTTCTCCCCGCTCAGCACGTTCCGAGTGATGATCGCGTTCTCCTCCGGCGTCCCGCCGACCAGTACCGACTTGTCGTAGCGGCGCAGCCCGAACTGCTCCGGCGTGACCTCGAAGGAGCGGATGAAACCGTCGCGCACCTCGCACACGCTCGTCGGCGCCGACACGGACATCTCGTCCAGACCGTCCTGGCCGTAGACGACATACGCGTTCTTGACGCCCAGGTTGCACAGGACCTTGGCCAGCGGCTCGACCAGCGTCTCGTCGTACACGCCCAGCAATTCACGTTGGGCGCCGGCGGGCGAGGCCAGGGGCCCGAGGATGTTGAAGATCGTCCGGATCCCCAGCTCCTTGCGTACGGGCGCCACGTACTTCATCGCGATGTGGTAGTTCTGCGCGAACAAGAAGCAGAGCCCGATCTCCTGGAGCAGCTCGAGCGACTTCTCGGGCGGGACCGTGATGTCGACGCCGAGCGCCTCCAACACGTCCGCCGCGCCGGATTTCGACGTCGACGCGCGGTTGCCGTGCTTGGCCACGGGGATGCCGGCGGCCGAGATGACGAGCGCGGAGGTCGTGGAGATGTTGAACGAGTACGACTCGTCGCCGCCCGTGCCGACGATCTCGAGGACGTCGAGGTCGTGGAGGAGGCGGATGCAGTGGCGCCGCATGCCGACGGCCGAGCCCGTGATCTCGTCGATCGTCTCGCCCTTGACCGTCATCGCCGTGAGGTACGCGGCCATCTGGATGTCCGTGGCCGCGCCGGACATGATCTCGTCCATGACCTCCAGCGCGCCGTCGTGGCCGATGTCTTCCTTCGCGGCCGCCAGGCGGATCGCTTCTTTGATCATGTGGGCTCCTTGGTTGTGGGGTTTGTGTGGGGGCGGCCGCGGTATCAGGTGCCTTGGTCTTCTGGGCGGCCACGGTGTCGGGCCCCGTGGCTGTCGCTCGTTCCTCGATCCGTAGCCACGGTGCCCGACCCCATGGCCTGGCCTGACACCTCGGCCTTGATGGAGAGGAAGTTGCGCATGATGGCGTCGCCGTCGGGGGTCAGGATGGACTCCGGGTGGAACTGGACGCCGTAGAGGGGGAGGTCACGGTGGGCGACGGCCATGATTTCGCCGTCCTCGGTCCACGCCGTGGCTTGGAGGACGTCGGGCAGCGTGTAGTCGAGCGCGGCCAGCGAGTGGTAGCGCGCGACGGGGATCGTCGCGGGCAGGCCGCGGAACAGGGCGTTGGCCGTGTCCAGGCGGCAGGGTGACGCCTTGCCGTGGACCAGTTCCTTGGCGTAGCTGACCGTTGCGCCGAACGCCTCGCACAGCGCCTGGTGGCCCAGGCAGACCCCGAACAATGGGACTTTTCCGGCCGCCGCCTTGATGAGATCGATGCAGATGCCGGCGTCACGCGGTGCGCCCGGTCCGGGGGACAGGACAATGTGCGTGGGGTTGAGGGCCAGGACTTGAGCCGGCGTCAGCGCGTCATTGCGGACGACAACAATGTTGTCATCCTGAGCGCCCCCTCTGTCATCCTGAGCGCCCCCTCTGTCGTCCTGAGCGCCCCCTCTGTCATCCTGAGCGAAGCGAAGGATCTCTGCCTGTTGATCATCGAGATCCTTCGCTGCGCTCAGGATGACAGGAGGCGAGGGAAGATCCCGGCCGGGTTCTCTGTCATCGCCCACTGCGTTGTCATCCCGGCTTTCGCCGGGATGACAATGAGTCTTGTTGCACGCGTCGCTCAGGATTGTGCCGATCTGTTGGTACAGGTTGAAGGAGAAACTGTCGTAGTTGTCTATCAGGACGATCACAGGCCGCTCGCCTCCTCCAGCGCCTTGACTACCGCCGCCAGCTTGTTCTGGCACTCCTGGTACTCGTTCTCCGGCACGGAGTCCGCCACGATGCCCGCCCCCGAGCGGATGAACACGTGGCCGTTCTTCTTGAACGCCAGCCGGATGGCGATGCACGTGTCCATGTCGCCCGTGAAACCGAGGTAGCCGATGGCGCCGCCGTAGATGCCCCGCCGCGTGCCCTCCAGCTCGCCGATGATCTGGCACGCCCGGATCTTCGGCGCCCCCGACAGGGTCCCCGCCGGCAAGAGCGCGGCGACCGCGTCGACCGCGTCCTTGTCCGGCCGGATGCGCCCGCGCACGGTCGAGGCGATGTGCATGACGTGGGAGAACCGGACGATCCGCAGGTACTCCGCCACGTGGACCGAGCCGAACTGGGCGATCCGGCCGATGTCGTTGCGGCCCAGATCGACCAACATGTTGTGTTCCGCCAGCTCCTTCGGGTCCGCCAGCAACTCTTGTTCTAACGCCAGATCGGCGTCCGGCGTGACGCCG
>JAISTC010000160.1 GCA_031272805.1 Propionibacteriaceae bacterium
GGCAGCGGCCGGTCCGTGGCGGCCAAGGCGTTCGCGGCGGCGCTGCAGTGCGGGCAGGGCGGCTGCGGGACGTGCAACGCCTGCCGCTCCGTCCTCGCCGGGTCGCATCCCGACGTCACCGCCATCCGGACCGAGCAACTGTCGATCGGCGTCAAGGAGGTCCGCCAGTTCGTGCTGCGGGCGGCCATGTCGCCGACGCTGGGCCGCTACCAGGTGCTGATCGTCGAGGACGCCGACCGCGTGACGGAGCGCGGCGCCGACGCCCTGCTGAAGTCCCTGGAGGAGCCGGCCGCGCGGACCGTCTGGCTGTTGTGCGCCCCGACGGCCGACGACGTCATCGTCACGATCCGGTCACGCTGCCGCCACCTCGGCCTCGTGACGCCGCCGGACGCCGCCGTGGCCCAGTTGCTCGTGACGCGGGACGGTATCGAGCCCGACCAGGCCCGGTTCGTCGCCCGGCTGGCGCAGGGCCACATCGGGCGGGCGCGCGGCCTCGCGCGCGACGCGGGGGCGATGGAGCGGCGGCGCCACGTCCTCGGCGTGCCCAACCGGTTGACGGGGCTGGGGGAGGCGCTGGCGGCGGCCGACGAGCTGGTCAAGAGCGCGCAGGCCGAGGCCGCGGCGGCCACGGCGGAGCTCGACGCCAAGGAGCGGGCGGCGCTCAACGAGACGCTGTCGGTGACGGGGCGCGGGCCCAAAGTGCGCCAGGCCAACGCGGCGCTGAAGGACCTCGAAGAACAACAGAGTTTGCGGGCCAAGCGGCTCCAGCGGGACGGCCTCGACGGGGCGCTGACGGAGCTGACGGGCTACTACCGGGACGTGCTCGTGCGCCAGACCGGCGCGGGCGCGCCGCTCCTCAACGAGGACTTCGCCGAGCCCATCGCCGCGCTGGCCGGCCGGACGACCCCCGAGGCCACGATCCGGCGGCTGGACGCGATCCTGGACTGCCGGGAGAAACTGTCCCGCAACGTGCCGCCGCTGTTGGCGCTGGAAGCGCTGTTTGCCGCGCTGCTGTGAGGTGGAGGTGTCTGATGCCGCGGCCTGGGCGAGGAACTCAGGTGGAGGTGTCTGATGCCGCGGCCTTGGCGAGGAACGAGCCCGGGCGGCGGCGTCAGATACCGCCGCCGGTGCAGGGGTTGTCTTCTGGCGGCCGAGGTATCAGGCCCCCTCGCCCGGGCTCGTTCCTCGCCAGGGCCAGGGGGGCCGACACCTCGGCCTGGCCCGACACCTGAGCCTCACAGTAGGGGCTCTACCGCCGCTCTGATCGCGGCGGCGACTGTTTCCTTGGGCTGTCGGGAGTCGATGACCGCGTAGCGGTCGGGCTGTGCGGCGGCCAACGCCAGGTAGAACTGGCGGACGCGCTCGTGGAAGTCGTGGCCGGCCTGTTCCAGCCGGTCGGGCTCGTCGATCTCGCCCAGCCCCGCCGTGACCTCGACGTCGAGCAGCAGCGTCAGGTCCGGGCGCAGGTCCTCCACCCCCCACCACGCCACGCGCGCCACCTCCGCCGGGTCGAGGACCCGGCCGGCCCCCTGGTAGGCGACCATCGAGTCGACGTAGCGGTCGGAGACGACGATGGCGCCGCGGGCCAGCGCCGGGCGGATCAGGCTGTGGACGTGGTGGGCCTTGTCGGCGGCGTACAGCAGCGCCTCGGCCCGCGGCGCGATGTCGCCCGACGCCGGGTCGAGGAGGATCTGGCGGATGTGGCGGCCCAGTGCCGTGCCGCCCGGCTCGAGCGTCCGGACCACCGCGTGACCGAGCCCCTCGAGCCAGCTCGCCAGCAGCTCCGCGTGGGTCGACTTGCCCGCGCCGTCCCCGCCCTCCAAGGCGATGAACAACCCCCCGGTCACTTCTTCTTCGCCTTGACCACGCGCGCGGTCGTCTTGGCCGGCGCCCGCGTGACCCGGGCGCGGCCGCTGCGCGGGGCCGTCGGCGGCTTGGCCCGCTTCTCGGCCAGCAGCTCGGCCGCGCGGTCCAGCGTGATCGTCTCCGGGGCGTCGCCCTTGCGCAGCGTCGCGTTGTGCAGCCCGTCCGTCACATACGGCCCGAAGCGCCCCGCCCGGACGACGACCTGGCCGCCCGAGACCGGGTCCGCGCCGAGCTCCCGCAGCGCCGTCGGCGGCGTCCGGCCGCGCACCTTCGGCACGGCGAAGATCGCCTTGGCCTGCGCCAGCGTGGTCGAGAAGATCGCCTCCTCGCTGGCCAGCGGCCGCGAGTCGGTCCCCTTCTTGATGTAGGGGCCGAAGCGGCCGTTCTGGGTCGTGATGGTCTGGCCGTCCTCGTCCTCGCCGACGACGCGCGGCAGGTTCAAGAGCTTGAGAGCCTGGTCGAGCGTGACCGTGTCGAGGTCCATCGACTTGAACAGCGACCCGCTCCGCGCCTTCGTCTTCTTGGCGGCGTCTTCCGGCAGCACCTCCGCGACGTACGGCCCGTACCGGCCGTCCTTCGCCACGACCGCGTAGCCCGTGTCCGGGGCGGTCCCGAGGAGCCGCTCCGACGACCCCCCGGCGTCGAGCAGGGACTTGGCGTGGTCCGGCGTCAGCTCGTCCGGCGGCAGCTCGTCCGGCACGTTGGCCCGCCGCCCGGCCGCGTCCTCGATGTACGTGCCGTATTTGCCGACGCGGACGGTCAGCCCGTCCTCGCCCGGGAGAGTGAAGCTGGACAGCTTGCGGGCGTCGATGTCGCCCAGCGCCGTCACGAGCTGGTGGAGCCCCTCGCCGGTCGCGGGCGAGCCGAAGTAGAACTGGTTGAGGACCTCCAGGCGCCGGGCGTCGCCCTTGGCGATCTCGTCGAGGTCCTCTTCCATCGTGGCCGTGAACTTGTAGTCGACGAGTTTCGGGAACTGCTCTTCGAGGAGCCGCGTCACGGTGAACGCCAGCCACGTCGGCACGAGGGCCGAGCCGCGCTTGAAGACATAGTCGCGGGCCGTGATCGTCCGGATGATCGACGCGTAGGTCGAGGGCCGCCCGATCTCCAACTCCTCGAGCTTGGCCACGAGGGAGGGCTCCGTGTAGCGGGCCGGCGGGCGCGTCTCGTGGCCCTCGGCGCGGACGGCCGCCGGGGTCAGGGCCATACCCGCGGCCAGCTTCGGCAGCTTGGCCTGCGCGTCGTCGTCCTCGGCGTCGGGGTCGTCGTGGCCCTCGACGTACGCCTTGAGGAAGCCGGGGAACGTGATCGTCCGGCCGGTCGCCACGAGCCCCGCCTCGGCGACGGGCTGGTCCTTGACCGTGACGGGGTCCGCCCAGCGGGCGCTGATCTGGGCCGTGACCGACTGGCCCTCCGCGTCCTTCATCTGGGAGGCGACCGTCCGCATCCAGATGAGCTCGTAGAGCTTGCGCTGGTCGCCGGTCAGCCCGCTGGCGCGGGGCGTGGCAAAGACCTCGCCGGCCGGGCGGATCGCCTCGTGGGCCTCCTGGGCGTTCTTGACCTTCGACGTGTAGACGCGCGGCGCGGCGGGCAGGAACTCGGGGCCGAACAGGTCGCGGACCTGGTTGCGGGCCGCCTCGACCGCCTGGGTCGAGAGGGTGACGGAGTCGGTCCTCATGTACGTGATCCAGCCGCCCTCATAGAGGTCCTGGGCGACGGACATCGTCCGCTGGGCGGAGAAGCCGAGCTTGCGGCCGGCCTCCTGTTGCAGCGTGGTCGTGCGGAAGGGGGCGTAGGGGCGGCGCGTGTACGGCTTGGCCTCGACCGACGTGACCTTGTACGCGGCGACGCGCAGCCCGCGGGCCACCCGCTCGGCCAGCGGCTCGTCGAGCGCCAGGAGGCCGGACTTGAGCTTGCCGCGGGAGGAGAAGTCACGGCCCTGCGCCAGCTTGTGGGCGCCGAGGGTGACGACGCGGGCGGGGAAGTGGCGGGGGATGGCGGCCGGGTCGGACTCGAGGGTGGCCACCAGGTCCCAGTACGAGGCCGGGACGAAGGCCATGCGCTCGCGCTCGCGGTCGACGATGAGGCGCGTGGCGACCGACTGGACGCGGCCGGCCGACAGGCGCGGCATGACCTTCTTCCAGAGGACCGGCGACACCTCGTAGCCGTACAGGCGGTCGAGGATGCGGCGGGTCTCCTGGGCGTCGACCAGGTCCGTGTCGAGGTCGCGCGTGTGGGCGACGGCGTCCTTGATCGCCTGGGGCGTGATCTCGTGGAAGACCATGCGCTTGGCGGGCACCTTCGGCTTCAGCTCCTGGAGCAGGTGCCACGCGATGGCCTCGCCCTCGCGGTCACCGTCGGTGGCGAGCAGGAGTTCGTCGGCGTCCTTGAGTTTCTCCTTGAGGGACCGGAGCGTGGCCTTCTTGTCGGCCGAGACGACGTAGAGCGGTTCGAAGTCGTGGTCGACGTCGACGCCGGTCCGGGCCCATTTCTCGCCCTTGTACTTGGCCGGCACGTCCGCCGCCCCCTGCGGCAAGTCCCGGACGTGGCCCCGGCTCGACTCGACGATGTAGCCCGGGCCGAGGTACGACGCGATCTTGGAGGCCTTCGTCGGCGACTCGACAATGACCAGGTGTCGCTTCCCCGGCGTGGCGCTTACGGTCATGGACCCTCCTTCCGGCTGGGAGCGTACCGCAGGCGTGTGGGAATTCGTCAATGAACTGGTGAAGGCCCCTTCACACAACCCTCACAAGCCACGATTCTGCCACCAGCCGGCGCAGTTGGGGGAGGAGCCGGGCGGCCAGCGCGGCCGGGTCGTCGCCGGTCAAACTGGCCACGGCGGCGACCAGCGCGCCGAGCGGCAACTCGCCGTCGCAGGCGCCGAGGACGCCGCCCAGGGCGGCGTCGACATCGGTCCAGCGTTGGAGCCCGACCCGGCGGCGGAGCCGGACGTTGAGGGGGTCGGCGGCGCCGGGTTCGGAAGTGGTTTCCTGGTAGGCGTCGGCGGCCAGCCGCCAGCGGGCGGCGGCGAGGGCCGCGTCGGGGAGGCGGGCGGCGTCGACGGCGTCGAGGGTGGCGATGAGGTCGGCGGCCACGGGCTGCGTCACGGGGTAGGGCCAGTCCAGCGCCGTCACGCTGGGGTCGGCCCGGCGGGACTGGCGGAGGACGAGCCAGCCGAGGCCGACGCGCTCGAGGCCGAGCGCGTCAAAGTAGGCCAGCCAACGGTCGAGCTCCGCCCGGTAGTCCGGGGTTCCCTGGAGGCCAGCGTCGGCCAGCCAGACCTCGGCGTACTCGGGAGCGTCGAGGACCTCGCGCTGGACGGCGATGGCGTCGGCGCCGGGCGGGAGCCAGCCGGCCACCCGCTCCTCCCACGGCTCCCCCCGGACGTGGGCCCAGTTGCCGAGTACGACGAGGTGGCCGCCGTCGGCCAGGTGGCGGCCCGACTCGGCCACGACCCGGCGCATGAGCCCGTCGGCGGCCTCCGCGCCCTCGCGGTAGACCAGGCGGTCGGCGTCGGCGCGGGGCGGCGCGATGACGAACGGCGGGTTGGTCACGATGAGGTCGAAGCTCTCGCCTGCGACCGGCTCGTAGAGGGAGCCGGGGCGGAGGTCGGCCGTGACGCCGGAGAGGGCGAGGGAGAGGCGGGCGAGTTCGAGCGCCCTCGGGTTGAGGTCCGTGGCGGTGAGGCGCGCGCAGTGGCGGGCCAGGTGGAGCGCCTGGATGCCGCAGCCCGTGCCGAGGTCGAGCGCGCTGCCGACCGGCGTGCGCGGGGTCAGCTGCGCCAGCGTGACGGAGGCGGGGGAACAGCCCAGGACATGGTCCGGGCGGGGCCTGCCCCGCGCCGTGTTGAGAGTGGCCTGGTGGTCGGAGACGAGCCAGCCGTTCACGCCATCGTCGCCGCCGTAGGGGCGGAGGTCGACGGCGGCGGCGAGCGCGGGGCCGCCCGTCGGGCTCGCGGCCGGCGTCAGGAGGCCGGCCGCGAGCAGGTCACGGGCCGGCAAGGTCCGCTGTACGGCGGCCGCCGGCTGCGGTAGTTGGAGGATGAACAGGCGGATGAGCGTCGCCAGCGGGTCGTCCCGCCCGGCCAGGGCCCGCTCGGCGGCCACCGTGTGGTTGCGGGCCAGGTCGGCCTGGCCGGCCTCGCCGATGGCGGCCAACGTGGCGTCGATGCGGTAGTCCGCCGCGGCCAGCGCCTCCCGCAGCCGCTCGACCTGGGCGTCCGACAGAGTCACAGTGTTCGCCATGGCCTGACCCTACGCGGCCTCGTCGGCGGACAACTGTGAGATGCGGCCGCGCGAGACGCCCAGGATCGCGGCGGCGTCGCTGACCGACAGGCCTGCTTCGCGCAGGCGGCGCACGGCCTGGCGGAGGTCGCGGGCCGCGGCCTGCGACGCCGCCTTGGCCGCCGCGACAGCCGCCTGGGCCCGGCGGACGTCGGTCAGCGCCGGGCCGATCTCGGGCACGACGTCGATCTCCCAGCCCGCGTGGTCGATGGCGGGATCGACCGTGTCGAGGTAGTCCCGCACTTGCGCGGCCGCCCGGGCCAGCGTCCGGACTTGAGTGACGCCTCCGCCCACCAGTTCGAGGTCCCAGCCCAGTTGCCAGCGCGTCGCCCGGACCGTCACCTGTCCGCTCATCGTGTCGCCTCCTGTTCCCTCGCCCGGGCCTGTTGAATCCCCGCCAGAGCCTCCCGGCAGACGCCCGGCGAGCAGTCCGTGTCTCGCACGATCACGACCGTGACGCCGACGGGGTGCGACCACACCTCATGGTCCCCCTTGCCGGGCCGACCGCTGAACCCGGCCGCGGTCAGCTGCCGGGCCAGGTCGCGATACTTCATCGGTCGCGTCATCTAGATGTATCTCCTCATGGATAGATTTGTCAAGACAAGCTAGATAGTTTTTCTGCTCAGGTCTCGCCGGGGTTGCCCGCGCGGGAGGTGGCCTCCAGGCGGTCCGGCAGGCCGGGGACGCGGACGGGGGCGTCGACCGAGACGTCGACCGCGACGGCGGCGAAGTCGGCGAACGCGATGACGGAGCAGGCGTCGAGCCGGGCGCCGTTGGCGGCGGCCGTGTCGGCCGCGGCGGCGCAGGCCGGCTCCGTCACGTCGTGCGCCGGGTCGGCGGCGAGGGCGGCCCGGGCTCCCGCCAGGGCGGCGAGGTCGGCGGCGGACTCGGCCCGGTGGTGGGCCGCGGCCAGCGTGGCCACCAGGAACACCAGCCACGCCACGAGCGTGACCGCCAGCGCCACGCCCACGACCATCAGCGACCCCGCCCCCCGGTCGCCAGGCGTGTTCCCGTGCATCAGCCCTGCTTTCGGGTTTCGGCCTCGGCCCCGACCGTGACCGGGACCAGCCAGGCGCCCCACGGGTGGAGCTCCAGGTCGACGCGGACGCGGACAGCGGTCGCCGTCTCGCTGCGCGCCACCGTGGCGTCGCCGGGCAACCCGGCCAGGATCTCCGCCACCGCCGCCTCGTCGCCGCGCGCCGCCTGGCGGGCGATCTCGGTCGCGGCCTCGACCGAGCGCACCTGGCCGAAGACGATGCCGAACACGCCGACCAGGGCGTACAGCACCAGCCCCAGGCCCAGCGCGCCGAACGCGATCTCGACCGACACCATGCCCCGCTCGCGCGCCGGGCCCTCCGCTCGTGACATCTCCTTCTCCCTCGCTCATGTTCTGCCCGATCCCGGCCCGAGGGACCGGCCGCCTCGACACCCAGAGGCGGCCGGCCCCCGCCGGGCCCCACGCGGGGGAAGGGATCAGAAGATCCACAGATCGGTGATGTGCTTCAGCAGGCTGCTGATCAGCGCGTTGAGCATCTCGCTGAAGGCGCCTGCCTTGATCAGCGAGAAGACGACGAAGCCGACGCCGGCGACGATGAGGATGCCGATGGCGTACTCGGCCAACGCCATGCCTGCCTCCCCGCGGGCGTGGAGCGCGCGGAGCCAACGGGCCAGGCGGGACTGGACGACGAGTTGCTTCATGATGATTCCTTTCGGTTGGGGGTGGGGCTGACTGCCCTCACCTATAACCGTGTGCGGAATCGGCCAAAAGTGTCGCCCCAATTCGCAAATTGTGGATAACTTGGCCACATTGGTGGGGCCTGTGGATAACTCGCGTATTAGGGGGTCGGCCGCCACGGGCCGGCCACAGGCCCTCAGCGGGCCAGCAGGGTCACTACTCCGCTGGCCAGCATGGGGACCAAACCCAGCAGGAAGAACGCCGGCAGGTAGCACAGGCTCAGGGGGAGGACCGTGCGGACGCCGACCGCCCGGGCCCGGGTCTTGGCCTCGGACTCGGCGTCCCGGCGGCACTGGCCCGCCGCCTCGGCCAACAGCGCCCCGACCGTCGTCCCCCAGTCGGCCGACCGGGCCACGTCCCGCGCGATCGGGCCGAGGACCGGGTGGTCGCCGAGCTCGAGCCAGGCCTCAGCGTCGGTCAGCCCGACGGCGACCCCCTGGACGACCCGGGACAGCAGCGCGCCGACCTCGGGTGGCGACAGGCCCGCGACGACCTCGACCGAGCGCCGCAGCGGCAGGCCGGCCTCCAGACAGGCGGCGATGGCGTCGAGCGCGCCGGGCAGTTGGACGCGGAGGAGGGCGGCGGCCGCGTGGCTGCGGCTGCGCTCCAACAGCCCGAGCCCGAGGGTCACGCCGGGGCCGGCCAGCCCGGCGGCCAGCCAGCCGAGCGGACCCCAGTCCCACAGCGCCACGAGGACCGCCAGCCCGGCGGCGCCGCCCGCCACGGCGCGGACGCGGAGGGGCAGGGCGTCGGGCCGGGGCTTGAGGAAGCCGGGCAGCCAGGGCGGCCAGGAGTCCGCGGCGGGCGGGCGGAGCCGCGCCAGCGCCGGGGGCCGGACGAGGCTCCACGCCGCCACCCCTGCCCAGCCGGCCGCCCACAGGACCCACACCGCCGTCGTCCGGTTCACGGGGCCTCCTCTGCCGCCCCGCGGCCTGCCTGATCGGCCCTGGCCCGCCGCCGTCGCCCGCGCCGCCCGGCCTGGTGAGGCGAGAGCCGCCCGGCGCGGGCCGCCAGGACGTCGCTCCAGACGGCGCCGGCGCAGACCAGCCCGACGCCCGCCAGGAGGCAGACCCGTCCGGCCAGGGTCTCCGTCAGGAACGCGATCGGGTGGCCGCCGACGACCGCCGCCAGGCCCAGGCCGAGGAGGGGGAGCACGGCCAGCAACTGGCCTGTCGCCCGGGGCGCGGCCAGCTCCTCGGCGATGACGGCGGCCAGCTCGGCCTGGCTGAGGAGGTTGGCCTTGGCGCGGCTCAGCACGCCGTGGAGCGGCGCGCCCGTCCGGGCCGTCACCGCCCACGCCCGCGCCACCTCGTCCAGCCCTTCCGCCCCGGGTTCCCGCGCCAGCTCCCGGAGTGTCCCGGCGGCGTCCCCGCCCATCCGCGCCACCGCGGCGGCCGGGGCCAACAGCGGGCAGTCCACGCTGGCCTGGACCAGCGCCTGGACCGGCACCTGGCCCTGGGCCAAGAGCGCGTCGAGGACCCGGCACGCCCGGGCCACCTCGCGCGTCCGGGCCAAGGCCCGCGCGTCCCGGCGCCGCCGCCCCAGGAGGACGGCGGCCGTCGCGCCGACGAGGACCACGGCCAGGACGAGGGCGGCCGGGGCCGACAGGAGGCCCAGCCCGGCGGCCGATAGCGCGGCGGCGGTGAGGACCCCCCGCCCAGGCCGCCGCCGCCCGACCGCCGGGCCGGGCCGGACCGTGACCCGGCGGAGCAGCGCCGGGGCTCCGGGCGGGACGGCCCAGTACACCGCCAGCCCGGCCAGGAGGACCGCCAGCCACGTCACGCCAGCCGCCGTTCCAGCGTCGGCCAGCCGGGCCCGAGGACAGGCCTGGCCGCCGCCCACGACCAGGCCGGCACGGTCGTGACGAGCCCTGATGCCTCCCGGGCGACCACGCCGATCTCGCGGACCCGGCGGACCGGGCCGTCGCGGGCGACGTGGACGACGATGTCGAGGGCGGCCGCGATCTGGGCGTGGGCGGCGTCGCGCCCGAGCCCGCCGAGCGCCGCCAGCGCCTCCAGGCGGGCGGGCACGTCGGCCACCGAGTTGGCGTGGACGGTCGCGCAGCCCCCCTCGTGACCCGTGTTGAGCGCGCGCAGCAGGTCGGTCAGCTCGCCGCCCCGGACCTCGCCGACGACGATCCGGTCGGGCCGCATCCGGAGCGCCTGGCGGATCAGGTCCGTCAGCGTGATGAGGCCGGCGCCCTCGGCGTTGGCGGGGCGGGCCTCGAGGCGGACCAGGTGGGGGTGCGCGGGGTCGAGCTCGAGCGAGTCCTCGACGACGAGGACGCGCTCAGCCGGGTCAACGCAGCCGACCAGGGCCGCCAGGAGCGTCGTCTTGCCCGACCCGGTCCCGCCGGACACGAGGAAGGCCGCCTTCGCCGTCACGACCCGGCGCAGGATGGCCGCCGCAGTCTCGTCCAGGGAGCCGGACTCGACCCAGTCGTCCAGCGTCAGCCGCCGCGCCGACGGCACGCGGAGCGACAGGCAGGTCCCGGGGCTGGCGACCGTGTCGAGGATGGCGTGGACGCGGACGCCGCTGGCCAGCCGCGCGTCGACGAAGGGCGAGCCGTCGTCCAGGCGGCGGCCGACCGAGGCGGCCAGCCGCGTGGCGAGCTGGCGCACGGCCTCGTCCGACTCGAAGCGGAGGTCGGTCAGCTCGAGGCCCTCGCCCCGGTCGACGTAGACGCGGTCGGGCCCGTTGACGAGGACGTCCGTCACGCCGGGGAGGGCGAGGAGGGGGTCGAGGAGCCCGGCGCCGACGGAGTCGCGGCGGACGGCCTGCTGGACTTGGAGGACGGCGGAGTCGGACACGACCTGGCCGCAACGGCGCAGCGCCTCGACCACGTCGGCCGCGGTCGGCGCGTGGCCGAGGAGCGCCAATTGGGACTTGACCGCCTTGAGCGGGTCGGCGGGCCTCATGAGCGGCCCTGCCGGCGTGGGGTCGGCTGGGTGGCGGCCAGGTCGTCCGCCAGGCGCCGGCACGCCCGCGCCCAGCGCCAGCCCGCCGACCGACCCGGCGGCACGCCCCGGTCCGCCAGGACCGGGAGGCTGCCGACCGACGGTAGGACGCCCAGCAGTGGCACGCCGAGGGCCTCCGCCACCGCCGCCGGGGCGATGGCGCCGCCCCGCTCGCGCCGAACCACGAGGTCCGCCCGCCGGTCGGCCAGGTCGCCCAGGACGGCCGCCGTGGCGGCCACGGCCCGGACCGATTGGCCGGTCAGGACGACGACGCGCGAGGCCGCCCGGACGGCTTCGTCCCGCGCGGCGCTGGGGCCGCCGCCGACCCCGCCCGCCCCGGGCCCACCGCCGAGGTCGACAACGACTGTGCCGCCGTCGCGGGCCAGCCCGTCGACGACGGCCCCGACGGCCTCGGCGGGCGGGTCACGCCGGTCGGACCGGCTCGCCGCCACGATCGTGACGCCGTCGGCGGCCGGGAGTTGGCCCGCCAGGTCGGCCACGTGGCCCGACGCCGAGCGCAGCGTGTCCCAGCGCCAGCCGGGAGTCGACTCCGCGCCGAGGACCAGGTCGATGCCGCCGCCCCGGGCGTCCAGGTCGACCAGCGCGGCCGGCCCGCGCCGCCGGGCGGCCAAGGCCAGCCCGGCGGCGAGGGTCGTAGCGCCGATCCCCCCGGTCCCGCCGGCCACGGCGACGACAAGACCGTGGGCGGCGGACGGGCCGGAGAGGATCTGGGCCAGCCAGCGGGCGCCCGCCGGCAGGGGCAGGACGGCCGCGTGGAGCGGCATCGACCACGGGACGAGGCCCGCTTCGGCCCCGGGTGGGCCGATCAGGTAGACCTCGCCGCGGGGCGGGACGTTGAGGTTGGCCACGGTCTCCGCCAGGTCGGCGCCGACGATGACGGCCCCGGCGTCGCGCCAGCGCGCCCGGATGGCCGCCGGGTCGGCCACGGCCCGGACGGGGCTGCCGCGCGCGGCTGCGGCGGCCTGCACGACTTGGACGAGGTCGGGGTCCCCGCTGATGAGCACGGCCGGGTCGCGGAACTGGGTCACACCCAGTAAGGCATTTGGCAACCGCCCCTCCGCCGTCCTGGCAACACATTGGGGATAACTTGCCCTCCGGCGCGGGGTCTCCCTTCTGGGGGCGTTCGCCAGTAGAGTCGCCCTATGGCATCGCGATTGGTCGTCCCTCCGGCTGCCTTGACGTGGCTGCTGGGCGAGAAGCCGGCCACGGTCCTCGTCATCGGCGCCTCCGGCGGCTATCCCGGCCTCTTCCAACAGGCGGGCCACGACGTGGCCGTCGTCGACCGTGACTTCGACCAGGTGACGCGCGTGGCCGAGCGCTACCCCGGCCTCCACGTCGTCGTGTCGCGCGGCGAGGCGCTCCCGTTCGACCCCTGCACCTTCGACGTCGTCGTCTCCATCCAGAACTTCCATACGTTCGCCCCCGGCCTCGCCCTGACGGAGTGGGCGCGGGTCCTCAAGCCGGGCGGCTGGGTGACGCTCGCGTACGTCAAGCGTGACGACTCCATCCCGTGGGTGAAGAAACTGGCCAACATCGTCCACTCCAAGCTGCCCGACGCGATGCGCGGCGACTTCGGCGACGACGCGATGGACGACCTGGCCGGCTCGCCCTACTTCCCGGCCAGCGAGCAGCGGAGCTTCCGGATGTGGGCGCCGTGCACGCGCGCGGAACTCCAGGGCCAGGTCCGCCACGCCGTCGGCGCCGAAGACCTCCGCGTCGTCGAACTCGACCAGCTCATGGAGGAGATCGGGCGGCTCTACGACGCCTACGCGCGCGTCCCCGACCCCCTCCAGCTCCCCTATTCGCTGGTCGGCCGCCGCGGCCTCGTCGACCACACGGAGCTGACCGCCGCCCTCACCCCGGACCTGGGCGGGCTTCGTATCCTCTAGGGCCGGTCACGGGCTACGCTGGGGCCACTGGGGAGCCACGACAGCGCCGCGAGGGCGCCGCGCGGGCGCCACTGCCAAGGAGGTTGCCGATGCCCGAGATCACCGAACTGATCGGTTCGATCACGACCGACGCCCGGGACATCGCGCGGGGCGAGATCGCGCTCACCAAAGAACAGTTGCGGCCGACGTGGACGGCGGCGAAGTGGGATGTCAAGGTGCTCGCGGCCGGCGCGGTCCTCGGCCTCCTCGGGGCCATCGCGTTGACGGTCACGCTGTCCGTCGGTTTGGCGTGGCTGTTCAGCCGCGCGGGGCTCTCGCTGTTCGCCAGCGTCTTCCTGGGTTTCCTCATCGTGGCGGTCGTGTTCGCCGGGATCGGCGGGCCCGTCGCGCTGACCCGCTGGCGCAAGGTCAAGGCCGAGGCCCGAGCGGCCCAGGCCGCCGTGGCCCGTACGGCCAAGGACACGGGCGAGGCGCTGAGCGCGCTGCACAAGGGCGTGGCGCAAGGCCAGGAACTGGTGGAGTCCCGGGGCCGCCGGGCCTGACCGGCCGACCTGTGCCATGGCGCCCACTGTGCTATCCGGGCTATCCGGCTAACTGTGCCGTCCCCAACCGTTGTCATCCCGGCGACAGCGGGATCTTTCCTGGAAGCCAGCCCAACCACGGTCCCACGACCGCGGCCGCCGCGGCGATGACAAGGACCTAAGGGCCGCGCCTATTACCCTGCTCTTGTGACCTCTCCAACTGCGGCCGGCCGGGTGCCGCGGACCGTGTGGGTCCTGGCGGTCGTGGGGTTCCTCATCGCGGTCGGCTTCGGCGTCATGTCGCCCGTGCTCCCGGTGTACGTCCGGCTGTTCGGCGTGTCGAGCTTCCTCGTCGGGCTGGTCGTGTCGGCGTTCGCGGTCGTGCGGCTCGTCTCCAACCCGGTCGGCAGCGCGCTGCTCCGGGTCCTGGGGCCGCGCAATGTCGTCATCGCCGGCTGCTGCCTCATCGCCGTCACGACCTTTCTCATGGGCGTCTCCAATTCCTACGCCGCGATCCTGCTCTGGCGCGGCCTGTCCGGCGTCGGCTCGGCCCTGTACGGCGTCGGCTCCCTCGCCCTCGTGTTCGCCGTCACGCCGGCCGGGTTCCGCGGCCGCGCCAACGCCCTGGTCGGCGGCGGCTTCAGCCTGGGCGGCATGGCCGGCCCGGCCATCGGCGGGCTCGTCGCCGGCTATTCCATCCACGCTCCCTTCTTTTTCTACGCCGTCACGCTGGCCGCCGCCGCCCTGCTCGTCACGGTCACCGTGCCCCGCCGGGCCAGTGACGGCGGGCGTGACGACGGGCGTGACGACGGTGCCCGTGACGGCGAGGGCGCGCGTGACCCTGCGGGCCCGGGCGTGGCCGACGGAGGCCGCGATCCGCGTGACCCCGCCCCGTCCTCCCGCACTTCCGCCCGCGCCACGCTCCGCCACTACCTCCGCGACCGCCGCTACGTCGCCTGCCTGGCCGTCAACTTCGCGCACTCGTGGCAGTCCTACGGCGTGCGCAGCCTGCTCGTGCCCCTGTTCATCGTCGAGACGCTGGGCCTCACCACCGCCCACACCGGATGGGCCTTCACAGCCGCCGCGATCGCCCAGTTCGCCTGCCTCGCCCCGGCCGGCTGGGCGACTGACAAGGCCGGACGCCGGCCCACGCTGGTCGTCGGCCTCGTCACGCTGGCCGCCGTCGCCACGGGCCTCGCCTTGACCCGGTCCTACGCCGTCCTGGTCGTCCTGTTGTGCCTGTACGCCGTCGGCGCGGCGGCCACGGGCGCGTCGGTCCAGGCTCTGCTGGGCGACGCCGTGCCCGCCACGGCCGGCCCGGCGTTGGCGGCCTACCAGATGGCCGGCGACGCGGGCCTGATCCTGGGCCCCCTCGTGGCCGGCGCATTGATCGACGTCCTACCCATGGCCGTAGCCTGGTCAGTCGGCGCGGCCCTCCTGCTGGCAGCCACCGTGCTCGTCCTGCGCCCACACACTCCCCTGCCATCCTGACCCGCCCCCGTCATCCTGACGCGCCTACGTCATCCCACCCGCTTGTCATCCCACCCGCTTGTCATCCCAATCCCCCTTGTCATCCCGGCGAAAGCCGGGATCTTTCGGTCCAGCGAGGCGAACCACGGCTCCAAGATCCCGGCTTTCGCCGGGATGACAAGGTGTAAGGCCGCGGCCGACAGCACACAACCTCTGCCGGCCGAGGTGGCAGACACCCCCGCCCGGGCTCGTTCCTCGCCAGGGCCGCGGCATCTGACACCTCGGCCTCCGCGCGGGCTGAGGGCCGGGACAGGCAAGGAGGGCAGACGACAAGTTCCTTTGTCATCCTGAGCGCAGCGAAGGATGTCGCCCGCCACGGAGTCGCGCGCTGTGCCCACCCAAACCGTGGTCATCCCGGCGAAAGCCGGGATCTTTCGGTTCGGCGGCGAACTACGGCTCCAAGATCCCGGCTTTCGCCGGGATGACGAGGGAAGTAGGCATGACAAACAAGGGAGGGGCAACAGCAGATGCGTCGCCTCGGGCTCCCCCCAGGGGAGCCCTCGGCAACGCGGGGCCGGTCGTGGCCCGGGGGCTCCGAATGTGGCCTTGGTCATTTATTGCCGCCGTCATGGGTTAGTCTGACCCCCGTGACACAGCTTCGCCCAACCCCCGCTCGGTCCGTCGCGGGCCGACTTGGCCGATGCTGTTGTCGCCGCGCTGCTCTCCGGGCACTGCGCTAAGACCCGGGGCAGCGTCGTCGGCTTGCGCCCGCGACCGCCGCGTGACGTCGTCTCGGGCAGGCCCCCGGCCAACTCCCCCCGTCCGCCGCTCGTCCTCCGGGCGCCCTGTTATCCGTCCAACCCCGACCCAGTCCACACCTACCACCCCAAAGGAACACCATGACTACTAAATTCCGCCGAACCGTCACCGCGGCGGGCGCCCTGCTCGCCGTGCCCCTGCTGCTGGCCGCCTGCTCGCAGAACACGACGACGCCCACCGAGACGAGCGCCCTGCCGGCCCCCACGACATCGGCGCCCGCGTCGGCCGAAACCGGCGGCGCCACGTTCACGTACGCCATCTCCGGGGACCCGAGTTCCCTCAACCCCATCAACACGGGCGACCGCTGGGGCCTCACCGTGACCAACCTCGTCTACTCGCCCCTGGCCCGCGTCGAGACCGACGGCACGATGGTCAACGAACTCGCCGAGTCGATCACGCCGTCCGACGACGGCCTCTCGGTCGTGGTCAAGCTCAAGCCGGGCATCCTCTGGTCGGACGGCGAGCCGCTGACCGCCGACGACGTGGTCTTCACCTACACGAACAAGGCCGTCAAGGCCAACGGCAACGCCGACCTGCTGTGGATCGGCGACGCGCCGATCACGGCTACCGCGGTCGACGACCTGACCGTCCGGTTCGACCTGCCGAGCCCCTCTGCCGCCGCCCTATCCAACATCGCGGTCGAGACGTACATCATCCCCCAGCACATCTACGGCTCCGTGACCGACTTCTCCGGCGCGGAACTCGACCCCCTGGCCGTCGGCACCGGTCCCTACAAGCTGGTCGAGTACCAGCGGGGCGAGTACCTCAAGTTCGAGGCCAACGAGAACTACTACGGCGACCCGCCGGGCATCCCCAACATCGTGCTCCGCATTGTCAGCAACGCCGACACGGCCAAGGCCGCCCTCCAGACGGGCGAGGTCGACGCCTACTTCGTCACGCCGAACCAGATCGCCGACCTCGCCGCCGCTCCCGTCGACGTCTACCCGTACGCGGAGGGCCGCGTGGCCTACCTCGGCGTCGTCGAACCCAAGGTGCCGGACGTCAGGGTCCGGCAGGCGTTGTTCTTCTCGCTCAACCGAACCGACATCGACCTGGCCGCATTCCTCGACCCCCAGTATTTCCAGGAGGCCTACTCGATCCTGCCGCCGTCGAACCCGTATGCGACGACCGACCTGGAGAAGTACGACCAGGACGTCGACAAGGCCAAGGCCCTCCTGGCGGAGGCCGGGGCCGAGGGCGTGAAGCTCGTGCTCGGCTACGCGGGCAACGACACCTTGCAGCAGGCCGAGGCCGCGCTGATCCAGTCTCAGGCAGCGGCCGCCGGCATCACGATCGAGCTGTCCGGCGTCGACGGCACCGCCCTGTACGACGAGATCGAGAAGGGAGCTGACTCCCAATTCGACCTGTTCCTGGGCGGCTACATCATGGGGCTCGACCCCGACGCCTACAGCCTCCTGTTCAAGACGGGTGCGTCGGCCAACTACTTCTCCTACTCGAACCCCGCGACCGACACGCTGTTCGAGCAGGGCGCCATCGAGTTGGACAACGCGCAGCGCAAGGCGATCTACGCCGACTTGCAGGCCCAGATCGCGGATGACGCGGTCTTCTACGCCCTGGCCGACAACCTCAAGATCCTGGGCATCAACCAGCGCATCGGCGGGGTCGACCAAGCCCGGCTGATCCCGATCTACACGTTCGAGAACTTCGCCAAGTTGACGATCAAGTAGTGTCACGGTCGGGGCCTGGCGGCGCTCCGCCAGGCCCCGGCTCCACCCGTGGAGGAGGTGGTGATGCTGGCCTTCGCCGCCCGCCGGTTGGCGCAGATCGTGCCGATGCTGCTCCTTGTCACGGTCGCCGTCTTCTTGGCGATCCAAATCGCCCCGTACGACGTCGTCGACTCGATCACGACGCCCCAGATGTCGGCCGAGACGATCGCCATGTGGCGTGACCGCTACGGCCTCGACGACCCCATCGCGGTCCAGTACCTCCGCTGGCTCGGCCAGGTCCTTCAGGGGGACCTCGGCTATTCGCTGGCCAGCCGCCACAGTATCGCCGCCGACCTGGCCCAACGGCTGCCGAACACGGTCCTGCTCGTCCTCCCCGCCTATGTCACCGCCCTGCTCCTCGCCATCGGCCTGGGCCTCCTGGCCGCCGCGCGCCATCAGAAGCTGAGCGACCGCCTGATCGACGCGGCCAACGCCTTCGGCCTGGCCATGCCGCCGTTCTGGTTCGCCCTGCTGCTCATCTACCTCTTCGGCTATTACCTCAACTGGTTTCCCATTATCGGGATGCACGCCGTCGGCGACCGCGGTCTCGGCGACCTGCTCCGCCACCTCGTGATGCCGTACCTCGTGCTGACGGCGGCGTTCTACCCCGAGTTGGCCCGCTACGTCCGGTCGTCGGCGATCACGCAATTGGGCGAGGACTACGTCACGGTCCAGCGCGCGTTCGGCGCCACAGAGCCGGAGATCTTCCGCCGCCACGTCTCCCGCAACGTCTTGTTGCCGGTCGTCACGCAGATCGGCGTGGCCTTGCCCATGCTCGTCACGGGCGCCGTCATCACGGAGACCATCTTCAGCTGGCCGGGGGTCGGCTCCTACTTCCTCCAGGCGGCTCGCGCGATGGACTACCCGGTCATCCTCGCCGTGCTCCTCCTGTCGGCCACCCTCGTCATGCTCGGCAACCTCCTCGCCGACATCCTCTATGTCGTCGTCGACCCGCGGGTCCGCCTCGGGCAGGTCGCCCCATGAACGCCACCGCTACTGCCACCGCCACCGCGACCGGCCAGGCCCGGCCGTGGGCCGAAGCGCTGAGGTCACGCCAGGGGCTGACGGCCCTGACCGTCCTGGCCCTCCTCACCGCAGTCTGCTTCGCCGTCCCCCTCCTGCCGCTCGACCCGACGGCGATCGATCTGACCGCCCGGTCCCAGGCGCCCAGCGCACGCCACCTGTTCGGGACCGACGACCTCGGCCGCGACTACCTCGCCCGGGTGCTCTACGGCGGTCGCGTCTCCCTCCTCGTGGGCACCCTGTCGATGGCCGCCGCCACGGTCATCGGCACGCTCGTCGGCCTCGTCGCCGCCGTTGGGCGCCCGTGGGTCGACAACGTCCTCATGCGCCTGGTCGACTTCCTGTCGTCGATCCCGTGGATGATCCTGGTCATCGTCGCCAGCGTCCTCTTGCGGCCCGGCCTGACGACGATCATCATCGTCATCGGCGGGTTCTCGTGGATGACCACGGCCCGGCTCGTGCGCGCGGACGTCCTGTCGATCAAGGAGCGGGCCTATGTCGCCTACGCCGGCTTCCTGGGCGAATCCCCTGGCCTGGTCGTGGTCCGCCACATCCTCCCGGCCGCCCTCCCGACGATCCTCGTGGCCGCCACCTCCTCCGTGTCGGCTGCGATGCTGACCGAGGCGTCGCTCTCGTTCCTCGGCCTCGGCATCCAGGCGCCCATGACGAGTTGGGGCTGCCTGCTCCAGACGGCCCAGGGGAGCCTCCAGCAGCAGCCCTACCTGGCGCTCATCCCCGGCCTCCTCATCATCGTCACGGTCATGAGCTGCAACGCCCTCGGCAACACCCTGCGCCGGGCCGTCCTCCGGGAGGCCGCATGACCGCCGACCTGCTCCGCCTCCAGGGCCTCACCGTCGACCTGCCCCACGCGGGCGGCTGGCGGAGGGTCCTCGACCACGTCGACTACAGGGTGGCCGCGGGCGCCGCCGTCGCCGTGGTCGGCGAGTCGGGCTCGGGCAAGACCATGCTCATGCGGTCCTGTCTCGGCCTGTTGCCCCCTGGGGCGCGCTGGACGTGGGACGCCGCCGAGATCGACGGCGTCGACCGGACCCGTCCAGGGGCACCCCGGCCGCCCGTGGCTATGGTCTTCCAAGACCCCATGACCTCCCTCAACCCGGTGCGCCGCGTCGGCTACCACCTGGCCGAGGTCATCCGCCGCACGGGCGGGACCGACCGCCGCGATGTCCGCGACCTCGCCACGGCCACCCTCGCTCAGGTCGGGATCGGCGACCCCGCCCGCCGCTACCGCCAGTACCCCCACGAACTGTCGGGCGGCATGCGCCAGCGGGTCATGATCGCCATGGCCCTGCTGGCCCGGCCCAAGCTCCTCCTGGCCGACGAGCCGACGACCGCCCTCGACGTGACCGTCCAAGCCCAGATCCTCGACCTCATCGCGGAACTGCGCGCCACCGCCGGCCTGACCGTGGTCCTCGTGACCCACGATCTCGGTATCGTCGCCGGCACCTGCGACCGGATCGCCGTGATGCGGGCCGGCCAGATCGTCGAAGAGGGCGACGTCGACCAGATCTTCTACGACCCGGCCCACCCGTACACGCGCCTCCTCCTGGCCGCCCGGCCGGGGGCTCGCGCGGGCCTGCCCGGAGGGGAGGTGACGGCATGACCCGCCCCCTGCTCCAAGCCGAGCACGTCAGCAAGCACTTCCCGGTCAAGAACCAGTTCGGCCGCGCCGCGGGCGTTCTCAGGGCGGTCGACGACGTCACGTTCACCGTCGACCGCGGCGAAACCCTCGGCCTGGTCGGCGAGTCCGGGTCCGGGAAGACGACACTGGGGCGCTGCCTCCTCCAGATGGAGGCGGTCACGTCCGGCCGGATCGTCTACGCCGGCACCGAACTCACGGGCCTCGCCCCCGCCGCCCGGCGGGCTACCCGCAGGACGATGCAGGTGATCTTCCAAGACCCCTACTCATCGCTCAACCCCCAGAGGACCGCCCTGCAACAGGTCATGGAACCCCTTCAGGTGCTCGCCGGCGACCTGGACCCGGCCGCCCGGGCGGCCGCCACCCTGGCGCGGGTCGGGATTACCGGGGACTCCGTCCACAAACTGCCCCGGGCGTTCTCCGGCGGGGAACGCCAGCGCATCGGGATCGCCCGGGCCATCGCCGTCAACCCCCAGTTCGTCGTCTGCGACGAGCCCGTGTCCGCGCTCGACGCCTCGATCCAGGCCCAGATCCTCGACCTGCTGGCCGAACTGCAGCGTGACCTCGGCCTGACCTACCTGTTCATCTCCCACGACCTGTCCGTTGTCCGGCACCTGGCGACCCGGACCGCGGTCATGCACCGGGGTCGCCTCCTCGAGTTGGCCCCGACGGCCGCCCTGTTCGACGACCCGCGCCACCCGTACACGCAGGCCTTGCTGGCCGCCATTCCCGTGCCGGACCCCCGCGCCGCCCGGGCGGCCCGGGCCCGGGGCCGCCCCCCGGCGTACGCCCCGCCCGCCGAGCCGGGCCCGGCCACCCTGGCCGAGGTAGCCCCGGGCCACTTCGTCGCCGCAGCGTGACCTGGGCCGAGGTCCGGAAGAAGGGCAGGCGACAAGTTCCTTTGTCATCCTGGGGGGACCGTCATCCTGCGCGCAGGCGCGCCAGCGCCGGAGTCGCAGGATCTGCCCGCCACGGAGTCACGCGCTGTGCCCACCCAAACCGTCGTCATCCCGGCGAAAGCCGGGATCTTTCGGTCCGGCGAGGCGAACCACGGCTCCAAGATCCCGGCTTTCGCCGGGATGACAAGGCATAAGGCCTCGGCCGGAGGGCGGTTCAGGCCGAGGTGTCAGGCGCCGTGGCCTTGGCGAGGAACGAGCCCGGGCCAGGGCACCTGATACCTCGGCCGACAGCAGACAATCCCCGCCGGCCGAGGTGCCAGACCCCCCCGCCCGGGCACGTCCCTCGCCCGGGCCGCGGTATCTGACACCTCGGCCTCCGCGCGCACTGAGGGCTGGGATGTCCAAAGAGGTCAGGTGGCAAGTTCGTTTGTCATCCTGAGCGCAGCGAAGGATCTCGCCTGCCACGGAGTCACCCGCCTGATGAGCCCAAACCGTTGTCATCCCGGCGAACGCCGGGATCTTTCGGTTCGGCGGCGAACTACGGCTCCAAGATCCCGGCTTTCGCCGGGATGACAAGGCAAGTAGGCATGCCAAACAAGGGAGGGGCGGTAGCAGATGCGTCGCCTCGGGCTCCCACAAGGGGAGCCCTCGGCAACGCGGGGGCATTGACCGCGTGACGGCGGGGTGGTGATCCTCAAGTTTGTCATCTTGGGCGTGTGGCCGTCTGCCCGGAGGGGCCGGAGTGCCGGGGACGACCGGCTGGCGGACAAAAAGGACATTTCTTGGGTTGCCTGGCGGACGAGATTTGTGATTTGTCTCTCAGTGGTGTGTACTTGTTGTGGCCCCAGACGAAGGGAGGGGCGAGCGATGACCGAGATCGCTGTGACACCGGTCCTGTTGCTGCTGGGCAGCGTGGCCCTCATCGTGACCGGGGTTGTGGTTCTCAGCGTGGTCGTCGTGGTCAAAGAGGGTTCCGTCGGCCTGCTCAATGTGGCCAAGTTGGCGAGGGTCTTCTTTCCAAGAGAGCGGGGCGGGTCGCTGTCCGCCGTGAGGCGCTTGGTGAAGCCGCCGAGAGCCCTCGGGTCGACAGATGCGCAGGCGGTCAACAGCAAGAGCGAGGAGTCAGTCGGTGGCCAGAGTTCTGACACGTGACGAGGCGTTGGCGGTAGTCAACCGCTGGGACCTCAAGGGGACATGGGCGGCCAAGGCGCGCAACCTCGTGAGTCTGCTCGACATGGACGGCCAGGTCGCTTTGACGGCAGTCCAGGCCGCTCTGTTCCAGGGGAAGGAGTGGGATTCGATGGTGAAGACCCTGCAGCGGCGGGTGGATCGCTTTAACGGCGCGGCTCGGGCAGTTCACAGCGCTGCGACGGTCGTCATGACGGGCAAGACCGAGGACGATGTGGTCCGGTTCGAAAGCCAGGAGGTGGATGCTCCGGGCGAGCCCAGGCTGCTGGAGTACGAAGCGGCGCAGAAGAAGGGGATAGTGATTGAGGACGTGCGGTCGTTCGACCTCGCGCCGGTCTACGCCGAGACGGACGATCCTCGGCCGATCGTTCTGCTGACTTTCAACAGGCACGAGACGGCAGCTATCTTGAAGGCCTTCTGCCCGGATGGCGCTCCGGCCCGGAAACTCCGCCACGGTGTGCCCTACTACGACCTGGGCGAGGCTGCCGGGCGGCGAGTTGTCCTCACCGTCAGCCGCCAGGGCGTCTCCCGGGCGCAGCAAGCTGCCGAGGAGGCGTGCGAGGCTTGGTCGCCTCAGGCACTGATCGGTGTGGGGATTGCCTTCGGTGTCGACCGGAACGAACAGCGCATCGGGGATGTCCTCGTATCCCAATCGACCCAGGAGTACGACCTGGGTCGGGTCAACCCCGACGGCACGGTGACGCCGCGCGGAGGAGAGGCCGAGGCTTCGGACTCATGGGTTAGGGCCATCTTGATGGCTGATCACGTGGCTCGCGCGCGGGGTTGCCCCTGGCCCAAGTTGAGGTTTGGCTGCCTCCTGTCAGGCAGCAAGTTGGTCGACAGCCTGAGCTACCGCGACTCTCTGCTGGAGTTGTACCGCAACCGGCAGGTGGTGGGTGGCGAAATGGAGGCGTTGGGTCTGGCCCGGGTGAGCCAGCGGGCATACCGGCAGGCCCAGAACGTGGCCTGGATCGTGGTCAAGGGGATTTGTGATTTCGCCGACGGCGATGTCAACAACCCGTTCAAGCAGGCGAACCAAAAGGTTGCGGCCGCGCACGCCGCCCGCGTCGTCTACTCTGTCCTGACCGACCGCTTCCTCGACACTCCGCTGGAGACCGCCCCGGACGGCGAGTGTCCCAATGAGCCCAAGCTCACGGATTTCCGGAGTGTGGCCGCCGAGTTGTTTCAAAGTATGCCTGTCGAGCCGTTGGCCGTGGACAAGACCGCAGAGCCGCCAGCACAGCGTCGGGGAACCTCCGCTGACAAGGTGGCTCTGGAGCAGATGCTGCGCTGGGCGGACGACGACGGCGGCACGCCGCTGTTTGCCCTCCTGGGTGAAGTGGGCATCGGCAAGACCGTGACATGCCAGGCATTTGCCCACGCCCTGCGCGAGCGGCGCCGGCACGACCAGACGACTCGCTGGCCGCTCTACTTCGATCTCCGCGAGGCTTCGCTGCCGAAAGGACGGGTGCCGAGCGTGGACAGGATCATGAAGGAATGTGCGCGCAACGGCTGGTACCGCAGTGAGAGCAAGGTCAAAGTGGCCGACATCTGGCGCTGGATCTACCAGGGCGGCGTCGTCATCTTCGACGGACTGGACGAGGTGTTGAACAAACTGGACGACGACGAGGGCAAGAAACTGACCAACCGGCTGTTGTCAGTGGTCAACGAGGCGCAGGCCAGGGGCACAGGCGGGCGACCGCCGAAGGTCGTGGTCTCGTCCCGCACCCAGTTCTTCCGGACGTTGCGAGACGAGCGCAACCGCCTCACCGGCGGCCTAGCGAACGACAAGACAGCTGCTTCGTTTGAAGCCTGGCTCATCCTGCCACTGAGCGAGGAGCAGGTATCGGCGTACCTCAAGGCGGCACTACCGGGCCATGACGTGGACCGCCTAGAGAAGATGTTGAGCGAGGTCCACGACTTGACTGACCTGAGCCAGAGGCCCTTCACTCTGGGGCTCGTTGTGGACGCCATCCCTCAGATCGAGGCTTGGCGAGCCGAAGGCAAACCAATCTTCGGTTCAACGCTCTACCGCGAGTTCGCCCGCCAGTGGCTCGACCGGGACAAGGAGAAGGACAAGATCGAGACTCGCCACAAGTATGTCTTGGTGGAACACCTGGCGGCCCATATGTGGCGAAACGATCTCACGTCTGTGCCAGTGGACGACCTAGAGGACTGGTTCCGGGACTGGCGCCAGGGGCAGCGGGGCTGGGCCGACTACGAAAAACTGGGGCCGGACAAGCTGAACGAAGCGTTGCGCAATGCCACCTTCCTGAGCCGGGTCGACAAGACGGCCAACGACGGGGCTTTCCGATTCGCCCACACGTCGCTGCAGGAGTTCTTCCTGTCGGAGTACCT
>JAISTC010000004.1 GCA_031272805.1 Propionibacteriaceae bacterium
GGCTTGTCCGGGGCCAGAAGGTGGCGGGCCGCGCCGGCCAGGATGACGGAGCCGCCGACCAGGATGCCGGCGGCCGGGCCGGCGTCGTCGGCCAGCGTGACGGCCCGCTCGATGGCGTCGGCCACGTCCGGGGCGACCGTGACGCGGGCCGGGCCGAAGACCTCGGCCGCGAGCGCGCCCAGCTCGGCCGCGGGCAGGGCGCGGGGCGACGCCACCTGGGTGGCGACGAGGTGGGCGACCGCCGGTTCCAGGAGCCGGAGGTTGGTCTCGGAGTCCTTGTCGGCCATGGCCGCCCAGACGGCGATCTGCGGCGTGAAGGCGAAGGCCTCGTCCATCGTGGCGAGAGTGGCGGCGACGGCGGGCGGGTTGTGGCAGGTGTCGACGACGATCGGCGGGCCGGCGTGGACCAGCTCGGTCCGGGCCGGGGCGACGACGTTGGCGAAGCCCGCCTCGATGATGGCCGGGTCGAGGCCGCGCAGGCCGTGGAACGCCTCGACGGCGGCCACGGCGACCGCCGCGTTCTCTGCCATGGCCGCGCCGAACAGCGGCAGGTGGAGGTCGCCGACCGGGCCGCCCGCGCCCTCGATCCGGAGGAGTTGGCCGCCGACGGCGGGCTGGCGCGACAGCAGGCCGAAGTCTTGGCCTTCGAGGACCGGTTGGGCGCCGACCGCGGCGCAGCGGTCGAGGAGGACCGCGGCGGCCTCGGGGAGCTGGCCCGCCAGGACGGCGTAGGCGTCGGGCTTGATGATGCCGGCCTTCTCCGCGGCGATGGCCGTCACAGTCGGGCCGAGCAGGTGGGTGTGGTCGAGGCCGATCGGGGTGACGACGGCGACCTCGGCGTCGGCCACGTTCGTGGCGTCCCACGTCCCGCCCATGCCGACCTCCATGATCAGCGCGTCGACCGGCGCGTCGGCGAACGCGGCGTAGGCCATCGCCGTGATGACCTCGAAGAACGTCAGGGGCACGCCGCCGAGCCGTTGGTTGTCGACCAGCGTGACGCAGGGCTCGATGGCGGCCCAGGTCTCGTCGAATAGGTCGGGGCTGATGGGGGCGCCGTCGATGGCGATGCGCTCGGCGGGGTCGACCAGGTGGGGGGAGGAGAACCGGCCGGTCCGGAGCCCCTGCGCGCGCAGCAGCGCGTCCACGATGATCGCGGTCGACCCCTTGCCGTTCGTGCCGGTGATGTGGATGAGCGGCGCGGCGTCCTGCGGCCGGCCGAGCAGATCCAGCACAGCCTCAATGCGCTCCGTCCCCTTGGCCACGCGCTGCTCCGGCCAGCGTGACTCCAAGGCCGCCACAACCGAACGATGATCTGACATGTGACCGAGCATACGTCCGGCCGCCGCCCGCCCCCTGTCGTCCCAAACCCTTGTCATCCCGGCGAAAGCCGGGATCTTTCCCTGATGGTCGAGTACATCGGTCAAGGATCCCGGCTTTCGCCGGGATGACAACGGGGGCCGGGATGACAAGGGTTTGGGATGGCACGGGGGGCGGGAAGGGTCTCGGCCCTGGTCTTACTCGTCGAGGTTGAAGTGCGTGCGCAGTCTGGTGCTGCGCATGAACAGGATCACGATCAAGGACACGGCGGAGATGATGCCGCCGATCGTGAACAGGAGGCCGACGGACTGGCCGATCGAGTGTTGGACCAGGTGGGCGACCTGGGGGGCCAGGCCCTTGACGTCCATGGTCGAGCCGCCCGACGCCTCCAGCGTCGCCATCGATTCCAACAGGCCGGCCGTCGTCGGGCACTGCTCCGCCAGCGACCCCAGCAGGGCAGGGTCGAGCGCGCCGGAGCCCGACGCCTGGGAGAGCAGCCCCGGCACGGTCTGGCAGAAGTCCGCCGACGCCGGGCGCGCCCACGAGTCCTGCTGGACCGCGGACGCCAGGAGCCCAGGCAGGCCCTCCTGGATGAGCCGGCTCAGCCGGTCCTCGAACACGAAGCCCAGCGCCTGGATGCCGATGGCGCCGCCCAGCGAGCGGAAGAACGTGACGGCGCCCGTAGCCGCGCCGACGTCACGCACGGAGATCGAGTTCTGCACGGCCAAGACCAGGTTCTGCATCGTCATGCCGACGCCGAGGCCGGCGATGACCATGTAGACGCTCATGACGACGAAGCTGGTCGAGTCGTCGATCGTGCCGAGCAGGAGGAAGCCGATGGTCAGGCAGACGGCGCCGACGACCGTGAACGGCTTCCAGATGCCCAGGCGGGAGACGAGCCGGCCGATGACCATCGAACTCAACAGGACGCCGATCATCATCGGGAACATCAGGAGGCCGGACATCGTCGGCGACTCGCCGCGGGCGAGCTGGAAGTACTGGCCCAAGAAGACCGTGCCGCCGAACATGCCGACGCCGACGGCGATCGAGGCGATGATGGCCAGCGCCGTGACGCGCATCTTGACGATGGGCATGGGGATGATCGGGTTGGCCACGTGGTTCTCGACGTAGACGAACGCGATGACGCCGACGACGACGCAGCCGAGCAGCGCGAAGGTCTCCCAGTCGAGCCAGGCGAACTGCTTGTCGACGAACGAGATCCAGATGAGGAGGGCGGAGGTGGCGGCCGTGATGATGGTCGAGCCGAGCCAGTCGACGGTGGCGCCGGGGACGCGGATGTGGGTGACGTGGAGCTGCTTCTGGAGGACGACCATCGACAGGAGCGCGAACGGGACCGCCGACCAGAAACACCAGCGCCAGCCCAGCCACGACGCGCCCACGATGAAGCCGCCGATCAGCGGCGCGATGACCGTGGCGACCGCCATCGTCGCGCCCGTGTACGCCATGTAGCGGCCCCGCGCGCGCGGCGGGATCGCCGTGCCCATGATCGCCTGGACCAGCGACTGGATGGCGCCGAGGCCGACGCCCTGGACGGCGCGCGTGGCGATCAGCATCCCCGTGCTGGTGGCCGAGCCCGACAGGATCGACCCGAGCGTGAACACGCCCAGGCCGACGAGGATGAGGCGCTTCTTGTCGAACAGGTCCGCCAGCTTGCCCCAGATCGGCGTCGACGCCGTCGACGCCAGGAGGGTCGACGTCACGATCCACATGTACTCCTGCTCGGAGCTGTGGAGCTTGCCCGTGATCGTGGGCAGCGCGTTGCCGACGATCGTGCCGGCCACGTTGGACACGAACATGGCGGTCAGCAGGCCGGACAGCAGGCCGAGGATTTGGCGGTGGGTCAGTTCGGGGTAGGCGGCCACAGGGGTCGGAGGGGTCACGGGGGCGCCGGGATCGGTCGCGGGCATGGCGGTGGTGTCGGACATGGGCTCCTTTGGACGTGGTTGCTGGGGGTCGATCAGTGGGTCGGACGGCCCGGATACCGGCGCCGGTCGTGACGTGCCACCCCGCAATGGCAAGGGGGCATGTTACCCCGAAAACGACGGCCGTGTCATCTTGCGTCTTGAGGGCGCGGCCGAGGCGTCGCCCCGGTCCTTGTCATCCCTGTTCTTGCCGGGATGACAGCGGTCAGGCCGCGGGCGCCTTGTCCGCCGCCATTCGGGCCAGGCTGGCGTACACGCCCTGGCCCAGCGGGCCCCGCGCCACCGCGGCCAGTTGGGCGGGGTCGAGGTCCTGGCCGTATCGGCCGAGGACGGCGACCAGGCCGCCGATCAGCCACGTCAGCGTGATGGCGTCGGACCGGTCGAGGCCCGCCTCGTCGCGGTCGAACCGGTCCAGCCACAGCGCCATGACGGCCTGTCGGAGCCGTTCGGCCATCCACGGGGCGCCGTGCGGGCCGACCATGAGGCACATCCGGCGGAAGTGCGCTATGACCGTCGCGTCGTCCGTGATCGTGCGGGCGATCCCCGCCGGACCCTCCGCCAGCAGGCGGGCCGGGAGCTCCGGGACGAGGTTCTCCTCCAGCAGTTGGGCCGCCATGGCGTCGAGGTTGGCGTAGTAGTAGTAGAACGTGTTGTGGTTGACGCCGGCGCGGCGGGCCAGCGCGCCCATCGTCATCTCCCGGTAGGGCTGCTCGGCCAGCAGCGTCCAGAAGGCGTCCTCCAACCTCTGCTGGGCCGGGACACCCCCCGAATCCTTCCGTGGCCGGGCCATGTTTGTCCTTGTCGTACTGGAAATCAAACCAGAGGAAGGGGCGGGCTTTCTCTGTTTAACTAGAACCATGCTCTAGTTATGATTTTAGCCACAAGAGCGAACCTGCACAAGGAGCTTTCCCATGTTGAGTTTCGATCGTTTGGGCAATCGGCGCTACCTCCTGCCGGTCCTGGCCGTCATCGTGTTCGGCTGCGTCTTCTCGCTGGTCGTCGCGCCGATGCTGCGGGCGACCCCGCGTGACGTCCCCATCGCCGTCGCCAGCCTCGACACGGGCGCCACGACGCCCGCGGGCGACCTCAACCTGGGAGCCACCCTGGTCGGGCAACTGACCGCGGCCGCGGCGGCGGCCGGGGACGCCGCCCCGATCGCGTGGACGCAACTGGACAGCGAGGCGGCCGTCGACGCCGCGCTGGACGACAACGAGTACTACGGCGCCGTCGTCATCCCGGCCGACTTCAGCCAGGCCCAGGCGGCCGCCCAGGCCGGGACGGGGGAGGCGCCCGCCGTCCGCGTCATCATCAACCAGGGGAAGAACCCGATGCTGGCGGCCACGATGCAGCAGGCCATCGCCGCCGTGTTCACCCAGGCGGGGGTCAAGACGACGGTCGAACTCGTCCACGCGGCCGCCATCGGCGGCGGCCCGACGGCCGCCCTGATGGGTTCCCAGATGCTGATCATGCCGCTCGTCATGATGACGATGGGCGGCACTCTCTTGCTGTTCCTCACCCTTCGCCCGCCGAAGACGGCGACCCGTTCCGAGAAGCTCAAGGCCTACGGCCGCCAGGTCGCGTACGCGGCCGTCCTGTCGCTGGTCGTGGCCTGCGCCGCCGTCCTGACCGTCACGTGGATCGGCGGCCTCAGCCTGCCCTTCGGCACGCTCACGCTGTTCCTCTGGCTGGGCTGCTTCGCCATCATGGCGCTGTTCCTGGGCACGCTCAGCCTGGCCGTCCCGCTGGGCGCGCTGGTGATCGTCCTGGTGTTCGCCGGCGGCATGAGCTCGGCCATGCTGGCGCGCGAGATGCTGCCGCAGTTCTGGCAGGGCTGGATCTACCCCTGGGCGCCCCAGCACTACCTCGCCCTGGGCGACTCCCAGATCATCTACATGGGCAGCGGCGCCTGGACCGACGGCTCGCTGCCCCTCCTGATCACCGCCCTGGTCGGCCTCGTCGTGTTGCTCCTCGCCGCCCTGGTCCCCGCCCGGCCGCCCCGCCCGGCGGGGACCGCAGCGGCGGCAGAAGCCCCCGCGGCGGCCTGAGCGCCGACCCAGGCGGCGGCCACTCGTCGGGGTCGGCCAGCCAGGCGGGGATGTCGGTGGCGGCGTGCAGGACGCGCCATGTCCGAGTGTCGTGTGTTCACGAAACCTGGTCTAACCTACGTTCGTGAACGATGTCAGTCTCCAGCTGTCCGATCCCGAGTTTCGCGTCCTGCGGGCGCTCGTGACGGGCGATGCCCGCACGCAGCGTGACCTTGGCCGCGCCGCCGGCCTCTCCGTCGGGGCCGTCAACTCGGCACTCCGCCATCTGAAGGAGCGCGGCCTGGCCGACGCCGACGGCGTGACCGAGGCCGGCCGGCAGGCCCTGGAGCCGTACAAAGTCGACAACGCCATCATCATGGCCGCCGGGATGTCGACCCGCTTCGCCCCGCTGAGCTGGGAGAAGCCCAAGGGCCTGTTGGAGGTCAAGGGCGAGCGGCTGGTCGAGCGGCTCATCCGCCAACTCCAGGCCGCCGGCATCCCGGACATCACGGTCGTCGTCGGCTACATGATGGAGCAGTTCCTCTACCTGGAGGACGACTTCGGCGTCAAGATCGCCGTCAACCGGGAGTACGACCAGCGCAACAACAACTCCACGCTGAAGCTGGTGGCAGGCCAGTTGGGCAACACGTACATCTGCTCGTCCGACAACTACTACGCCGAGAACGTCTTCCAGCCCTACGTCCACCACGGCTACTACGCGGCCGTCTACGCCGAGGGGCCGACCGACGAGTGGGTCCTGACGACCGGCCCGCAGGACCGGATCGTCAAGGCCAAGCCGGGCGGGCGTGACGGCTGGATCATGCTGGGCGAGGCCTACTTCGACCGGGCCTTCTCGCGCCGCTTCGCCGAGGTCCTGGACGAGGTCTACGACCGGCCCGAGACCAAGCCCAAGCTGTGGGAGGAGATCTACGCCGACCACATCAAGGGCCTGGACCTCCGCATCCGCCGCTACCCGCCGGACGTCGTCTACGAGTTCGACACGCTGGACGAGCTGCGAGCCTTCGACCCCGACTTCATCGACAACATCGATTCGTCGATCCTCGACCACATCTGCGTCACGCTGGACGTGTCCCGGAGCGACCTGACGGACTTCGAACCGATCCGGGAGGGCCTGTCGAACCTGTCGTTCCGCTTCGCGGCGGACGGCGAGGCGTTCGTCTACCGGCATCCCGGCCAGGCGACGCAGGGCATCCTCAACCGGCGGGCGGAGGCCGAGGCGGAGGCGATCGCCCACGAGCTGGGCCTGGACCGGTCGTTCATCTACCTCGACCCGGAGACGGGCTGGAAGATCTCCCGCTTCATCCCGGTCAGCGAGCACTTCGACTACCACAACGAGCGCCACGTGGCCGGCGCCCTGGACCTGATCCGCCAGCTCCACACGTCGGGCCGGACCATCGGTAACGACTTCGACATCTTCGCCGAACTGGGCAAGATCAAGGCCCGCCTGCTGCCGGGCGGGACCGCGGGGGCGGGCCGGCGCCTCGGCTTCCCCGACTTCGGCGTGCTCGACCGGCGCGCCACGGCGCTCTACGAAGCGGCCCAGACCGACGGCTTCGCGCCCGTGCTCTGCCACGACGACTTCTACGACGCCAACCTGCTGGTCCGGGGCGAGGACATGTACCTGATCGACTGGGAGTACTCCGGGATGTCGGACTTCGCCAGCGACCTCGGTACCTTCATCTGCTGCTCCGACTACACGTGGGACGAGGCGCTCCACGTCTTCGACCTCTACTTCGGCCGGAGCCCCACTTCCGCCGAACTCCGCCACTGCGTGGCGTATGTCTCCCTGGCGAGCTACTACTGGTTCGTCTGGGCGCTGCACAAGGACGCCTGCGGCGAGCCCGTCGGCGACTACACCTACCTCTGGTACCGCTTCGCCAAGGAGTACGGCGAGCGGGCCGCCACCCTCTACGGAATCGGAAACTGACATGCAAACCGTCGGCACTGTCGTCGTCTACCTCATCATGGTGTGCGCCCTCGTGGGCTGCATCGCCTCGATCATCCGGCCGGAGGGCGGGCTCGGGAAGGAGTTCACGGCCGGCATCGACTCGATCGGCCCGATCTTCCTGCCCGTGGCCGGCATCATGGCCGCCGCGCCGTACCTGACGAAGTTCGTGTCCGTGGTCTTCGGGCCGGCCTTCGCGGCGGTCGGCGCGGACCCGGCGATGGCGGCCACGACGTTCATCGCGGTCGACATGGGCGGCTACCAGTTGGCGGAGGCGCTGGCGGAGACGAAGGAGTCGTGGATCATGGCGATGATGACCGGCTACATGGCCGGCGCCACGATCGTGTTCACGATCCCCGTCGCGCTCAAGATGATCCAGAAACAGGACCAGAAGTACCTGGCCCTGGGCACGATGTCGGGGCTGCTGGCCATCCCGGTCGGCGTGGCCGTGTCGAGCGTCATCATCGCCTTGTCGCACCCCATGATCCGCGAGGTCATCTCGACCAGCGGCGACGCCACGTACCAGTTGGCCCTGTCCTTCGCCACGATCGGCCGGAACCTCATCCCCCTCGTCATCATCTGCGTGGCCCTCGCCCTCGGCCTGATGTTCAAGCCCGACGCCATGATCAAGGGTTTCATCGTCTTCGGCCGGGTCCTCGAATCGACGCTCAAGCTCGTGCTCGTCCTCGTGGTCATCGAGTACTTCACGGCGCTGCCGTCGAAGTGGCTCGGCCAGTGGTGGGGCTTCGAGCCGGTCATCGCCGACGAGCAGGACCTGTTCCGCGCCCTCGAGGTGTCCGGGGCGATCGGCATCATGTTGTGCGGCGCGTTCCCGATGGTCTACCTCATCAAGCACTACCTGGCCCGGCCCCTGGCCGTCGTCGGCCGGGTCTTCGGCCTCAGCTCCGCCGCCACGGCCGGCATCCTGGCCGCCGCCGCCAACGTCCTGGCGCTCCTCGCGCTGGTCAAGGAGCTCAAGCCGAAGGACAAGGTCATCACGCTGGCGTTCGCGGTCTGCTGCGCGTTCCTGTTCGGCGACCACCTGTCCTTCACGGCCAACTTCCAGCCCTCGCTGATCGTCCCGGTCCTGGTCGGCAAGCTGGCCGGCGGCATCACGGCGATCGTGTTCGCGTTCCTGTTGGCGGTCAAGAAGGCCGAACAGTTGGGCGCGGCCGACGAAGAAGCCCAGGTCACGGTGTAGGCCAGCGGGGTCGGGCACGCCGGCGACGGAGCGAGGAACGAGCGACAGTCGGCGGGCCTGACACCGGTGGCCAGGCGGGCCCTGCCGGAGGCCCCGACGCCCGACCCGACGGCATCCCCGGGGCTGCCGGGCGTCAGGCTGCGACATCCGACACCTCGGCCGATCAGCCCGCGATCAACTCCACCAGCAGGAACACGTTCAGCGCGATGATCAGCGCGATCACGACTGCGGCCGCCCATACCAACACCCTGGTGTTGGCGTAGGTGCCCATGACGTCGTGACGGCGGGTCAGCGCCGCCAGCGGGATGAGCGCGAACGGGATGCCGAAGCTGAGGACGACCTGGCTGACCACCAGGGCCCACGTCGGGGACACGCCCAGCGCCAGGATGGCGAGGGCCGGCGCCAGCGTGACGAGGCGAATGACGAACGGCGACAACTTAACTTTGAGAAGGCCGTCGAGGATGGTGGCGCCCGCGAACGTGCCGACGGAGGTCGACGCCAGGCCGGACGCCAGGAGCCCGACGCCGAACAGGACGCCGACGGCCGGGCCCAGGTGGGAGTTGATGGCCGCCCACGCGCCCTCGATCGAGTCCGTGCCCGTCTCGCCTTGGAGGTTGGCGGCGGCCAGCAGCAGCATGGCGATGTTGACCGTGCCGGCCACGAGCATCGACGCCATGACGTCCCACCGCGTCGCCCGCAGCATCCGCGGCATGGCCTTGGGCGAGCGTGACGAATCGTGGAGGTGGGTCGTGATGGCGGAGTGGACGTAGATGGCGTGGGGCATCACGGTCGCGCCGAGCATCGACGCGGCCAGCAGGACGGAGTCGGGGCCGGCGAAGCGGGGGAGGACGCCGCCGACGGCGCCGGGCCAGTCGACGGCGCTGACGAACAGGCCGGCCACGAAGCCGATCGTGATGACGACGAGGAGGGCCACGACGACCGCCTCGAACGTCTTCTCGCCGCGCCGGTTCTGGACGGCCAGGAGGCCCATGGAGACGGCCCCGATGATGACGCCGCCGAGCAGCAGAGGCACGCCGAACAGGATGTTCAGCGCGATGGCGCCACCGATGACCTCGGCCAGGTCCGTCGCCGCGGCCACGATCTCCGCTTGGAGGAGGAACAGCAGGCGGGGGCCGGTGCCCAGGCGCTCGCCCAGCAGCGCGGGCAGGCTCCGGCCGGTCACGAGGCCGAGCTTGGCGGAGAGGTATTGGACGAGCATGGCCATCGTGTTCGCCGCCACGAGCACCCAGACGAGCAGGTAGCCGTACTCCGCCCCGGCGGTCAGGTTCGCGGCCACATTGCCGGGGTCGACGTACGCGATGGCGGCGACGAACGCCGGCCCCCACAGCCACTGCAGGCGGTGGCGGAGCCCGGTCCGTTCGCTGTCGGCGTCCACGGACGTTTACCCTAACGTCCCCTCCGAGGCCGAGGTGTCTGATACCTCGGCCTTGGGCGTGACCTGGCACACTGTCCGGCATGAGTCCGCGTCATGTCGTCTTTGTCTGCTGGGGCAACATCTGCCGCTCGCCGATGGCGGAGCGCGTGGCGGAGAAGTGGGCGGCGGATGCGGGGCTGACGGACGTCGTGTTCACGAGCGCGGGCACGTCCGCCGAGGAGTCCGGCCACCCGATCGACGACCGGGCCCGCCGCCTGCTGGAGCGCCGCGGCTACCGCGCCCGCGGCCACCGCGCCCACCGGATCACGCCCGCCGACGTCGCCGGCGCGGACCTCGTCGCCTGCATGGAGCCGCTCCACGTGTCGCTCCTGCGCCGCCGCTTCCCGGACGCCGACAACCTGGCCTTGCTGACGGACTTCGACCCGGGCCACCAGGGCGAGTCGATCGACGACCCGTGGTACGGCCCGGACGAGGCATTCGCCGTCACGCTGGCCGCCATCGAGCGTGCGATGCCCGGCCTGCTCAACTGGCTCCGAGCGTGACAACAAGAACCAGTGTCCTCCCCCTTCTTGTTCTGTCATCCTGAGCGCAGCGAAGGATCTCTCCGTCGCGTTGTCATCTGCGGTCCGCCCTTGACCCGGCACCGGTTGAGATCCTTCGCGGAGCCTGTCCTGAGCGTCAGCGAAGGGCTCAGGATGACAGAAGAAGAGAGCGCTCAGGCTGACAGGGCGGCTCAGGCTGACAGGGCGGCTTGCGCGGCGACCCGTCTGGCCGGGACACTGAAAGTCACACTCCGAAGGGGTCCCCCGATGTCGCCCGTGGTCCGTCTTGACGCCGTGTCCCGCTCGTTCCGCGTGGCGGAGCGGACGGTCGGCCTGCGCGCCACGGTCAAGGGCTTCGCCCGGCGCCGCTACAAGGTCATCGACGCGATCCGCGACGTCACGTTCGACGCCCACGCGGGCGAGATCCTGGGCGTCCTCGGCCCGAATGGGTCGGGCAAGACGACGACGCTGAAGTGCGTGTCAGGGCTCCTCACCCCGACCTCCGGCACAGTCGACGTCTTCGGCTACACGCCCCACGACCGTGACTACGAGTTCCTCCGCCGCGTCGGCTTCATCATGGGCCAGCGCAGCCAGCTCCACCCCGACGTCTCCGTCTTCGACTCCCTCGAGTTGCGCCGCGTCGTCTACTCGCTCCCCGACCAGACGTTCGCCGAGTCCAAGGCGGAGCTGACCGAGCTGCTCGGCCTGGCCGAGTTCGGCGACGCGCCCGTCCGGCAACTGTCGCTGGGCCAGCGGATGCGCTGCGAGTTCGCCGCCGCGCTCCTCCACCGCCCCCAGCTCGTCCTCCTCGACGAGCCCACGATCGGCCTCGACTTCGACGCCCAGGCCGCCATCCGCGCGTTCGTCCGCCGCTACTCCGCCGACCACGCCGCCTGCGTCCTCCTCACCTCCCACTACCTGGCCGACATCGAGGCCCTGGCCGACCGCGTCGTCGTCATGGCCCAGGGCCGCCTCGTCTTTCAAGGCGCCCTGGGGGAATTGCGCCGCCTCCACTCCGACAACCAGGTCATCACCCTCGCCCACGACGGCTCCCTCGACCCGGCCCAGGTCCGCGCGGCCGCCGGGCCCGGCGCCGACGTGACGGTGGCCAAACCAGGAGAGGTCACAGTCACCGCCGCCCGTGCCGCCGCCCCCGGCATTCTCGCCGCGCTGGGGACCCTCGCGGGCGTGACCGGCTTGTCGCTGGCGGACCCGCCGCTGGAGGCGGCGCTGGCGCAGTTATACGGCGGGACCGCCGATGGCTAGCGCCTCCCTCGCCCACACGCTCCGCTCGACCGCCGCGTGGCTGCGGATCGAGGCCCTCTCCATCGCCCAGTTCCGGGCCCAGGTCATCGTCTCGCTGCTCGGCTGGGTCGTGCCGTTCGCGTTCATGGCCCTGTGGAACGCGGCGGCCGCGGGCTCGGGCGTGATGACGCCGGGCCAGACGACGGCGTACTACCTGATGCAGCTCGTGACGACCAACCTCGGCATCACGGTCCCCCTGATCTTCGGCCTCGGCTACCTCGTCTACTCCGGAGAGTTCGCCACGTACCTGATGCTGCCGCTGCCGTCCCTGATCGCGGTCGTGGCGAAACCAACCGTCCGCAACCTGACGCAGTCGGTCCCCCTGGTCGTCGTCGTGCCCCTGTTGGCCTGGGCGATGGACGCGGAGTTCTCGGGTGACCCCGTCGTGGTCTTGGCCGCGATCGCCCTGTTCGTCCTCGGCACGGTCGCCGGGCTGCTCTGCGCCGCGCTGTACGCCCTGGCCGTGCTGTGGTTCGGCAAGAACGACGGTCTCTTGGGCCTGTTCGCCGGCCTCCAGTGGGTCCTGGCGGGCTTGATCGCGCCGAGCTCGTTCCTGCCGGGCTGGATGGCGTGGGTCCTGCGCCTCTCGCCCTTGTGGGGGGCCCAAGGCGGGGTCGGCGACCTGCTGTCGGGGGCGGTCGCGCCGGCCTGGTACCTGTTCGCGGCCAACGCGGCGTGGATCGTGGTCTTGGCGTTGGTCCTGCGGTGGGCGTGGCCGCGGGCGTTGGCGCGGTTCGAGGCGGTCGGACAATGACATCCGGCAGGGGGTACGGCGGGGGTCACGCTCGCAGCCGGGTCCGCGGTCTGGGCCACGGGTGGCGTCATGGTTGGCGGGTGCTGCGAACCTCGTGGCGTTTGTCGCTCAAGGCGGCGGCGGCGTACCGGGGCAACATGGTGATCGGCACGGGCGTGACGCTCATCTGGCTCGTCTTCGCCATCGCCCCGGTCCTCGCGGCGGGCCGCTACCTCGGGGAGGGCGACGGTTGGACACAATCCCGGTTGCTGTTTCTCCAGGCGGTCTGGTACTGGATGGACGCGGTCATGTGGGTGTTCCTGACGAACAACGTCGGCCAGCTCCAACAGGACGTCCGGAAGGGCCAGGTCGACTGGAAACTCCTCTTGCCGACCGACTCGCTGACGTTCGTGACGTTGGGCGGCCTCAACGTGACGGATGTCCCGAAGTTT
This sequence comes from Propionibacteriaceae bacterium, assembly GCA_031272805.1. Classification (GTDB taxonomy): domain Bacteria; phylum Actinomycetota; class Actinomycetes; order Propionibacteriales; family Propionibacteriaceae; genus WQYJ01. The sequence continues at coordinate 12,880 of JAISTC010000004.1, forward strand.
CTGATCGCGCTCGGCCTCGGCGCGTGGGCGGTCGCGGCGGGGGCGTTCCCGGGCTCGGCGTGGACGGTCGTCCTGTTCCTGGTCTGCCTGCTGGCCGCGTCGGTCATTCTCTGGGCCGTCGGCGTGTTCGCCACGTACAAGGTCCTGACGCTGTTCGACTTCGACGGCCGCTTCCTCGTCAACTCCGTCCACAACCTGGCGCGCGTGCCGGTCGGCCTGTACGGTGTGGTCCTCCGCGTCGTCCTGTCGTCGGTCCTGCCGGTCATCCTGATCACGACCGTTCCGTCGACGGTGTTCTTCGGCTGGAGCCGCTGGTGGGTCACGCCAGTAGCGGTCACGGTCGCCGCGGCCCTGGTCGTGGCGTTGCGCGTGGCCTGGCGAAGGGAAACCCGCCAGTACGTCGGCCTCCAGAACTGACAACGATACACAGTACCGGTACCGCTGTACCGTTGCTTTCTGGGGGAACGTGACAACGATACAGTGGTACCGGTACTTAACATTAAAGTACCGGTACCAATGTATCGTTGTTTCTCCTTCTCCTGTCGCGCTGACAACGGCAGAGCGGTGCCGGTACTACCGGTGCTTGGGTGGCGCGCTGGTTACGCGGTGGGGAACAGGCTCAGGAGGTTGGCGACGAACGCGCGGAGCAGGTCCAGGATCTGTTGCAGCAGCGCGGCCAGGTCGATCGGGGACGGGGTCGCGGGTGTGGGCCAGAACTTGAGGAGCGGGGCGTCCGGGGCCTCGTAGAGGGTGCCGCCGACGGTCTCGGCCGTCGGCCACAGCCGCGTGCCGCTGATCGGCCCGCCGTCTACCGTCGCGGTCACGCCGTACGTCCCGGGGCCCGCGGACCCAGCGGACAGCGTGACGGAGCAACGGCCGTCGGCCGCCGTGACGCACGAGGACGGGGTGATCGCGACGCCGGGCGCGGCCTGGAAGGTCACGGGGACGCCCGCTTCGGGGCGGCCGGCCTGGTCGAGCGCGACGAGGGTGAGGGTGTAGGTCTCGTCCGCGTAGACCGGCAGGTGGCCGTCGGTCGGGGCGGCTTCGAGCCAGGTGGCGCCCGGTTCGGCCTCGACGATCACGCCCGGCTCGGCCGGGGCGTCGTCGGCGGCGGCGGGCCCGGCCAGGGTGGCCGGCGCGGCGAACCCGAGCGCCACGAGGGCGAGGGCGGCGCCGGCGGCGGCGCGGTGACGGTGGCGGCGCATGAGTTCCCCCCGGTCCACGTGATGCTTGAGAGAGGCCAACCAGTCTCACGGTGGCCCCGAGTCTACGCGGCGTCTGCAACGATTCAAGAGGTCAAGTGACATCCCCCACACGGCCCCCGGCAACGTCAT
>JAISTC010000053.1 GCA_031272805.1 Propionibacteriaceae bacterium
CGGAGGTACGTCCCGAACATGCCGGCGCCGTCGACCTTGGCCGCCTCGATCATGTCCTTGGGCACGGTCTCGTAGTAGTTGCGGAAGATCAGCGTCGTGATCGGGATGCCGTAGATGACGTGGAGGAGGATCAGGGTCGGCGTCCCGGCCTTCAGGGGCGTGTACTGCCAGAGCTTCATCATGATCTGGTACAGCGGCACCATGACCGACTGATAGGGGATGAACATGCCGAACAGGAGGAGCGTGAAGACGACGTTGGCGCCGGGGAAGCGCCAGCGCGACAGGACGAAGCCGTTCATCGAGCCGAGGAACGACGAGATGACGGCCGCGGGAACGACCATGCACAGCGTCCGCCACAGCGCCTGGCCAATCGACGGGTTGGCCGGGCCCGCGCCGAAGAACGCCTTCGACCAGTTCTCCAGCGTCCAGTTCTGGGGCAGGAACCAGGCCCGGCTCGGGGCGGCGTCGGTCACGTCCTTGAAGCTCGTCACGAGCATGACGTAGACCGGGATGAGGACGAGGATGACGAAGCCGAGGAGCAGGGCGTAGCGGACCAGGCGGCCCCAGTCGAAACCGGACCGGCGCGGCGCCGGGACGGGGGCAGCCGGGACGCCCGTGACCGGGCCGGCGTCCAGCGTGACGGAGGTAGGCGGGGTGCTCACTTGTCCTCCTTCGCGATGTGGACCAGGTACGGCACGATCAGGACGAGGATGATCAACAGGAGGATCACGCCGACCGTCGAGGCGTTGGCGTAGTCGCCGCTGTTCAGGTAGAAGGCCATGTCGACGGCCGGGACCTTGGTCGGGTAGTACGTGTAGCCGCCCGTGATGGCGACGACCAGGTCGAAGATCTTGAGCGACATGTGGCCGAGCACGATGAGCGCCGACAGCGCGATGGGCGACAACTGCGGGAACAGGACGTGGCGGTAGATCTTCCACTCGCTCGCCCCGTCGACGCGCGCGGCCTCGCGCATCTCGTCGGGGATGCCGCGGAAGCCGGCCAGGAACAGCGCCATGATGTAGCCCGCCATCTGCCAGATGGCCGGCATGGCGATGCCGAGGATGCCCCACTTCTGGTTGGTCGTCCAGCCGTTCTGGAGCGCGCCCAGGCCGATGTACTGGAGGAGCCGGTTGAGGCCGGAGGCCTTGTCGCCGGTGTTGGAGTTGAGGAGCCACTGCCAGACGACGCCGGCGGCGATCGAGGAGATGGCGAAGGGGAACAGATAGAGGGAGCGGAAGACACCCTCGGCGCGGGAGCGGCGGTCGAGCAGCCAGGCCCAGAGGAAGCCGAAGAGCATCGTCCCGCCGATGAACGCGACCGTGTACTGGAGGAGGTTGCGGAGGCTGTGGAGGAAGGAGGAGGTCGTCAGCAGCTTGGCGTAGTTGGCCAGGCCGACGAAGTGGCTCTCGCGCGTGCCGACGGCCTGGGCCAGCTCGTGCGTGTCAGTCATCGACATCTGGATCGAGCCGAAGATGAGGTAGTAGACGAAGATGCCGATGAGGATGACCGAGGGCGCGATCATCAGGATGGGTGGACCGTAGGATCTCAGCTTCTTCATTGGGGCTCTCCTCCCCTGAACAATAGCCGGACGGGCGGGCCCGCACCCCTGGGGTGGGGCCCGCCCGTCCGGCGTGTTGGGCGGCCCCGCGATTGGTGCGCTCGCGGGGCCGCTGGTCCGGGGCCTACGCGAACGCCGCCACGAGGGCCGCCTGGAGGGTGGCGATCTCCGCATCCCCCATGGCCGAGGTCGTGAACTCGGACACGGCCGCGTTGGCGGCGTTGCCCTGGGCGATCGTGGCGGCGGCGCCGTGCTGGATCGAGCCGACGATGAGGTTGTCGGCGAACGCCGCGGCGGACGACTGCTGGTAGTCCGAGAAGCCCTCGGACTTGAGGTCGATGTCGGTCCGCGCCGGGATCGAGCCCTTGACCTTGTTGAAGGCGATCTGGCCGTCGACCGACGAGATGACGTCGAGCCAGGCCTTGGCGCCGTCGGGGTGCGGGGCGCCGACGGTCAGCGAGAACGAGTCGGCCAGGAAGTCGAAGACCCCCTCCGTGCCGGGCGACGGGGCGTACAGGTAGTCCGTGCCCGCCACGAGGTTGTTGGAGTCGAGCAGGGCCGGAACCCAGTCGCCCATGATGTTGAAGACGGCCTCGCCGTCCAGCACCTTCTGCGTGGCCGGCTCCCAGTCGATCGTGTCACGGTCGGCGTTCGTGTAGCCCATCAACGTGGCGAAGTCCTTGAGGGCGGCGGTGACCTCGGCGCTGGCCCAGTCGGTCGTGCCGTCGAACAGGCCGTTGTAGGCCTCGCCGCCGAGGTCGCCGATCAGGATGGTCTCCATCAGGTGGACCTGGGTCCACGTGTTGCCGACGGCCAGCGGCGTGTCGACGCCGGCGGCCTGGCACGTGTCGAGGGCGGCGATGAACTCGGCCACGCTCTTGTAGTAGGCGTCGGTCGTGGAGAGGCCGCACTTCTCCAGCATGGAGACGGAGGCCCACAGGACATTGGCCCGGTGGACGTTCGACGGGATCGTGTAGATCTTGCCCTCGGACGTCAGCAGGTCGATCAGGCTCGACGGGAAGACGTTCGTCAGGCCGAACTCGTCGTAGAGGTAGGACACGTCCGTGACCTGGCCGGCCGCGATGTAGTCCTGGGCCTCGGCGCCCGCGTGGACCTGGAACGAATCCGGCGGGTCGCCGGCCTGGAGCCGGGTCTGGAGGAGTTCCTTGGCGGAGCCGCCGCCGCCCGTGACGCCGCCGTTGATGAACGTGACGTCCGGGTACTTCGTCGCCAGGACGCCTTGCAGGGCTTCCAGGCCGAGGGCTTCGGAGCCGGACGTCCACCAGGTGAAGACCTCGACGTCGGTCGTCGTGGAAGTCTCGGCGGGGGGCGCGGACTCAGAGGTCTGGGTGTCAGAGCCGGTCGACGCGCCGGACGAGGCGCCGCTCCCGGAGTCGCCGCTGGAGCAGCCGGCGAAGGTGAGGGCTCCGATGGCCGCCAGGGCCAGGAGTTGCTTGAGTCGCATGGAGTGTTCCTTCCAAAACAGAGGTTGGCGCGGTCCGGAGTACCTTCATTGGCCCGCCCGAATCGCTCGGGGACACGGCTTCGTGTCCCGTGACAACTCTGGCAAAGCCAGGTCACGGCGGCAACGGTCAGAGCGCGACCGTGACCAAACTGAGACCTTGTGGCACCCCCAGGCCGAGATGTCAGGCTCCCCCGCCCTGGCGAGGAACGAGCGGCGGCCATGGGGTCGGGCACGGTGGCTACGGAGCGAGGAACGAGCGACAGCCACCGGGCCCGACACCGTGGCCGCCCCCACACACACCCACCCAGCCAAGAGGGGGCCGGTAGCTACTCCGGCCCCCTCTTGCGGGGCGCGTCGCCGGGAGATGGGACAAGCTGGGCGACGCACCCTGTGGGACGGCCCGGGTGAAGGCCGTCCACGTTCCTGGGTTACTTCGGGTGGCGCCTCCTTCCGCCGAGCGCGATCAGGCCAAGGCCGGCCAGCAGGGCGAACAGGCCGACGACCAGCCCGGCGGACGACGGCCCGCCCGTGTTGGTCAGCACTCCGCCCGGCTTCGCCGCCGCCGACGCCTGCGCGCCACCGCCGGTGCCACCAGTGCCGCCGGTGCCGCCGGCACCATTGCCATCGGTGCCACCGGCACCGTTGCCGCCAGTTCCAGCCGACGGTCCAGGCGTCACGCCCGCCGACGGGTCAGCCGACGCGGTCACGCCCGCCGACGGGTCAGCCGACGGATCAGCGCTCACGCCGCCCGACGCCCCCGCACTCGGATCGGTACCACCAGTCCCGGCGGACGCACCGGCGGACGGGTCCGTGCCACCGGCACCAGCCGAAGCACCGGCCGACGCCGAGGGGTCGGCCGACGCGTCGCCGCCGGACCCCGAGGACGAGCCACCGGACGGATCGTCGCCACCGGAACCGGCCGACGCACTGGCCGACGGGTCGGCCGCAGCGCCACCGGACGCCCCGGCGCTGGGATCATTCCCCGGCCCTTCTCCGGCCCGGTACACCGTAAACACATCGGTTGTCGTGAACCCGACGAACACGTCCGTCAACGTGTGTTCGCCCGGCGTCAGCGTGTCGAGGAACGCGGCCTTCAGCGTGACAACCGTGGACCCCTCCCGCGCGTCGTACTCGTCCGCCGTCAGCACCTGCCCGTCGACCTCCGCGTACTCGAACAGCCCGAAGTCGACCTCGTCCACGTGCGTCAGGTCCGACCCCGAGTCGATCTCGTGGCCGGGCTCATCGGCGAAGCCGTGCGCCCCGTCGGTCCCGGCCGGCGGCCCGGACGTCGGCGTGTACGACGGATGCCCGGTGGGCAGCGCCGATGGCGCAGCAGAAGCCGTCACGCTCGGAGCGGCCGACGCCGTCACGCTCGGCCCGGCCGAACCCGCCCCCGCCGAGGGGGCCGCGGACGACCCGGCCGAGGCGTCGCCCGAGCCCGCGGACGAACCCGCGGACGAACCCGCGGACGCGCCTGCCGAAGGACCAGCCGACGACCCGGCCGAGGGATTGTCGCCCGAACCGGCCGAGGGGGCGGGGGACGCGCCGGCCGACGCACCACCCGACGCACCCGCCGAGGGACCATCCGACGCTCCGCCGGACGCTCCACCCGACGCCCCGCCCGACGCGCCCGCACTGGGCCCGGCGCTCGGGTCGGTCCCCGGCTCGTCGGGATCGGCCACCACGACCGTGAACGTGCCGTTGGCGACGTGGATTTCCGCCGTCACGGTCACCGCCACCTCATACGTGGCAGCGGCCGTTCCAGCCGGCGGGGTGGCGGTGAACACGCCGGTGTCAGGGTCGAGGGCCAGCCAGTCCGGCAGCGCCCCGCCCCCGCTCAGCGTGGCGGCGAACGCCGCGGCCGCGCCGGTCGTGTTGAGGATGTTGACAGCCAGGGTCCCGGTCTGCCCGGCGGCCAGCCGCAGCGTGGTCCCGGAGTTCGTGACACTGAGCTGATGCTCTTGGTGGGGCCCGAACCCGGCCGACGGATCCACCGACGGCCCGGACGAGGACCCACCGGACGACCCGCCAGACGGGTCCGCCGAAGGACCGGACGATGCCCCACTCGACGTCCCGCTCGACGGCTCAGTCGAAGAACCACCGGACGACCCGCCAGACGGGTCCGCGGAAGGACCGGACGACGCCCCACCGGACGCCCCGCTCGACGGCTCAGTCGAAGAACCACCCGACGACCCGCCAGACGGCTGCGCGGAAGGATCGCTGGACGCTCCACCCGACGCGCCGCTGGACGGCTCGGTCGAGGATCCTCCGGACGCCCCGCTGGACGGCCCGGCCGAGGACCCTCCGGACGACCCGCCCGACGGCTCGGACGTCGACCCGCCGGACGCGCCGGACGAGGGTTCGGACGAGGACCCGCTCGACGGTGTCACGCTCGGGTCCAGGGAAGAACCACCCGAGGGCGTCACGCTGGGCCGGGCCGAGGCGCCGGCCGACGGGTTCTCGGACGCACCGCTGGACGCGCCGGACGATGGCCCGGTGGAAGAACCACCGGACGCGCCGGACGAAGGATCAGACGAGGCGCCACCGGACGACCCGCCCGACGGGTCCGCGGACGGACCGGTCGAGGAACCACCCGACGCACCAGCCGAAGGATCGGTCGAGGACCCGCCCGACGCACCAGCCGAAGGATCGGACGAAGCACCACCCGACGCGCCCGCGGACGGGTCGGACGATGAACCGCCAGACGCGCCCGCGGACGGGTCCGCGGACGAACCGCTGGACGCCCCCGCCGACGGGTCCGCGGACGAACCGCTGGACGCCCCCGCCGACGGGTCCGCGGACGCACCGCTGGACGCTCCGGCCGAGGGGTCGGTCCCGGCACCCGCGGACGATCCGGCTGACGGGTCTGACGGGTCAACCGACGCACCGGCCGACGGCCCGTCCGGCGGCCCGCCGGACGCACCCGCCGACGCTGTCGCCGTCGGGTCGCCGCCGGGGTCACGGCTCTCGAGGACTGTCACGGGGAACGTGCCGGCGACCGTCAGGCCGCCCGCGCTGGCGAGGACCGTGACCTGGTAGGTCCCGGCCTCGGTCCCGCTGGACGGCGCGGCCAACAGGGTCCCGGCGGATGTGCAGGCCAGCCAGCCGGGCAGGGCCTTGCCGCCCCAGGTCGCGGCGAACGTGACGTCCGCGCCGGTCGTGTTCTCGTACTGCACGAGCAACTGGCCGACCTCGCCCCGCGCCAGCGTCAGCTCGGTCCCGGCATTGGTGATGGCCAACCGCTTGGTTGGGTCAGCCGGATCGGCCGTCGCGGTCGGCTCCGCGGGTTCGGGTCCACCCGACGACCCGGCCGAGGGCTCGGTCCCGCCGCCCGCCGAGGCGCCCGCTGACGGCTCGCTGGACGACCCGCCGGACGCCCCGGCCGACGGATCGGTGGCAGACCCACCCGACGCGCCCGCCGACGGATCGACGCTGGGATCGCCCGACGCCCCGCTCGACGCGCCCGCGGAGGGCGTCACGCTGGAATCGGTGCCCGGCTCGGTCGAGGACCCACCGGACGGCTGGCCCGATGGCTCGCCCGCACCGCCGCCCGACGGCCCGGCCGACGGTTGGGCCGATGGATCGGTCCCCGACCCCGCCGACGCACTGGCCGACGGATCGGTCCCCGACCCCGCCGACGCGCTGGCCGACGGATCGGTCCCGGACCCGGCCGACGCCGTGGTGGATGGATCGGCCGACGACCCACCGGACGCCCCGCTCGACGGGCTCACGCTCGGCCCACCGGACGCGCCGCTGGACGTGCCCGCCGACGGATCGGCCGACGTGCCGCCCGAGGCCCCGGCGGATGGATTCACGCTCGGCTCGTCCGACGACCCAGCCGACGGCTCGCCCGAACCACCACTCGACGGCCCGGCCGAAGCGGTCGCCGATGGATCGGTCCCCGACCCCGCCGACGCACTGGCCGATGGATCAGTCCCGGACCCCGCCGACGCGCTGGCCGACGGGTCACTCCCGGACCCCGCCGAGGCCGTGGCGGACGGATCGGCCGACGACCCACCGGACGCGCCGCTCGACGGCTCGCCACTCGGCTCGCCCGACGACCCGCCGGACGCGCTGGCGCTGGGGTCGGCGCCTGGCTCGGTGGACGAGCCGCCCGAAGGACTCGCGGACGGATCGACCGACGCATCACTCGACGGGCTGGCCGACGGATCAGCGGACGTGTCGCTCGACGGCTCGCCCGAAGGCTCGCCGGACGCCCCCGCCGACGGCTCCGCCGAGGCGGACTCCGACGGCTCCGCCGAGGCGGACTCGGACGGCTCAGCCGACGCCGACTCCGACGGCTCAGCCGACTCCGACGGCTCCCCGGAAACCGAGGCCGAAGGCGACGGCGACGGTTCAGGATCACTGCTGTCGCGCACCACGTTCACCGTGTAAATCCGCAAACTGGACCCGTCCGGCGCGACGACGGTGACCGTGACCTGGTTCTCCCCGACGGCCAACGCCAGCGGCACGTCGACCCCCGGGTCGACGACGGCCCCGTTGACCCGCAAGACGGCGTCCGCCTGGGCGGGCGACGCCAGGACCGCCACGGACGCGGTCGACAGCGGCACCTCCGCCGCATACGCCAAGACATCCGGCGAGAACGCCGGCGCCAGGTCCACGCCCGACCCGGCTTCGTCCGCCAGCGTCAAGACCGCCAGCCGCGCGTCCGACGCGGCCTCCGACGCGCTCTGGTCGGACGCCAACACGGTCACGGGGATCGTCGTGGACGAGGACCTCTCGCCCAGCGACGCGGTCGCGGTCAGGACGACGGCCTGGGACCCGGCCTCGGCCACGGGCCGGTAGACGGACCCCGCCTCCGACACGACCTTGGGCTTGCTCGACGTCCAGCTCAACGACGCCCCGTCCACCCCCGTCCGGAACAACGAAAGTTCCGACGTCACCTCATCCTGCGCAGAGTTCTCCCCCTTGATCGCGTCCCACGTCACGAGCGCCAGCGTCGCCGTGATCGCCTCGTCCGGCGTCGGGTCCTGCCGCGTCACGACCAGAGGGATTTCTGCGGTCGCGGTCGCGTCCCCGCGCGTCACGGTCGCCGTCAAGACGACGTCCGCCGACCCGTCCGCATACGGCGGCGCGTGGACCGTGCCGTCCGCGTCGACGAACCCCTCGGGCGACGACGACCAGGCGATCTCCGTCCCGTCGGGCCCGGTCGTCGGCAAGACCAAGGGCGCCCGGACGTCGTCGGCCGACGTGTTGGCCCCCTTGACCGCGTCGAATGCCAGCCCGCCCGCGGCGGCGTCGACGGCCTCCCGGTCGGTCGGCGCCAACTTGGTCACGACCAGGTCGAACACGCTGGTCGGCGCCGACTCCGCGCCCGCCACGGCGAACGTGGCGGTCAGTTTGACGCTGGCGGACGCCTGGTCGAAGGCCGGCCGGGTGACGCGCCCCGCCGGGTCCACGGCCACGATCGACTCCTGCGACGACGTCCACGCCACGGCGACCAGACCGGCCTCCGGGCACGCCGCCACATCGAGGATCGGCGAGCCGGACGACGCATCGGGCGACTCTGCAGACCCGGACGGCGTCGGCGCGACGTGGGCCACGCAGACGGCCGACGGCAGGACCAGGTCCTCCGTGACGTCGCCCGGCCCGAAGGCGTTCTTGCCCTGGATGTCGGCCCACGCCAGCCACGCCTGCGCGGCGGCCACGGCCTCGTCCGGCGTCGGGTCGGCCCGCAGGACCGTCACCGGGATCGTGACCGACGCCAGCCCCGGCCCGATGTCGGCCGTCACCTCGACGACGGTGTCCGACCCGGCCGAGTACGGCGGCCGCGTCACGCTCGCCGCGAACGACCCCTCCGACGCCCCCTCCGCGATGGCGACGGCGGGATCGGACGACGACCACTCGATCGGCGACCCGGCGGCCGGCCCGGTCGCCGGCAGGGAGAGGTCGTCGCGGACCAGGTCGGCCGTCCCCGTGTTCGAGCCCTTGATCGCGTCCCAGCCGAGCGCGGCGGCGTCGGCGTCGGCGGCCTCCTGCGCGGTCTGCTGCAGGGCCGGCACGGTCAGGGTGAAGACGCGCGCGTCGGCGACGGCCTCCGCCCCCGACCCGGCCGACAAGGTCGCGGTCAATACCACCTTGGCGGGCCCGACGACGGACGTCGGCTGGGTCACGGCGCCAGTGGAGACGTCCAGGACAGCCCCGGCGGCTTCCGGCGTGACCTCGGCCGACCAGGCGACGGTCGCGCCCATCCAGCTAGTCGGCAGGACCAGCGGCGACGTCACGGCGGACGCCAAGACGTTGTCCCCCCGGATCTTGGCCCAGGTCAGCGCCGCCAGCGCCGCGTTGACCGTGTCCTCGGGCGTCTCGTCGACGCGGATGACGGTCACGGTGAACGGGCTCCCGGTCCGCGTGACGGTCCCGCCCGAGTCGTCGGGGACCGTGATGGTCGGCGTCAGGACGACGGACGCGTGGCCGTCGATGAACGCGGGCCGGGTGACGTGGCCGGCGGGGGTGGACGTGGTCGAGACCACGGTTTCGTCCGACGACGTCCATGTGATCGACGCCTCGGGCGCGTCCGGCAGCGCGGCCACGAGGTTGAGGTCCGTCAGGACCCGCCCCTGGACCTCGTTCTCGCCCCGGATGACGTCCCACGTCAGCTTGGCCACGGCGTCGTCGGCCTTCTCGTCCGGCGTCGTCGGCCCTTGCGGCAAGACGGTCACCTTGAGGTACTTGGTCCGCGTCACGTCGCCCTTGACGAGCGTCGCGGTCAACGTCACGCCCTGTGGCCCGACGAGGAACGACGGCCGATGCACGGTCGCGGTCCCGCCGCCCCCCTCGATGGTGAGGGCGGTCGTATTGGACGACTCCCACGTGATCGACACCCCGGAGACATCGTCCCCGTCGAGGTAGTAGGGCAGGTCGAGATTGCCGACGACGGCGAGCGGCCCGGCCGTCTCGTCCGGGTCGTTGCCCGACGCCTCCCCGCCCCAGATCTCGCTCCAGCCGAGCCGCTCCCAGGCGATGTCGACGGCCTCCTTGTCGGTCTCGGGCAGCTTGGTCACGGTCGGCGCGAACGCGTCCCGCGTCTCGGTCACGCCCGCCCCGCCGTCGGCGTGGCGCGACAGCGTCGCGGTCAGCGTGACGGTCTGGCTGCCGGTCCTAAACGACGGCCGGACGACCTGGCCGATCTTCTCCGGAACTCCGGACTGCTCCGTCCAGATCCACCTCTCGTCGCTCGCCGCCCACGCCACGTGGACGCCGTTGCCGATGGTGTCGATCAGGTTGAGGTTCTGGGTCACGTCGCCCTGCTGCTGGCCGTTGGCGATCGTCCCCCAGGTCAACAGGCCCCAGGCGGCCGCCACGGCGTGCGCGTCCGACTCCAGCCAGACGGTCGTCGACGCCGACCCGGTCACGGCGAAGCCGGTCCCGTCGGCCAGCGTCCAGTCGTCGACCGTCACGGTCACGGGGTCCGCGTCGTAGAACCCGCCGGTCAGCGGCAGGTACCAGGTCGTCGGGTCGGAGTCCCCAGCGGTCGTCAGCGCCCCGGCGGTCGCACCCGTCACGTGGACGGCCTTGGCCAGCGCCTCGAGCGAGTCGTTGGTCAGCGACGGGCTGGTGGAGGGGTCCCCGCTGCCGTCGGCCGGCCCGAGCGGCGTCGTCGTCTGGCTGAACGTCAGCAACAGGCCCTGCGTGTCCGCCGTGCCCTGGGCGCCCCCCTGCTGGACGGCCTCGACGCTGAGGTCGGTCCGCTCGTCCTTGGTGACCGGCACGGCCGCCGGCGCCGACGTCACGTCGATCCCGGCCCAGTCGTCGACCGTCACGGTCACGGGCTGGCCGTCGTAGACCGTCAGATCCGAGAGGAAGAGCCGGTACTGGTTGGTCCGGAGCTGCTTGAGCTCGCCCTTCGTCGCCCCGTCGACCGTGATCTTGTCCGCCGTCAACCCCTGGGCGGTGCTCGAGAACGTCAACAGGAGCGAGGGGGTGTCGATGTACGTGCTGCGCCCGCCCTCGGCCGTGACGTCGACCGTCACGCCCTTGGCCGTCGTCCCCGACTGGCCGGTGTACGCCGTGGTCAACCCGGTCTCGTCGGCCACCGTCACGCCGAACGCGTAGGGCGTCAGGTCCTCCAACCCGGTCACGGTCGCCGTCACGGTGTCGCCGGACTGGCCGGTCACCGTGACCGGCGCGACGGCGCCGGTCCCGCCCTCGGTCGTCACGGTGTAGACGAGCTTGTCCGCCGCGGTCATGTTGTCCGTCGCCTTGGGCCAGGACAGCGTCACGGAATCATGGGTCACGCCCGTCACGGTCACGGTCGGGTCCGCCACGGTCGGGTGGATGATGTCCTCGACCGAGAGGGAGAGGGCCAGCGGCGAGTCGCCCCCGGCGTTGTAGGCGTTGACCGTGAACCGGTGGGGCCCGGAAGTCCCCGGCCCGGTCCCGGTCCCCTCGCCCAACGTGCCGATCAGGTGCGCGGAGCGCGCGTCCGCGTCCGGCACGAGCTCCAGCCCATCCGGCAGCGTGCCTTCGGAAATCTCCCAGAACTGCTCCGGCACGCCGAAATCGGCATCCGTCTCGATCAGGAAATCGAATGGCTCACCGGTCTGCCCTTGGGGCAGAGTATCGGCAGAGGTCGTGACCTTCGGTGGAATTGCCGAATCGGTCGTCACGCTCGTGGTGTACAGTGTGGCGGTATTTCCCGACAGGTCCTTCGCGTCGACTCTGAACTGGTACGTCGTGCTCGGCGTCAAACCGGTCACATTCCGGCATTCCGGATTGGCGGACGCCGTGCTCCAATCCCCCACCGCGGCCAACGAGCCGCCCGCCGAACTGTAGAACAGGTACTGGATGTCGCTCTGCGCGTCGTGGTTGTCCGTGGCCTGCGGCCAGCACACCGTGACCGCGTTGTACGCCACCGTCGGCGTCGTCATCGCGCCCTGCGCGGTCGGCGGCGAGCCGTCCCCGACCTTGAGGATGTAGCTCTTGATGGCGTCGTACTTCTGGTTGCTGGTCTTGATGGCGACGGCCCACTCCGTGCCGAAATCCGACTCGGGCACGGTGCCGTTGCTCACTACCCTCAGCTTGTTGCCAGACATCTCCAGCCAACTCGGCGCCCCCGATACGATCGACCAGACGTACGGCGCGGGCGGCCCGCCCCCACCGGTGAGAGTCACGCTGTACCCCTGCCCCGTGTTGGCGACCGGCAGCGACTCCGTCTCGATCGTGACCGGCGAAGCGGCCAGAATCGTGAAGGGCAAGGAAACAGAAAACGTCTGGACAACTGCCCCCGTGTCCCGCTTGAGCACGTTTAGGGTCATATCCATGGTGTAACTCCCTGGCTCCACCAGACCGGGAGTAGTAGCGAAATACAAATCCATCCAAATGTCGAAGTCGATGCCGTTGAGATTCCTGTTGTAATCTACGAATGACCTGTCCCAATACAGCTGTGGGTAACTGATCGAAGCGATCTCCACCCAGTAGTTGGCAGTGGAGCTTTGCTTGGGAGTACCGGTCGCCACGTCCACGGAGGCCCCCGCAGTGGACCCGTTGCATCCGCTGGTCACACACCTAAGGGTGATGTAAATATGACTTTGCCCGTTGAACCCCTCGTACCAGGTGTCACCGGGATGGTACTCACTCGCCCCCGACCAGTCGGCCCTCGTCAGAGTGTAGACGGCCGCGGCCTCTGCCTCGGGCACGGCGACGGTCAGAATCCCGGAGGCGGCGGTGGCGGCGGCCAGGAGGGAGCAGAGCAGCCGGCGGCGGGGCCGGGGGTGAGATCGGTCAGACCCCCCCCCAGAGCCGATTTCCGTGGTCCGGTTCCGTCGCCCAACCCTGCCCATAGCTCCCGTCCTCTCGTAGAGACCCCCCGAGTGACCTGCGTCACAAGGTTGGGCTGGACGCTACGGCCCAAAAACGAAGAAAAGGTGCGAATCCAGTGAAGCCCCAAGCAAGTTTCAGTGAACAACTATGACGATCCTGTGAAGACCCCGCGAAGCCCAGCCCACGAGGTCGGCCAAGGCCATGGGGTCGGCCACGGTCGCCACGGAGGCCATGGGGTCGGCCACGGTCGCCACGGAGCGAGGAACGAGCGGAGGCCATGGGGTCGGGCACGGTGGCTAAGGCCATGGGGTCGGCCACGGTGGCTAAGGCCATGGGGTCGGGCACGGTGGCTAAGGCCATGGGGTCGGCCACGGTGGCTAAGGCCATGGGGTCGGGCACGGTGGCTACGGAGCGAGGAACGAGCGACAGCCACCGGGCCCGACACCGTGGCCGCCCCCACCCACACCCATGTCATCCCGGCGAAAGCCGGGATCTTCCCCGACAGCCAGACTCCAACCGCCCAAAGATCCCGGCAGTCGCCGGGATGACAACAAGACCACCCCCGTGACGGCCCGCCGGACTGCGGAGGAACCGGTTACGATGACGTCATGACGCTGACCGATGTC
>JAISTC010000094.1 GCA_031272805.1 Propionibacteriaceae bacterium
CCCTCATGTCCCGTTTGTTCACCTCTGAGTCTGTTACCGAAGGCCACCCTGACAAGGTCGCCGATGCGATTTCCGATGGCGTGCTGGACGCCTTGCTGGCCCAGGACCCGGCCTCGCGCGTGGCCGTGGAGACGATGGTGGCGAAGGGTGTCGTGGTCGTGTCGGGCGAGGTCACGACCGAGGCCTACGTCGAGGCCCAGGACATCGTCCGCGAGGTCATCCAGAAGATCGGCTATACCTCGACCGAGTCGGGCATCGACGGCGGCTCCTGCGGCGTCCTGCTGGGGATCGGCGCGCAGTCGCCGGACATCGCCCAGGGTGTGGACGCGGCCGAGGAGGCCCGGGGGAGCGCGACGGCCGACGCCTACGAGCTCCAGGGGGCCGGCGACCAGGGCATGATGTTCGGCTACGCCACCGACGAGACGCCGACGCTGATGCCCGTGCCGATCGACCTGGCGCATCGGCTGGCCGAGCGGCTGACGGCCGTGCGCCGGTCCGGCGCGCTGCCGTACCTGCTGCCGGACGGCAAGACCCAGGTCACGGTCGCGTACGACGGGGACCGGCCGGTCGCCGTCGACACGGTCGTCGTGTCCGCGCAACACCGTGACGTGGCCACGTTGGCGCAGGTCCGCCAGGACGTCGTCGCCCAGGTCGTCCAGCCGGTCCTGGCCAACTACGCGCTGTCGGCCGACGGGCTCAAGGTCTACGTCAACCCGACGGGCCGGTTCGTCGTCGGCGGGCCGGCCGGCGACGTCGGCGTCACGGGGCGGAAGATCATCGTCGACACGTACGGCGGCATGGCGCGTCACGGTGGGGGCGCGTTCTCCGGCAAGGACCCGTCCAAGGTCGACCGGTCGGCCGCCTACGCGCTGCGCTGGGTGGCGAAGAACGTCGTCGCGGCGGGGTTGGCCCGGCGCTGCGAGGTCCAGGTGTCGTACGCCATCGGCCGCGCCCACCCGATCGCCATCCACGTCGACTGTTTCGGCACGGGCGCCGTCCCGGACGACCGCATCGCCGCGGCCATCGGTGACGTCTTCGACCTCCGCCCCCGCGCCATCATCGACCAGTTGGACCTCCTGCGCCCGATCTACTCCCAGACGACCAACTACGGCCACTTCGGCCGCGAGACCGCCGTGGCCACCTGGGAGAGAACAGACAAAGCCGAGGCGCTAGCCGCCGCTGTGCGCTGACCCAGGCCATGGGGTCGGGCCAGGCCATGGGGTCGGGCACCGTGGCTACGGAGCGAGGAACGAGCGACAGCCACGGGGCCTGACACCATGGCCCCGCTCCGGCAGTCATCCCCGCCAGTCATCCCGGGCAGTCTCCCCGCCAGCGCCACGGGGTCGGGCCCGCTGGCTGTCGCTCGTGCCTCGCTCCGTAGCCAGCGTGCCCGACCCCATGGCTCGGGAGCCAGCGTGCCCGACCCCATGGCGCCGCCACGCCTACTTGAGGGTGTGCGTGTGGCCGGGTTCACCCACTAGACTCAGTCACGCTGTGACTACTTACCGCATCCTCACCGTCTGCACGGGCAACGTCTGCCGCTCGCCCATGGCTGAAGCCATGCTGCGCCACCGGCTGGCGGGCCTCTCCGACGTGACCGTCGAATCCGCCGGGACCGGCGCGCTGGTCGGCGCGCCCATGCCCCCCGAGGCCCGGGCGGTCCTCGAAGGGCTCGGGCTGAAGGACGACGGCCATGTCGCCCGCCAGCTCACCCACCAACTCGTCAGCCAGGCCGACCTCATCCTGGGCCTGACGCGCCAGCACCGCCGCAAGGTCGTCCAGCTCGACCCGACCGCGACCCGCCGCGCGTTCACGCTCCGTGAGTACGGCTTCGTCTCCGGTCACGTCGGCCCGGACGACCTGGCCGGCGCGGCCGAGCAGGTGGCGTGGCGCCAGCAGATCGACGGCCTCGAGCCCGACCTCCACCCGCTGCGCGTCGCCACGGCCGCGATCTTCACGGTCAACGGCGTCTTCCCCATCCCCGACCCGGGCGAGCTGGACGTCCTGGACCCGTTCGGCCAGCCGCTCGAGGCCTACGCCGCCGCCGCCGTCCGGATGCTCCCGGCGATCGAGGCGATCGGCGACTTCTTCGACGACGTCACCAGCCGCCCCATCCCGGTACCCGGCCTGGCGTACGCCGCCGCGTGACCGCGTGACCGACGGATGACAGGCTCCTAGCCACCCCCAGTAGACTGGCCCCACGGCCCGTCGCCAAAGGAGGCCTCCGCCATGACCGCTTTCATCGTCATCGGCGTCATCGGCGTGCTGCTCCTCCTCCTGTTCACATTCATCGACGACCACCTCGGCGGCGTGTTCGACGCGCTCGGCGGCGGGGACTGGTTCTCCGGCGCGAGCCTCGCCGGGTTCCTCGGCGCGCTCGGTTTCGGCGGCGCCATCATGCTGTCGCTGACCGGGTCGACGACGCTGGCCACGCTTGTGGGCGCGGCCGCCGGGCTCCTGCTGGGCGCGCTCGTGGCGTGGGTCCTCTACAAGCTCAAGCGGACCCAGGACCAGGGCGCGCCGAGCGCGGAGGGCCTCCTCGGCGTCGAGGGCACGGTCGTCAACGCCATCCCCGTCGACGGCTTCGGCGAGGTCAAGCTCCTCCACTCGGGCCACCTGACCAAGGTCAACGCCCGCGCCTCGATGGCCCTGCCGGTCGGCCAGCCGGTCGAGGTCACCGACGTCATCTCCCCGACGGCCGTCCGGGTCGCCCCCCTCTACCGCTAACCGACCGCTAACCGAAGGAAGAATCCCCATGCCCGACCTCAGCCTCCTCATCGCGATCGTCGGCCTCGTTGCCGTCGTCGCGCTCATCGCCTTGTTCTTCGTCACGCGCTACCGGGTCGCCCGGCCGAACGAGGCCTACATCATCACCGGCCGCCGCGGCAAGGAGGTCCACAACCAGCTCACTGGCTCCGTCACGCACGACCTCTCCGGCCAGAAGGTCGTCATGGGCGGCGGCGTGTTCGTCTGGCCGTTCATCCAGCGCCTCCACGTCTTGGAGCTGACGAGCCGCCGCATCCCGATCGCCATCCGGGGGGCCATCTCCGGCCAGGGCGTCAAGCTCAACCTCGACGTCGTCGCGGTCGTCAAGGTCGGCGGCAACGAGGACCAAATCCGCGCGGCCGCCCAGCGCTTCCTCACCCAGCAGCAGGAGATCGAGTCGTTCACGCAGGAGGTCCTGGCCGGCGCGCTGCGCGCCATCGTCGGCTCCCTGACCGTCGAGCAGATCATCCGCGACCGGGCCGCCTTCGCCCAGCGCGTGGCGGACGAGGCCGAGGCCTCGCTGACCGGCCAGGGGCTCGTCCTCGACGCCGTCCAGATCCAGGACATCACGGACGACGGCAACTACCTGGCCGACCTCGGCCGGCCCGAGGCCGCCCGCGTCCAGCAGCTCGCCTCGATCGCCGAGGCCCAGGCCCGCCAGGCCGCCGAGCAGGCCCGCGCCAAGGCCGAGCAGGAGATCGCCATCGCCCAGCGGGAGCTCATGCTGAAACAGGCCGAGATCAAGGCCGAGACCGACGCCGCCCAGGCCCAGGCCGGGGCCGCCGGCCCGCTGGCCCAGGCTGAGCGTGACCAGGCCATCCTGACCGAGCAGGAGAAGGTGGCCGTGCGGCAGGCCGCCCTGAAGGACCGCCAGCTCGACACGGAGGTCCGCAAGCCGGCCGACGCCGAGCGCTACCGGGTCGAGACCGAGGCGGCCGGCCGCCGCCAGGCCGCCATCCTCGAAGCCGAGGCCGAGAAGGCCGCCGCCATCGCGCTGGCCGAGGCCGAGGCCGAGAAGGCGCGGCTGACAGGCGAGGGCGACAAGGCCCGCCGCGTGGCCCTGGCCGAGGCGGTCGCCGTCGAGGGCGACAAGGCCGGCCAGGCCGAGAAGGACCGGCGCACGGCCGAGGCCCAGGCCGTCAAGGCGGAGGGCGAGGCCGAGGCCGCCGCCATCCTGGCCAAGGGCCAGGCCGAGGCCGAGGCCATGCACAAGAAGGCCGACGCCTACGCCCGCTACAACCAGGCGGCCGTCCTCGAGATGCTCGTCTCCGTCCTCCCGGACATCGCCAAGGAGGTGGCCGCGCCGATGGGCTCGATCGACAAGCTGACGGTCATCTCGACCGACGGCGCCGGCCAGCTCCCCAAGCAGGTCGGCGAGAACGTCGTCCAGGTCATCGAGATGCTGAAGAACGCGACGGGCCTGGACCTCCAGCAGTTGCTGGCCCGCTACGCCGGCCAGATCGACGCCGTCACGCCGGCGCCGGGCCCCGCCGCCGGCGCGGCCCAGGCGGTCGTGGCCGAGGTGCCCGCCCCGAAGAAGTAGGCCTAATCCGGCACCGCCGTCCCGGGGGTCACGATGCTCGCCACGCTCAACGCGACGTTGCGCGCCAGCGGCGGCGCCCTCGTGACCCTCGGCCGGGACACCGCCACGCGGCTGGCGGCGCAGGCGGCGCCGGTCGGGGCGGCGCTGGTGTTCAGTTGGGCGGCGTTCTACGGCTCCGTCGTGGCCTGCTCCGAGATCGTCATGACGGCGCCCTGGCTCGTCATCCCCTGCCTGGCGCTGGGCGCGGTCATCGGCCTGGCCTGCGTCGTCTACGCGCTGCGCTGCCTGCTGGCCCGCGACCTGGACGACGCGCCCGCCGACTCGAACGGCGGGGCGGCCGCCGGCCCGCAGGGCTTCGTCGCGGTCCTCGGCGCGACCCTGTTGCCGTTCATGGGTCTGTACGCCTTCTTCGGCACGGTCAGCCAGTACGCCCGCATGACCGCCCTGGCGGCGGAGGCCCGCTACGGCCTCGGCGCCTCGGCCACGATGTTCGAGGCCTTCAACCCCGTCCACTCCGTCACGGTCGCCCTGCTGGCCGCCGGCCTGGTCGCTGTCCTCTACTGCCTGTCCGACCTCCTCGACTGGCTGGGCGACCGCGTGCAGCGCCCGTGGCCGGGCCTCGTCGGGGCCTTCGTGTCCGCCCTGTACGCCCTCATCGTGCTCCTGGCCGGGTCGCGCCTCCTCGGTGAGAAAGCGAAATTGTTCTTCGCCGGCCGCCACATGGCCGACTGGTGGTACGGCGCCCGGGACTTCGTCCGGGGCCTCTGGCCGTTCCACCTGCCCGGCTGGCTGGCCGGGGCGTGGGACTACCTGTCCGGGGCGGTCTGGCCGGTGTTCTGGGACCTGTTGATGCAGCCGCTGATGTGGCTGGCACTGGCGGCGCTCGTGACGGGTCGGAAGTTCGGCAAGGTCGAGGACCTCCTGGAACGGCGCCTGCACCCGCCCGGCGATGCTGTCGCCAAGGCCGCCAAGAAGGTCCGCGGCGAGATCACGGGCCGGTTCACGGGGACGCTGAACTCGAAGGTGCTGCCGATGTGGCACTCGTTCAAGGCGCTCCGGCGGGTCGGCTGGCCGCTGGTCGGCGCGTACGTCATCGGCTTCAACGCGCTCGGCTGGGCCGGCGACGGGCTCTGGTGGGTGGCCTTCCGGCTCGGCAGCGGCCGGGCGGGGGACTTCTGGTACGGCGTCGTGCCGTTCCTCGACCTCGTGCCGCAGGTCCTGGTCCGCGCCTGTCAACTGGCCCTGGCCGTGACGGCCCTGGTCCTGGCCCACCGCGTCTCCGGGTTCGTGCCCTGGTCCGAGCCCGAGGCCGCCGCTGCCGACTCCGAGCCCGCTGCCGAGGCCGAACCCGGTTCCGAGGCCGAGGCCGCGCCGCGCCGCCGCGGCCAGGCGCTGGTCGTCGGCGCGCTCGTGGTCGCGTTCTCGCTGGCGCGGCTGGCCTGGCCGCTCAGCTCGGAGGTCGTCCACCGCGGCGCTCCCGGCGAGCCCGTCACGCTGGGCGACGCCCAGGTGGCCGTGACCGACGTCCGGCTGGGGTCGGCCCTCCTCAACGAAGCCGGGGAGAGCGTGACGACGGACCGGCGGTTCCTCGTCGTCCACGTCGCCGTGACGTCCTTTGCCGGCGGCTTCTACCTGGAGCCCGCCCTCGTCTGGGGCGACCGGACCTATACGCCCATCGACGGGCTGCAGACCGTCGCCGCCACGGCCGGGTTCCGCGTCAGCCGGGACGTCGTCTTCGAGGTCGCGCCGGACGATCCCGGGGAGCCCGTGCTGCGGCTGGCGCAGAAGGGCCAGGTCATCGGCGTCGTCCAGGACGTCGTGGCGGTGCCCCTGGCGGTCCCGGCGGCGACGGCGGTGGTCGGCTGGCAGGAGAAGGCGCTGGAGGAGGTGCCATGACCCCGCTGTGGCTGATCCGAGTCCGAACCCTCGGCTTCGCGCTGGCCGCCCTCCTGGCCGTGGCCGGCGTCGGCTGGCTCTGGACGGCGCGCAGCCACGCCCGCTACATCGAGGTCACGGCGGCGCCGGGCGCAGCGGCCGAGGCCGCCGGGACGACGTTCCGGCTGGAGGGGCTGCGCCTGGCCGACGCGATCGCGCCGGTCTACGAGTGGGACGACCCGCTGACGCCGGTGGCGGGGGCGGTGTTCGTCGTGGCGCGCGTGGCGTACTCCGGGCCCGCCACCCTCGGCTACTGCGACTTCTACCTGGCCGGCGATGGCCGGGAATGGGCCGAGTTCGCCTACTACCGGGGCTCCGCCGAGGCGGGCGCCGTCCAGTCCTGCCTGGAAGGGCCGGCGGGGACGCTCGAGACCGTGTTCGAGGTGCCGCGCGCGGTCGTGGGGGAGATTGCGGGAGTCCGGGTCACGACGATGCCGAGCACGCTGGACGGCGGGTCGGACTACGCGCCGGAGTGGGACGTCCACCTGGCGGGGACGGTCGGCTAGTACTCGGTCTCGTACTCGGCTAGTACTCGGTCTCGGGGAGGACCTCGACGGGCAGGACGACGGCGGTCAGGTCGGCGTAGGAGTCCTGGTTCCACGACGGGGTGCCGTAGAGCGACAGCAGGGAGTCGTCCGTGAACTCCATCGGGGTCACGATGACCGCGAACTGGGCGCGGTCGAAGGCGGCGGCGGCGAACGTGACGCGGAGGTCCAGCCACTCGCCATCGGGCGGCACGACGCGGCGCAGGACGTAGTCCTCGTCGGCCGCGTAGCGGCCGAGGACCGTCGAAGCCGGCTGGAGGGCGCTGGCCGCGCCGTCGTAGTAGCCCCAGAGGCTGCCGTGGCTGCCGCCGATCAGGCCGGCCGACGTCGATTGGGGGTTGCGGACGGAGCCCGTGACCACGATCTCCCACGTGTCCAGCGCCGTCTTGTGTTGGGCTGTGGCGCGGTCGAACCGGAAAACCAGGTTGTGGGCGTCCGCCTCATCGCCCGGCCCGGCGTAGACGACGCCGCCCTCCCGCGGTGCCAGCCCGCCGCCACCGACGACGGCTGCGACCGCGGCCACGACGAGCGCGACGGTGCCCGCCAGACCCCACCGCCGCCGCCGAGAAAGCGCCATGAGGCGAGTGTAGTGGCGCGCCCTGGTCGTCCCGTCCCTCATTGTCATCCCGGCCCTCTTTGTCATCCCGGCCCTCTTTGTCATCCCGGCGAAAGCCGGGATCTTTCCTCTGGCCGTCGACTTCCTCGGGTTCAAGATCCCGGCTTTCGCCGGGATGACAAGGGGAGTGGGATGATAAGGGGAGTGGGGTGACAAGGGGAGTGGGATGACACGGGGTCTGGGCTGACAAGCGGGGACGGCCCGACAACGACGCCGCGATTGCCACTATGTTGGCCCTATGGCTCGTGTCGCGTTGCTTGGCCTGGGGGCCTTGGGGGCCGCCAACCTCGTCCAGATGCTCGATCACAATCCGGCCGCCGACGTTGTGGTCGTGGCCGGCGGGTCACGCGGGGAGCGACTCCGGCGTGACGGCATCGTGGCCAACGACCGCCACTACGGCGTGACCGTGGCCGACCCCGCCGCCGCCGGCCCCGTGGACCTCGTCCTCGTGGCGGTCAAGTCCTACCAGCTCGACGCCGCCATTGCCGACCTGGCGGGCTGTGTTGGGCCCGGTACGGCCATCGTCAGCCTGCTCAACGGCACCACGTCGGAGCGGCGGCTCCAGGCCGCGTTCCCGGCGGCGTTCGTGCCCCTGGCCATCTCGATGGGGTCCAATTGCGGCCGGGACGCCACGGGGTTCCGGTTCTACTCGGTCGGCCGGCTCTTCGTCGGCGAGCCGCGCAACGACCCGCCGTCGGCGCGCGTGACGGCGCTGAGCGCGCTGCTGGACGAGTTCGGCGTCGTCCACACGGTGCCCGCCGATATGGAACACCAGTTGTGGAAGAAGTTCGTCCTCAACTGCGGCGTCAACCAGGCCACCGCCCTCCTGGAGGCGCCCTACCGGGCGATCCAGGCGCCGGACTCGGCCGCGCGCGGCCTCATGGTCGGCCTGCTGCGCGAGGCCTTGGCGGCGGGCCAGGCCCGCGGGGTCGACCTGACCGAGGCCGACCTGACCTCCATCCTCGAGATCCTCGACGCGCTGGACCCGGCCGGCTACTCGTCCATGGCGCAAGACGCGATCAACCACCGCCCGATGGAAACCGACGAATTCGCCGGGGAAGTCGTGCGGTTGGGCGAGGCCCACGGCGTGCCGACCCCCTTGAGCGCCGCCGCGGCGACGATCCTGCAAGCCAAGGAAGAAACCTGGGCATAGAGAGGCCGAGGTAGGACCCACCACGGCGTCTGGTGTGCGCTGGTGGCTGTCGGCTGGCCCGAAATGGGCCGTTTGACCGCCACCAGCGCACAACAGACGACCAGCCAGGAGGCGGCCCGGCGGGTCCATGGGGAGTCAGGGGGGGTCACGGGGGTCAGGGAGTTATCCACAGGCGGACCAATTTGGCCGAGTTATCCACATTTTCCAAATTGACCAACAAATCGGGGTCCGAAATCCCCATGGTAAGAGTATGAACACCTTTACCCCCGCCCCTGGCGACACCCTGCATCTGCGCGACGCCGGGTCGATCGTGGCCGCTGTGCCGCATCTGCTCGGCTTCATCCCCGACGACTCGATCGTCCTGCTCGTCCTCTCCGGCCACGAGCTCGTCATGACCGCCCGCTTCGACCTCACGCCGGCCCTGGCCCTGCCCACCGGCCGGCTGTTCGGCGACCTGCTACGCCAATCGGCCCGGCTCCAGGGCGACGCCATCGTGGCCCTCCTCTACGGCCCCCGCGGCCGGACCAGGCGGGCCCGCGGCCTGGTCCGGCGCGGCCTCGCCCCGTGGCTCGACCTGACGCTGGTGGTCGACCCCGCGGCCGGCCGCTGGTGGACCGAGGACGACCCTCTCAGCGCGCCCGGCCAGCCGCTCGACCCCGACCCGGCGGTCGAGGACTGGGCCGACCGCGGCGGCTACCCGGTGGCGCCCAGCCGCGAGCGCCTGCTCGACGGCCTCCAGCCGCCCAGCGGCGCCCGCGAGGACCGGTTGACGGCCCTGTGGGCCGAGGTCGAGGCCCGCCTGGCGAGCCGCCCGCCGCTGGTCGGCCAGGCCGCCATGGCCGCCTACCTCCACCGGCCGGCCAGCCCGTGGAGCGAGGCCGACTACGTCACGGCCGCCCTCCTGCTGCGCCAGCCGGGGCTGCGCGACCAGCTCTGGGCCGCCGCCACGCGCGGGGCGGCCCGCGACCTCCTCGGCTTCTGGTCCGAGGTCGTGCGCCACACGCCCGTGGCCCACCGCGTCGTGCCCCTGGCCGTGGCCGGCTTCCTGGCCTGGCTGGCGGGCCAGGGCGCGCTCAGCGCGGTCTGCCACGAGGAGTGCCTCGACCTCGACCCGGCGGCGCCGGTGGTCGGCCTGTTGACCACGATCCGGCGCCACGCCATCCACCCGGACGCCTGGGAGCCGGCCTGGGCCCGGTCCGCGCCCGGGGCCCGCCGCCCGCCGGAGGCGGCCCTGGCGGCGTAGGCTCAGCCCCATGCGTTTCATCTCCTGCGGCGAAGCCCTCATCGACCTCGTCCGCCAGCCCGGCGGCGACCACGCCGCCACGCCCTGGCTCGGCCTCAGCGCCGGCGGCCCCGTCAACACGGCCATCGGCCTGGCCCGGCTGGGGCGGGACACCCGGATGCTGACCCGGCTGGGCGGCGACGCCTTCGCCGGCCAGCTCGCCGACCACCTGTCGGCCAACGGCGTCGGCCTCGGCCTCGCCCCGCGCGTGGCCGACCCGACGACCCTGGCCGTCGTGGCCCTCGACGACCAGGGCCACGCCACGTACGCCTTCCACTTCGCCGGCACCTCCAGCTTCGGCTGGCAGCCGGCCGAACTGCCCGCGCCGGAGCCCGACACGTGGCTCCACCTGGCCTCGATCGGCTGGGTCGTCGAACCCGGCGCGGCCGTGCTGCGGGCCTGGCTGGAGGCGACCGCCGGCGGCTGGGCCGGGTTGAGCTTCGACCTCAACGTCCGGCCGACCGTCATCCCCGACCCGGCGGCCTACTGGCAGAAGGTCGAGCCGCTCGTCCGGACCGTCGCCCAGGCCAAGGGCATCGTCAAGGCCAGTGACGAGGACCTCGCCTTCCTGGCCCGAGGCGGCGCCCCGGCCACACCGACCGCCTGGTCGGACGCCTTTCAGCCGGCCGCCGTCGTCGTCACGCTGGGCGGCCAGGGCGCCGAAGCCGTCGGCCCGGCCGGGGCGGTCCGCGTGCCGGGTGTCCCGGTCGACGTGGTCGACACGGTCGGCGCCGGCGACACGTTCACGGCCGGCTTCCTCGACGCCTACACGACCACGGGCGATCTGGAACTGGGCTTGCGCCGCGGCACGGCCGCCGCCGCCGTCGTCTGCACGCGCCAGGGCGCCAACCCCCCGACCGCCGCCGAATTACCCTAGCGTCGGGTCGTAGCCCAGCGTGACGTTCAAGCCGGTCGCCCCGCCCGCGCCCAAGGGGGCCACGATGAGGCCCTCCGTGTCGCCGATCTGGGGGACGAACAGGACCATGCGGACGCCGTCGCCCCGGACCTCGATGTCGACCGACGCGGCCTCCTCGCCCAGGGCGATCGACGCCGTGCCCGGGTTGACCTGAACCTCGTCCGTGCCGGTCTCGTTGCCCTCCTTGTCGCGCAGGGTCAGCGCCACGACGGCGGCCTCCTCGGACGGGTTCGTGACGATCAGCGAGGCGTCCTTGACGACGGGCACACGCATCCCGCCCGACATGGCCGGCTGGGCCGCCACCGAGCCCATGTCCGTGCCGACGACGACCAGCGCCGCCGAGATCGCCTGGGCCGTGTCGCCCTCGCGGTAGCCGACCGAGTGGAGGATGACGCCGATGGTCTCCCCCGCCAGGGCGGCGCTCAGGTCCAGGACGGTGGTCGTGCGGGCCCGGAGGATCAGCCCGCCGACGCTGGTCTCCTCCGACTCGACCGTCTCGCCCGACCCGGCCAGCGGCACGGCCGCGCCCGAGCCCTGGCCCAGGACCTGGACCCGGGCCGTCTCGTCGCCGTGGTTGGTGATGAAGAGATAGCGCGTGGCGCCCTCGCCCTCGCCCTGGACGGCGGGCACGCCCGGCACGACCAGCTCGCTCGACGGCGCGACCGACGACTGGCGCCAGTCCTGGCCGAACTCGCCCTCGCTGCGCAGGTAGGACATGACCCGGCCGGTTTCGGCCTTGAGGACGACGGCGACGGGCTTGTCGGCCGTGACGCCGGCGTCGGTGAAGAACGTGTTGAGGTCGATCGTGCGCGTCTCGTAGCGGTTGACCGGGATCTGGCGCAGGCCCTGGACCTGGAGCGGGCCGGTCTCGGAGTAGATGGACAGCGTCACGGAGGCGGTCGTCTCGTCCGTGTTGGTGAGGATGATGGCGGATTTCTGTTGCTCCGTCACCCAGACGCC
>JAISTC010000109.1 GCA_031272805.1 Propionibacteriaceae bacterium
CGAACCCTCAACCCGGTGGACAACGCTTGAACCGCTCTATTACGCTCATCACAGATCATGCACCGCCAGAAAACAGCTTCGTCGATGTTGCCTCTTATGTCTGACCTTCGTCCGCCTCGCGCCAGCTACGCGCAGCCGGTCCTTGAGGCGCGCAAGTGGCAACGGGCGTACGCGCTCCGGCTCCGCGTGACAGACACGATCCTCGTCATCGGCATCGTCGTCGCGTCCTACATCGTCCGCTACCGCTGGGGCTCCCCGACGCTCCAGTTCGACGACCGGGTGGCGATCGACTACCGCATCGTCTCCGCCATCCTGATCGCCGCCTGGCTGGTGTCCCTGTGGGCCCTCGGGACGCGTGACCAGCGGATCATCGGCACGGGCCCGACCGAGTACTCGCGCGTCGGCACGGCGACCATGGTCGTGTACGGCCTCCTCGCCCTCGTGGCCCTGTCGTTCAAGCTGGAACCGGGGCGCGCCTTCATCCTGATGACGTTCCTGGGCGGAATGGCTCTGCTCCCCGCCGGACGCTGGCTGTGGCGGCAGTGGCTGGCCCACAGCCGCGCCACCGGCCAGAACATCCACCGGGCCCTCGTCCTGGGCTCCCGCGAGAAGTGCCTGCACACGGCCGAGGGCATCAACCGCGACCCGTCGAGCGGCTACCAGGTCGTCGCCGCGATCGTGGACGAAGGCGGCGACGGCGAACTCATGGCCCGCGTCCCGCTCCTCGGCCCGGGCAACCCCGTGGCCATCGCCGAGGCCGCCGGGGCCGACACGGTCGTCTACGCCGGCTCCGTCAACTACGACCCCCGGGACCTCCGCGAACTCGGCTGGCAGGTCGAGGCCCGCCACATGGGCCTCATCGTCGCCCCGGGCCTGACGGATATCGCCGGCCCCCGCATCGCCACGCAGGTCGTGGCCGGCCTCCCCCTCGTCCAGATCGACTACCCGACGCTCGAAGGCGGCCGGTTCGCGGTCAAGCGGGGACTCGACGTCCTCGCGGCGGGCCTCCTCCTGATCGCACTCAGCCCCGTGTTCCTCGTCATCGCCCTGGCCGTCAAGCTGACGTCGCCCGGACCGGTCCTCTTCCGCCAGGAGCGGGTCGGCCGCAACGGCCAACCCTTCAAGATGCTCAAGTTCCGGTCGATGGTCGTCGGCGCCCACAAGTCCGTCCCCCAGCCGACCGACGGCTCCGACCACACCAGCGCCCGTGACCCCTTCAAGCTCAAGAACGACCCGCGCGTGACGAAGGTCGGTGGTTTCCTCCGCCGCTACTCGCTGGACGAGCTGCCGCAACTCGTCAACGTCCTCAAGAACGACATGTCCCTCGTCGGCCCGCGCCCCCAGGTCGAGCGGGAAGTCCAGCAATACGACGACGCGGCGTTCCGCCGTCTCCTCGTCAAGCCCGGCATCACGGGGCTCTGGCAGGTCTCGGGCCGCTCCGACCTGAGCTGGGAAGACAGCATCCGCCTGGACCTGTACTACGTCGAGAACTGGTCGGTCGCCGGCGACCTGGTCATCCTCTGGCGCACGATCAAAGCAGTGCTGCGCCCCGACGGCGCGTACTGACCCACGTGACTTCTAAGTGGGGAAAAGTCACGATCGCGTGACTTTTCCCCACTTAACGTTCAACGTCCGGTCCAGGAGCCTGACGCTGTTCGCACGGCGCTACGGCCCGGCCAGGGCGGTTCGGCTGTCGACCAGGAACTACGGCGCAGGCGAAACCGAGTCAGTCCCGTTGTACGCCTCCCACCTACTGTGACCGGTCAGGCCCGGCAACGCGATCAATCGGTCAGGCCGGCTAACCCTCGTCGGCCGAGGCCGAAGAGCCCCGGGGAATCCCAACCGGTGAGACGTGACCAGGCTCAAAGGAGTCTGCTGGCTTGGTCTTGATGTTCAAGGGAGGTGTAGGCCAGCCGTGCGTCCACCGGTTCGCCATCTTGGGGACGGGGGTTGGATGCCGAGCTGCTGTTCGCCAGGCTGACTCAATTGTGTCTGGAATGCGTGTTGGCATCTGTTGCAAATGCCGATTGGAGGCGTTGATGAGGTACTTGCCACGGGTGGCGGACGGCATCTTGCCGACCCCGCGCGATGATGGAGCTTGGACGCTGCACTGCAGGGCACCGAATGACCGCGCCGAGATCGATTGCGTGCTTGAAACCGCCGCTGGCGACTGGGTCGGGGTCGAGGCCAAGCTCGGCGGCAACGAAGCGATCGACAATGCGGTGAGGAGGCTGAAGCACGTGGAGGGAAGCATGCGCCGACCTGCGAAAAACCTAGTCATCGTAACTGCGGGTGGCCTCGCCGAGGCCAGACGCGGAGTCCAGATCGCCCCGCTGGGAGCCCTGGGTCCCTGACGGGACACTCCGGTTGGAGTGAGTCAGAGCATGGCGGTATGCAGGTCGAATGCGGGTCAGCCATCTACACTTGACCCGCATTGCGTCAAAGCCGCAGGATTCGCCCGAGCCGAGTCCGGGTGTCCTCGTCCTGCGAGAACTCCTTGAGCCGCACTGCCGCGTCGGGAGCCACCTCACTACCGCGGCGCTCATTCGTGGAAGAAGCCCAGTTGGGGCAGGATCTTGGCGGCGGCGTCCAGGAAGGCGCGCGCGGTGCCGACTGCGTCTGCGGCTTCCGCCTGGGATGCCTCTGTGTATGTGGCGCTGGGATAGTCGAGTTCGTGCCGACGCCGCCGCAGCACGCTGAACCGCGAAAACCCGGGGCCGAACTGTGCGATCAGGGCCTCCTCAACGGCGCGATGGCCGCCCGCTGTGGTGGGACGGAGGCCCTGCTGGACCAGCAGGGCCGTAGCGGCCAGTCGCGCCGCGTCGTAGGCGTTCGTGTAGGCGCCGTCACTGTCGATCTCCAAGGCGGTCTCGGCGATCTTCAACCGGCGCTCGGCCTGTGCCAGTAGCGGCGCGCCGTCGGCGGCCGACTTGTGGAGCGAATCCAGTTCCCCCGCTTCCAGCAACCGTTCGACCACCGGTGTCCCGCGAGCCCAGCGAGCCATTTACGTGACCTCCTCCACTGTCGTCACGTCGAGCAGCGGCTCGGCCCTCACTTGGGCCGAGAGTCGGTCGGCCGGGTCCTCCCACTGGGCGGGGGTACGCCAGACCGGGTTCACGGGCAGGCCCAAGCGTGCTTGCGCCCGGTCGGCGGCCGCATACAAGTCCGCCCTGTCGAGGGCGGCGCCGATGACCATCACGTCGACGTCGTTGGGCGCGTGACCCCGCGTCCCCCCGTACCGGGCGGCCCACGACCCGAAGATCAGAATCCGGTCGGCCCCCGGCACGGCCGCGAATTCGTGGGCGACCACGTGACGCGGCCCGAAACTGACCTCCAACAGCCGGGCGAGCGCTTCCGCCGCGGGATGACCAGGATTAGCCGAGAGGAGGCGGTTGCGCCCCAGCGTCGTCTCGCCGACCAGCCCGGACTCGACGAGGCGATCCGCCTCGCGGTGGACCGTCGGCACGGACACGCCGACGCGCGTAGCCAGGTCGGTCAAACTGAACTTGTCCTCCGGGTGGAGGTACAGGCAGGTCAGCAACTCCGCCTGGGCCTGGCTCCGAAAGATCGGCAGTAAGGCCGGAGCCTCAGTTCTCATAACTGAAACATACATTACGATAAACGAAAGCTCAACCTCGGAGTCCCCGGCGCCGACCCATCCGGCGTCATGGAGTCCCGGCCCGTCAGACCTCATCTTCCCCCGTCTGAACGCAACCTGTCATCCTGAGCCCTTCGCTGACGCTCAGGACAGGCTCCGCGAAGGATCTCCAGTCCCATGACAGGTCAGCGGGATCGTCAGAGCCCGCTCTCGCGTGGCGGGCCGAACCGCCCGCTGTGCCCGACCAGTCGGTCGCCGGACGCGGGTTGGCGGGTTGTTGCGACGTTCTGCCACCCGGATAAAGTTGGCAGCGGTAGGGCCGTCGTCCGAATAGTCTCCGCATGGAGCGCGTGGCCAACCTAGGTTGGTCTAGGGCGGCGGTCCGCTTTGTCTAGTTGCACTGACCGCGGAGCCGTCTCGCAGAGGTGGCAACTAGTGTGGTCGTCGGGGCCATTCGCCGCCACGTCCGCGAGGACCGAGGCGATCACGCCGGGCACATGCAGGTCCGGCTGTTCGCTCGGGCGACGATCAGCGGCTTGATCCACGCCCTGATGGCCTCGTTCGTGGCGATGGCCTTCGAGTTTGGCTCCTTGATCATCGCACGCCGCAGGCGAACGAGGGTCACGCTGATCGTCGGCCTCGACCTGAGGGCCTACGCTGATCAACTCGAACGCCTCGTTGAGGCGATGTTGGATGAGCAGCTCCATGCGATCTGGAGTGCTCAGGCCCGTGCCCAGTTCATCACGCAGCAGCGTCGGGCTCTGGCGTCGGCCTGCAGTTAGGGTCGAGGGCTTGGCGCCCGAACCGGGTCAGCAGGCCGACGGGGCTCAGGACCCCACCTCGGTTACAGACGGACGGCTTGACCTGTCTCAGCTGAGGTGAGTGCGGCTTCGACTACCTGGAGTGTGCGCAGGCCCTCGGTCATCGTGACGACGTTGTTGGCTTTGCCCAAGACTGCGTCGCGGAACGCCTCGTGCTCGATCCTGAGCGGCTCGCGCTTGCGGATGGCGAACCTCGTGACGTCGCCCTCCGACACGCCGCGGAATGTTCCGATCGTGTCCCACTCGATGGGCGCTGAGCCGTTGGCGAAGAAGGTCAGGTCCCCGGTGAGTGTGTCGGCCACGAACGCTCCTTGTTCGCCGGTCACGACCGTCGTGCGCTCCTTGTACGGCGTCAGCCAGTTGACCAAGTGGTTCGTGATCACGCCCGACTCCAAGCGTCCGGTCACGGCCAGCATGTCCTC
>JAISTC010000144.1 GCA_031272805.1 Propionibacteriaceae bacterium
CGGCCTCGATCGCCAGCGGCACGGTCGACGTGTCCGTCAGCCCCGGCGCCACGTTCGCCTCCAGGAACACCGGCGTCCCGGCCCCGTCGACGATGAGGTCCATGCGCGCGTAGTCCCGCAGGTGGAGCGCGTCGTACGCGGCCAGCGCCGCCGCTACGCACTCCCCGATCACGCTGTCCGCCAGGTTCGCCGGGCACGTGAACTGGGTCGCGCCCAGCGTGTAGCGGGAGGCCCAGTCGTAGACGCCGGAGTCCGGCCGGATCTCGACCGGCGGATAGGCGCGCGGCCCAGCGCCCGTGTCCACGACCGCGACGGCGACCTCCGTGCCCGTGACGAATTGCTCGACGACGGCGACGCGGCCGTAGCTGTACGCGTTGACCATCGCCTGCGGCAGGTCCTCGGCCGCGTCGACGCGCGTGGCGCCGAGCGCGGAGCCGGATTGCGCGGGCTTGACGAACAGGGGAGTGCCCAGCTTCGCCACGATCTGCGTCACGATGGCGCCGGCCCCGAGTTCGCGGAACATGTCGTGCGGCAACACGACCCGTTCGGGGACCGCCACGCCCCGCAGCGCCACGACCGGCGTAGCCAGCGCCTTGTCGAAGGTCAGCCGACAGGCGGCGGCGTTCGAGCCGACGTAGCGGACGCCCAGGAGGTCGAAGACTTCGCGCAGCGCCCCGTCTTCGCCCGTGCCGCCGTGGAGGACAGGCAGGACGATGGGGGAGTCGAGGCCGGCCAGCAGCTCGATCAGGCCGGAGTCCACATCCGCCTCAATGACGTCGCGGCCGAGCGCCCGCAGCGCCCCCGCGACGCGGCGGCCGGACAGGAGGGAGACCTCGCGCTCGTGGCTGAGGCCTCCGGCCAGGACGACGATGGGTTGGTGGCTCATGGCTGCTCCTTCCGCGGCAGCGGGATGACGCCGAAGGTTTGGGCGACATCGATGGCGTCGGAGAGGACCTCGCCGAGGCGGCGGGTGCCCTCGAAGATGGCGTCGGGCGGCGGGAAGCAGAACGACAGGCGGAGGTTGCGCGTCCCCAGCCCGTCGGCGTAGAAGCCGGTCCCCGGCACATAGGCCACCCGGTTCGTCACGGCCTGCGCCAGCAGGGCGTTCGAGTCCAGGCCCTCGGGCAGCGTCAGCCAGACGAAGAAGCCGCCGCCCGGCCGGGTCCATGTGATCCCCTCGGGCATGTGTTCGTCCAGCCCGCCCAGCAGCGCCTGCCGGCGTGACCGGTACTCCTCCCGGAACTTCACGATCTGGCCTAGCCAGTCCCAGTTCGCCAGGTATTCGGAGATGAGGAATTGCGAGAACACGGGCGGGCACAGCGTGGCGGCCTCCTGGGCCAGGACGAGCTTGTCCTTGACCGCGTGGGGCGCCAGCGCCCAGCCGATGCGGAAGCCGGGGGCGAAGGTTTTCGAGAACGAGCCCAGGTAGATGACCCGCTCGGCTTCCATCGCCCGCAGCGCCGGCAGCGGCTCGGTGTCGAGGCACAGCAGGCCGTAGGGGTTGTCCTCGACCAGGAGCAGGTCGACCTCCTCCGCCACCGCCAGGATCGCCCGGCGCCGCTCGACGGACTGGGTCACGCCGGACGGGTTGTTGAAGTTCGGGATCGTATAGCAGAACTTGACCCGGCGGCCGGCGGCGCGGGCGGCCAGAGTGGCCTGGCGCAGGGCCTCCGGGATGAGGCCCTCGTCGTCCATCGCCACGTGGACGACCTTGGCCTGGTACGCCTGGAACGTGTTGAGCGCGCCGACGTAGCTCGGCGCCTCGGCCAGGATGACGTCGCCCGGCTCGACGAACGTGCGCGTGATGAGGTCCAGCGCCTGCTGCGAGCCGCAGGACAAGACGACGTCGTCCGCGTTCGCCTCGATCCCCTCGACCCGCATGACCTCCGTGATCTGCTGGCGCAGCGGCTCCTCGCCCTGCGCCGCGTTGTACTGCATCGCCTGGGGGCCTCGGTCGCGGATGAGCCGGGCCGCCGACTCGGCCAGCACGTCCAGCGGCAGGCCGGAGATATTCGGCATCCCGCCGGCCAGCGATACGACCTCCGGCCGGTTGGCCACGGCGAACAGCGAGCGCACGGCGGAAGCCTTGAGTCCATTCGTGCGTTCGGCATAGAGGTCGTGGTAGCGGTCGAGACGGGTATCGCGCCGCGGTTCGGGCAAACTCACCGGCCCATTCTGCCTCATCCTGATCTTCCTCTGTCATCCTGAGCTTCCCCTGTCATCCTGAGCTTCCTCTGTCATCCTGAGCGCAGCGAAGGATCTCCTGCCTGAGAAGGTCAAGAGATCCTTCGCTGCGCTCAGGATGACAGAGGAAGGAAGACCGCGGCCGCCAGCAGCCAAACCTCCGCCGTCCCGCGCTCACCCCGCCACCCCGTGAGCCTGCGCGCAGGGTGCTGGCAACCCGGGCGGGAATGCGGGAGACTGGTCTGCATGTCCGACAGGCCGAGCCAGGGGTCCCGCGCCGTCACGCCCGTGACGGCCGCCGACGTCGCGGAATTGGCCTTGTCCTGGCCCAGTCCGATCTCCGCCGAGGCCATCGTCGAAGCCGCGCGGGCGGCGGAGACGGTGTGGGGCCAGGCGGGCGTCGGCGTGACGTTGCGCGCCCGCGGGTTCGCCGTCGCGCTGGTCGTCCCGGCGACGGCCCTCCCGGACGCCCATCCACTCGCCGGGCTGTCCCGCAACCTGGCCGGCCTGCTCGCCCTCCACTCGACCGCCGGCACGCCCGACGCCGCCGCCTTGAAATGGCTCGTCCAGGGCGCGACGGCGTACTTGCTCGACCGCTGCCCCGCGCTGGAAGCCCAGGCGGGCGCGGTCGCAGGCACTCCCTACGCCCCGGCCGCGGGCCTCCTCGCCGCCGCCGGCTTCCAGCCGGTCACGGGCACTCCGGGTCGGTGGCGCGTGGACCTGACGACCGTGGTCAGGGCCCGCCCGACCCCGTTCGGCTTCCGCTTCCGCCGCTTCGGCTGGAACACCCAGCCCGCGCCCGCCACCCGGGTCGCGCCGGCGGCGCGGCTGCCGTAGGGACCGGCGTCCCGCGTGACGTCGGCTAGACCGGTTGCTTCAGCAGGTCCCGGATTTCCGTCAGCAGCTTGATGTCCGCGGCGGGCTCCTCCGGCTTCGCCTCTTCTGCGGCCTTCCGGCGCTCGTTGAGCTTGTTGATCGGCAGCACGATGCAGACGTAGATCGCGGCGGCGGTCAGGAGGAAGTTGACGATCACGGTAATGAGGGCGCCGATCCGGATCTCCGAGTCGCCGAGGTGGAACGCCAGGACACCGTCGAAGTTGGGCTGGCCGAACAACGCGGCGATCAGCGGGTTGATGATGTCGTCGATGAGCGAGGTCACGATGGCGTTGAACAACCCGCCGATGATGACGCCGACGGCAAGATCGATCACGTTCCCCCGGGTGATGAAGTCTTTGAATCCCTTGAGCATGGTGGTGGCCCCTTTCGGAGGGCTTGGACGGTTGCGCCCAGCCTAAGGCAAAGACCACCGAATTGTGCAGTGGGTCACATTCCCCTTTCTCGGGCCGAGGTGTCAGAAGCCGCCGCCCTGGCGAGGTATGAGGCCGAGGCGTCAGGCGCCGCCGCCTTGGCGAGGAACGAGCCCGGGCGGCGGCACCTGATGCGGCGGCCGACCGGGGTGATGTCGGGGTCACGCTGAGGGCAAATCTGTGGTTCGGCGTCCGGTTGGCCGGTCGTGTTGGTGTCCGGCGCGCGGTCACGGCGCCCGCGCCGTCCTCGGCCGCCGAACCGTCAGGTGGTGGTCCGGTTCGGCGCCAGCGGCGCTGCGGGCGGCGCGGCCGCCGCAACCGCGCGCTTCAGTCGGTGGGTCAGCGCGAGAACCGTGGTCGGGTTCGGTTCGTTGGTGCGGCCCGGCGGTGGCAAGCTCACGGTGGTCCTTCCGGGCGCGGGCATCAGGGCCCTAGGTCGGGCGCGTGGTTGAGGGCCTGGCGTGGGGCACGCTGGCTACGGAGCGGGAATCAGGCCATGGGGTCGGGCACGCTGGCTACGGAGCGAGGAACGAGCGACAGCCAGCGGGCCTGACACCGTGGCCGCTCGGGAGTCCGCTCAGGGGACACGCGGTGGACGACAACGCACCACCCGGGAGAGATCCTTCGCTGCGCTCAGGATGATAGGGGTTCCGCTTGTCAACGCACCCCCGTGTGAGTCCTTGTGAGTGCAGCCCTCGGGCCAACGCAACCCCCTTGTCAGCCCAACCCCCTTGTCATCCCAGCCCCCTTGTCATCCCAATCCCCTTGTCATCCCAATCCCCTTGTCATCCCGGCGCAAGCCGGGATCTGTCCGTAGACCTAGGCATACCACGGCTCCCAGATCCCGGCTTTCGCCGGGATGACAAAGGGAGGAGGCCGCTGTCGCCCTGCGCCCCCTTCCCTGGCACCCGGGCGAACCTGCTCTGTCATGCTGAGCCCCCTGTCTGTCATCCTGAGCGAACCTCCTCTGTCATCCTGAGCGCAGCGA
>JAISTC010000176.1 GCA_031272805.1 Propionibacteriaceae bacterium
TCATCGGCGAGGTCACGGCCGAGCGGCTGGCCATCCTGCGCGAGGCCGACGCGATCGCGCGGGCGGAGCTGTCGGCCGCCGGGCTGGACCGGGAGATCTGGCAGTTCCCGGTCGTGCTGTTGGCGGACGTGCGCTCCGTCGGCGTCCAGGGCGACGGGAGGACGTACGGCCACCCGATCGTGCTGCGGCCCGTGACCAGCCAGGACGCGATGACCGCCGACTGGGGCCGTTTGCCCTACGACGTCATCGAGAAGATCTCTACGCGCATCACGAACGAGGTGCGTGAAATCAACAGGGTGGTGGTCGACGTGACCAGCAAACCCCCAGCCACAATCGAGTGGGAGTAGGCGGCGACAGGGGAGACTCACCCCTGGCCACGGTGTCAGGCCCGCCGGAGATCGTTCGTTCCTCGCTCCGTAGCCGGCGTGCCAGACCCCGCGGCCGGCAGGAGACTTGCCCCCGGCCGAGGTATCGGATGCCGCCGCCCGGGCTCCTTCGTCGCCAAGGCCGCGGCATCCGACACCTCGGCCTACCACACCCCCTTTGTCGTCCCACACCCGGTTGTCATCCCGGCGCCAGCCGGGATCTTTGACCGCGGGCAGCCGACCGGCCGTCGGGGGAAGATTCCGGCTTTCGCCGGAATGACAAAGGGGCCGGAATGACAAAGGGGCCGGAATGACAGGGCGCAATGACAACTGCGGCGCAGCGAAGGATCTGTCCGTCACGGGGTCGCGCCACGGTCCCGTGTCCACTACAGCCGGGCGCTGGCCGGTGGAGTAGGCCGTCCGGGAGGGGACTGTCCGGCCTGGGTTGGGAACGTGGCCTAGAGTACGGCGTATGACTCAATCGGGGATTGTGCGCGATCATGTCGATCCGGCCATTCGGCCGCAGGACGACCTCTTCGGCCATGTCAACGGCACGTGGCTGGCCACCTACGAGATTCCGGCGGACCGAGGGTCCGACGGGGCCTTCCGCGAACTCAGGGATGAATCCGAGCGCCAGGTGCGCGTGATCATCGAGGCGGCCGACGGCCAGGCCGAAGGCGACGGTGCCCCCGCCCACGAGGAGCGCCTCATCGCCGCCCTCTACGCCTCGTTCATGGACACCCACCGGGTCGACGCGCTCGGCGTCCGCCCCCTGGCCGAGGAACTCGACCGGGTCGCCAACGTCAACCACCTCGACGACCTCGCCCGCCTCCTGGGCGAGCTGGAGCGCGCCGGCGTCGACGGCCTGTTCGACGCCTGGGTCGACACGGACCCCGGCCACCCGGACCGCTACATCGTCAACCTCGGCCAGGGCGGCCTCGGCCTGCCCGACGAGGCCTACTACCGCGAGCCCCAGCACGAGCCGATCCGCGACGAGTACGTCAAGCACATCCGGCAGATGCTGAAGCTCCTCCTCGCCTCCGACAAGTCCGGCCGCCGCGCCGACGCCGCGCCGCCGAGCGCGCCCGGCGCCATCCCCTCCGACCCGGCCGAGGCCGCCGTCCGCGTCTTCGAACTGGAGAAGCGGATCGCCGCCGCGCACTGGGACGTCGTCAAGGACCGTGACGACACGCTGACCTACAACCCGATGACCCTGGCCGAGGTCAAGGCGCTCGCCCCCAGCTTCCCGTGGGAGACGTGGGCGACGGCCCTCGGCGCCGCGCCGGAACACCTGGGCGACGTCATCGTCCGCGAGCCCAGCTTCTTCGCCGCCCTGGCGGAACTCTGGCCCGCCACTCCGCTGGCCGACTGGCAGGCGTGGCTGACGTGGCACGTCGTCCACTCCCGCGCCCCCTACCTCCCCGAGACGTTCGTCCAGGAGAACTTCCACTTCTACGGCCAGGTCCTCCAGGGCACGACCGAGCTGCGCGACCGCTGGAAGCGCGGCGTCGCGTTCGTCCAGGGCTGCGCCGGCGAGGCCGTCGGCCGCCGCTACACGGACCTCCACTTCCCGCCCGCCCACAAGGAGCGCATGGTCACGCTCGTCGGCCACCTGCTCGACGCGTACCGGCAGTCGATCACGGCGCTGACGTGGCTGGGCGAGGCGACGAAGGCCAAGGCGCTGGCCAAGCTCGACCAATTCACGCCCAAGATCGGCTACCCCGACAAGTGGCGCGACTACTCGGCGCTCCAGGCCGACCCCGACGACCTCGTCGGCAATGTCCGCGCCAGCTCGGCGTTCGAAACCGACCGCGAACTGGCGAAGCTCGGGCAGCCCGTCGACCGTGACGAGTGGTTCATGACGCCCCAGACCGTCAACGCCTACTACAACCCCGGCATGAACGAGATCGTCTTCCCCGCCGCGATCCTCCAACCGCCGTTCTTCTGGGCCGACGCCGACGACGCGGCCAACTTCGGCGGCATCGGCGCGGTCATCGGCCACGAGATCGGCCACGGCTTCGACGACCAGGGCTCGAAGTACGACGGGACGGGCCGGCTAGTCGACTGGTGGACGGAGGCGGACCGGGCGGCGTTCGAGGAGCGCACCAAGGCCCTGATCGCACAGTACGACGCCTTCACGATCGACCTGCCCGACGGCCCCCGCCACGTCAACGGCGCCCTCACGATCGGCGAGAACATCGGCGACCTCGGCGGCCTCTCGATCGCGTGGCAGGCCTACCAGTTGGCTTTGGGCGGGGCCGAGGCGCCGGTCATCGACGGCATGACGGCGGTCGAGCGGTTCTTCTTCGGCTGGGCGCAGGTGTGGCGGGCCAAGAGCCGCCCGGAGGAAGCGGCCCTCCGCCTCGCCGTCGACCCGCACTCGCCCGACCGCTGTCGCTGCAACGGCGTCATCCGCAACCTGGATTTGTTCCACGCGGCCTTCGGCGTGACGGAGTCCGACGGTCTCTGGCTGGCGCCGGAAGAGCGCGTCACGATCTGGTGACGCCGGCCGGGTGTTCCGGTCACGCGGGCCGTGGCGGCGGCGTCACGCGCACAGGGCGTCGGATTGGTCGCTGATCGTCGCGAGGCCGTCGGTGATGACCTTCATGCCATCCTGCATGACCTCCTGCTGCCCTGTCACAGCCGTGATCAGCAAGCTGAGCGCATTGCTTTGAGTCGCCGTCTTGAGGGGGGCGAAGGCGTCGCGGAAGCCCGCCAACTGAGCGCGCAGGTTCGCCAGGTTGGCCGGGAGCGGCGCGGGCGGGTTAGTCGCCGCGGCCCGGTCGATCCACGCGATCAAGGGCTCCGGGAAGGCGGAAAACGCCACGCCCAGGGCGCGGATGCGCTCCAGGTCGAGGTCGGCGACGTCGAGGTCGCTGAGATCGGGGGCGTCCGCCAGGGCGGCGGTCGCCTGGTCGCTGGCGGCGTCCAGGTCGGCGTAGACCGCGCAGTAGGGCGCGTTGGGATCGGGCTCAGGGAGGGCCGTCTCGAAGGGGCTGGCGGGGGCGGCGGGGGCGATCGACGGTAGCGCTGTCGGCATGGTCACGCTGGTGCCGCTGCTGGCGGCCGCCGACG
Source organism: Propionibacteriaceae bacterium (assembly GCA_031272805.1). Lineage (GTDB taxonomy): Bacteria > Actinomycetota > Actinomycetes > Propionibacteriales > Propionibacteriaceae > WQYJ01. Next base: position 3,441 of record JAISTC010000176.1, read on the forward strand.
GATTGTTGCCGGCCACGGTCGGGGCGGTGGATGGGTACGTCACGGTGCCCGTCGACGGGTCCACGATCGGCGCCGGGGCTTCTTGGGACGGGGTGGTCGAGGGATCGGCGGAAGCGTTGGCCGAGGGGTTGGCGTTGGCCGACGGACCCGCCGTCGGGCGGCCGCTGGCCGTGGCGGTCGGCTGGTCCGGACCTGGTCCGGGGTTGTTGCTCTGCCGCCACCACCAGCCGAGGCCCGCGCCGACCAGCGCCAGGACCGTGACGCCGATGACGATGAACGGGAACACGCTCCGGCGCGGCGGAGTCGGCGGGGGAGTCGGGCCGCCGGCCACTCCGGTCGGTTCGGACGGCGGCGTCGGCCCCACGCTGCCCGCCGTGGACGGTGCCCGCGCGGGCCGGGGCGGAATGGCCGGTCGCGCGGGCGCCTGCTTGGGCGTCGTGGCGGCCGCACCGGTCGACGCCGCCGGCCGGGGGCGGCTGGGCGGCGTCGCCGCGGCGGTATCAGAGGTCAACGCGCGTGGCGTCGGGGCGGCGGCCCCGGCCGGTTGCGGGCGCGGCGGCACCTTCTTGGCCGGGCCGGTCGCGGTCGCGGGGCGGGGCTGGGCTGTCGACGGCGCCGCGGCGGCGGACTCAGGGGTGGCGGGGCGCGGCCGCGGCGGCACTTTCTTGGCCGGGTTGGGGGCGGGGGAGGCCGCGCCGGCCGCAGTTGCAGGGCGGGCGGGGACCGGCGGGGGCGGGGTGGTCGCCGCACCCGTCGCGGCGGCGGGGCGCGGCCGCGGGGGGACCTTCTTGGCCGGGCCGGCCGAGGTCGAACCGGTGGCGGCGGCGGCGCGCGGGGTCGTGGGCGCGGTCCCGTCGCCGGACGGGGGCGGCACGGGGCGCGGCTGCGGCGCGGCGGCCTCGGGCGTTGGGCGGGGGCGGGGTGGGACCTTCTTGGGCGGCGTCACGGGCGTGGCCCCGTCGGCCGGGGGTATGGGGCGCGGCGGAACCCGCTTGCGGGGCCGGGCGGGAGGTTGCTCGCCGCTCGGGGGAAGACCGGGCTCAGTGCTCACGCAGGAAGACTAGCCGCTGGCCCAGGGCCAAGGTGCCACAGGACCGGCCACGGGGTCTGGCGCCGTGGCCGCCCCGGCAGTCACGCCCCCCCCGGCCACGGTGTCAGGCCCGCCGACTGTCGCTCGTTCCTCGCTCCGTAGCCGGCGTGCCCGACCCCATGGCCTCAGCTCGTTCCTCGCTCCGTAGCCGGCGTGCCCGACCCCATGGCCTCAGTTCGTTCCTCGCCGAGGCGGGGGCGCCTGACACCTCGGCCTAGGCGGCGCCTGTCATCCCGGCTGGCGCCGGGATGACAACGGATGGTGACAAGGTATATTGTTAACAGTTCATGCTGGACCTTCTGGGTTTGCCGAAGTCAGCCTGTGGTTTCTGATCGCGGACAGGGGGTGACCGGGGCGCTCAAGTCCGCTAACATCCGGGGCAGGGCGTCCTCAGTTCTCCGCCCTGCTGAACCACCGCCCGGGCGCCCTTCAACTCCGATCCTGAAAGGAACGCCATGCCTCCCAACCAACCCCGATTC
>JAISTC010000187.1 GCA_031272805.1 Propionibacteriaceae bacterium
GGCACTCAAGCCATGGGGTCGGGCACGCTGGCCACGGGGTCGGGCACGCTGGCCACGGGGTCGGGCACGCTGGCTACGGAGCGAGGAACGAGCGACAGCCAGCGGGCCTGACACCGTGGCCGACGGGAGACACAGCCCCGGCCGAGGTGTCAGGCGCCCCCTAGCTCAGCACGATGGCGTTGACCGATTCGATCAGGTCAACCACGGCAGAACGGTCCACCAGGGCGACCGGGTCGCCGTCGACCACCGCCAGGCACTGTGTGCCGTCGTAGCGGTACAGCTCGATCACGACCTCCGGGTGCTGGGCGTTGTCCAGGTGCAGCGTCAGGCCGATCTCCTCCTTCTCCGTCGGCTGATCGGCGGTGAACGTGACGGCGCTGACGCCCGCCAGGGCGGTCTGGAACGCGGCCAGGTCGACCGTCTGGCCCTCGTACGAGTAGGTCCGCGTGTCGTCCTGGGACTCGGACGTGATGGCGTAGGCCACCCCGTCCAGGGCGATGTCGATCTCCGTCACCGCCGCGAAGTCGCCGCAGAACAGGTCCTGGTGGCGCAGGGAGTCGTAGTCCGCCGCCAGCAGGGCCGTGTACTGGGCCGCCGTGATCTGGTAGACGATCGGCGATTGGCCGATCCGGGCGTACGCCGTGACGTCCGCCGACGCTGACGCCGTGGCCGAGGCCGACGGCGTGGCGGACGGTCCCGCGGAAGCCTCGGCCGCGGCGGCCGCCCGCTCCTCGGGGTCCCGGCTGACGGCGATGCTGAAGGTCGCGGCCTCGTCGCCGTCGTCGGCCGTCACGGTGTAGTCGATCGTCACGGTCAGTTCCGGGTCGTCCAGCCCGTACTCCGCCAGGTCCGCGTCCGTCGCCTTGTACGTTACGTAGTCGGTCGGGGCGAGGGCGGTAATCGCGCCCAGGTAGCTCTCGACCCGGTCCGTGTCCAGCGGCCGGTTGGCCCCGCCGAGTTGCGCGAAGTAGACGTCGGCGGAGCAGTACGTGTCGGCGGAGTCTGCCGCGTACACCACGTCGTAGGACTCGGCGCCGGCGAACTCGATCTCGGACACCGCGTCGAACGCCGGGGTCTCGTCGTTGTCGATGACGTCGCTCAGCGTGGCGTCGAACGTGTCCAGCGGGTCGGTCATGGCCAAATAGACGTTGCCGTCGCCGAGCGAGACGTAGCGCTCCTGGTCGAGCGTCGAGAAGCCGCCCAAGTTGACCTCGTAGGACTGGTCGGCCGTGGCGAACGCGATCGTCGCCGTCGGATCGTCCAGGCCGTACTGGCCGAAGTCCGTGACGTCCTCGATGACGAACGCCGCGGCAAAGTCCTCGAACAGCCCCAGCATGGCCTCGATGGTGGCGTCGTCGACCGGGAACGCCGCATCGTCGTCGTAGACCCACGTGTCGGACTTGTGGAACGCCAGCGCCGTGTCCTCGTACTCCCAGGAGAGCGAGGTGACGTCGGCGGCGGGCACGGCGAGGATGGTTTCGCCGCTGGTCTTGATCTGCTCCTGATGCTCCTGCAGCCGGAACACGCCGAACGTCGCCAGGCTGACGGCCACGAGCAGGCCGCCCAGCAGGTAGAGGCGCTTAGACCGGTTCACTGTTCAACCTCCTCCGCGTCCACACCACGACCACGCCGACGACCAGGCAGAACACCGGCAGGACGCCGATCATGACGACCTTGAGCGTGGTCGCCGAGGCGGCGCTGATCGTCAGGTACGTGTAGTCGAGCGACTTGCTCCGGATCGCCATCGCCTCGGACTCCCCGATCAGCCCGGACAGGGCGTTCATGGCCAGGTTGACGTTGGCGCCGGACGAATAGGAGTTGTACGTCTCCTCGAGGAACTGGGACGACGAGAACCAGACGATGCCGCCGCCGGAGTCGTCGTCGATCTGGACCCCCACGGCGAAGGGACCGTCGATGTCGCCGTCCTCCTTGTCGTAGGTCGAAAGGTTGTACCCGGCGATCTTGCTGAAGGCCGCGTCGGACGTCGTCAGAAGGGCCGTCACGGTGGCCCCGGACGCCGCCGTCGGCACGGTCACGCCCTGGGCGATCGGCATGATGACGTAGTAACGGCCTTCGATCAGCGGGTCGGTGATGGCGCTGCTGGCCATGTCGGGCAGCAGGATGTACGGCGCCTGGAAGGCGTAGTGGGAGGTGTCGCCCTCGACGACGACGCCGTCGTGGACCGTGACGCCGTACTCCTCCAGGAGCCCGTACAGGTTCTCGAGGGTGCCGTCCGCGGTCGGCCCGGCCACGACCATGAGCCGGCCGCCCCCGGCCACATAGTCCGCCAGGATGGCCTCCTCCTTGTCCGAGATGTCGCTGGCGGGCGCGTAGACCAGGACGGCGTCGGCGTCGTCGGGGACGGTCTCGGCGGTCAGGAGGGAGAGCACTTGGGTCTCGATGTTGGCCTTCTCGATCTGGTCGGCCAGCGTCGTCGGCAGGTCGGCCTCACCGTGGCCCTCCAGCGTGTAGAGCCTGGGCAGGTCGTCCCGCGTGACGTAGTCGATGGCCGACGTGATGGCCCCCTCGCCGTCGAACGATACCGTGGAGGTGTACCCGTAGACGTCGGTCTCCGTCAGGTAGATGTCGTCGTAGGCGATGTAGCGGTGGCGCTCGCCCGACTCCACGACCAGGCTGTTGTTCGCCACGGTCTCGTCCGTGTACTGCTCGGCGAAGGTCGGATAGACGTCCGGGTTGCGCTTGACGACGCTGATGTGGCCCGAGAGGCTCTCGTACTTGCCGAGCAGGTTCTCGATGACGTTGTCCTCCTGGCCGGCCTGCACGATCCAGTAGATCGTGACGTCCTGCTGGAGGGCGTTGACCACGACCTTCGTGTTGGCCGTGACCGAGTACAGCTTGGCGGAACTGATGTCGTACTTCGTCGCCGCCGTCGGCAGGGCCGTGACGAGGACATTGACCACGACCAGGAGCGCCAGGACCACGGCCGAGATGATGAGCGAGTAGGAGCCGCCGCGCAGCGCGATCCGGTTCGGCGCCCCGTCCGGGGATTTCAGGAAGTCCGGCAACTTCATCAGTTGTACCTCCGCTTCTCCAGCGACTGGACGGACAAGAACAAGAAGAACGCGATGACGGACAAGTAGTAGGTGATCGCCGTCATGTCGAAGACGCCGTTGACGAACGCGCTGAAGCGGTCGAACAAGGACAGTTGGGCCATGATGCGCGGCACCAGGCCCTCGAACGCGGACGCCTTGAAGAAGTACGTCACCGACAAGGCGGCCAGGGCCGCCAGGATGACCACGACGGCCACGTTGTCGTTCTTGGTCAGCCACCAGACCAGGAGCCCGACGAGCGCGGTGATGACGACCAGCGTGACGTAGGAGCCGAAGGCCGTGGCGGAGACCTGCTCCGACAACTGGACCGAGAAGTAGTTGAACAAGATGACCGCGATGCCGATCCCGGCGGCAAAACCCTGATTGTCGGTCAGCGAGGAAATGAAGACGCCCAGCGCCAACAGGGCCGCCCCCAGGACGAAGAACGCCAGGATCGAGCCGTACGACGTCAGCAGGTAGACGTCGCCGTACTGAGCGAAGACCAGCGGGTAGACCGCGATGACCAACAGCGGGATGAGAAAAACCACGAGCAGGGCCAGGTACTTGCCGACGATGACCCCGGTCGTCGTGATCGGCAGCGAGTAGAGGAGCTGGTCGGTCTTCTGCTTGCGCTCCTCCGCGATCACCCGCATGGTCAGGACCGGCACGATCACGACGAAGACCATGGCGCCGAAGCTGAGGACGTACTCGAAGTTGGACACGGCCGCCTGGATGTTGTACAGCATCGCCCCGATCCCCGCGAACGCGAGCAGGAACGCGGCGAACACATAGGCGGTCAGCGAGTGGAAGTAGAGCCGCAGCTCATGCTTCAAGACGGCAGTCATAGCCCTTCCTCCTCCGTGACATTGGGGACGGTTCCGTTTGTCACACTCTCCCCATCCGGCGTGACATTGGGGGTGTGACATTGGGGACGGTTCCATTTGTCACACTCTCCCCATCCGTGGGTGTGACATTGGGGACGGTTCCGTTTGTCACACCGGCGTCTGCGGCGTCCGTGTGACAAACGGAACCGTCCCCAATGTCACACTCGTCCGCTTCGTCACGCTCGTCGTCCGTGGCGTCCGGTTCGGTCACGTCGTCCGTGACCTCTGCCGGGTCGTCCGGTTCGGCCTCGGCCTCGGCTTCGGCTTCGGCTTCGTCCTCGGCGGCGGCTGCGGCGCTCTCCGTCAGGCCGATGAACACGTCCTCCAGGTTGGCCGTCTTGACCGTCATTTCCAGCAGCGCCTTGCCCCGGGCGGCGAACGCGAAGAAGAGCGCCCGGGACAAGTCGTGGATGTCGTCTTGGTCGGTCCTGACGCGGGCCACGGCCCGACCCTCCCCGGCCGGCTCCAGCGTGACCCCGGACACGTGCTCGACCCCCGCCAGGATCTCCCGGGCCTCGTCCTCGCCGGCCTCGGCCAGCAGGCGGACCTCGCCGGCCGCCCGGTGGTCCTGCTCGAGCTTGCCCGGTTCGTCGAAGGCGACCAGCTTGCCCTGGGCGATGATGAGGATGCGGTCGCAGATGGCCTGGACCTCGGACAGGATGTGGGAGCTGAAGATGACCGTGCGGCGACGGCCCAACTCCTTGATGAGGTCGCGGATTTCGATGATCTGCAGGGGGTCGAGGCCGATGGTCGGCTCGTCCAGGATGATGACCTTCGGGTCGCCCAGGAGGGCCTGGGCGATGCCGACGCGCTGGCGGTAGCCCTTCGACAGGGCGGCAATGCGGCGGCGCCGCACGGGCTCGAGCCCGGTTTGGCCGATGACCTCGTCGATCTGGCGGCGGAGCCGCTCGCCCCGCAGGCCCTTGGCCTCGCCCACGAACTTCAGGTATTCGGCCGGGGTCTCGCTGACATACAACGGCGGTTGCTCGGGCAGATAGCCGATCAGCTGCTTGGCCGGGCCAGGCTCCTCGAAGATGTCGTGGTTGTCGATGAGGACGCGTCCGGCCGTGGCCGACAAGCAGCCGGTCATGATGTTCATCGTGGTGGATTTCCCGGCGCCATTCGGGCCGAGAAAACCGTAGACGTGGCCTTCCTCGATCTCGAACGACAAGTCGTCAACCGCCATGACCTCGCCGTAGTACTTCACCAGGTGCTCAACGGATATCAAGTCGTCCCCCTTCCTCTCCGCCGCCCCGGCTGCAGGGGCGGCGTCAAACCGCTCGAGAGTGTCTGGGAGGTATGCCAACAAGGCCCTTCTCAGAATGGTCTCAGAAGGCGCGCCCAGGCCGAGGTGCCAGGCAAGGCCACGGGGTCGGGCACGCTGGCTACGAAGCGAGGAACGAGCGACAGCCAGCGGGCCCGACACCGTGGCCGACGGGAGACACAGCCCCCGGCCGAGGTATCAGACACCGCCGCCCGGGCTCGTTCCGCGCCAGGGCCGCGGTATCTGACACCTCGGCCTGAGCCCCTCGTCAGCGCTGGGACGTGGTCCGCCTGGCCAGGAGCAGGGACAGCAGGCCCGCTATCAGGCTGACCAACGCCATCCAGCCCGTCGACCCGCCAACCGGCGCGCCCGTCTGCGCGAGGGCCGGCGGGGCCGTCGCCGTGACGTCGGCCGACGCACTGGGCGGCACGCTCGGGCTCGGGCTCGGCGACACGCTCTCGCTCGGCGCGGGCGACGGACTCGGGCTGGGCGACGGGCTCGGGCTCGGAGACGGGCTCGGGCTGGGCGATTCGGTCGGGCTCGGAGAGGGACTCGGACTCGCGGACTCGACCGGGCTCGGCGACTCAGTCGCACTCGGGCTGGCCGATTCACTCGCACTGGGGCTCGACGATTCGCTCTCGCTCGGAGACGGACTCGGACTCGGGGACTCCACCGGGCTGGGTGATTCACTCGCACTCGGAGACGCACTCGCACTCGCCGACTCCACCGGACTCGGCGACTCACTCACACTCGGACTCGACGACTCGCTCTCGCTCGGAGACGGGCTCGGGCTCGGGGATTCGCTCTCGTCGGCGCTCGGGCTGGCCGATGGGCTCGGTGTCGCGGTCGCGTCGACGTCGGCGGGTGTCCAGGTGGCGTGGACCGTGAGGTTGGTCGTGACGTCGGTGAAGTCCTGGTCCCAGCCGGTGAACGTGTAACCGTCACGCTCGGGGTCGGTCGGCGGGATTGCATCGTCCCCGTACTCGACGTCCACCGTGGCGATCGTCCCGCCCTGGCCGTCCGTGAACGTGACCGTGAACACATCCACCGGGTAGTAGAGCTTGAGCACGAGAGAACCGTCCGCCGCGACCGTGCCGGACGCCACCGTGCCCTCAAAGGACGGGTCGAACGTGTAGCCCGTAAACGACCTCGGCAC
>JAISTC010000230.1 GCA_031272805.1 Propionibacteriaceae bacterium
GCCTTGGCTGCGTCCACCGTGACCGCGCCGAACTGCGGGGCCGGCTCAGTGAAGGGGGCGGCCGCCGCGTCGAGTTGGCCCTGGACGGTCGCGATGGCCATGTTGCGGCGGGCGGTGGCCGCGGCCTTCAGCTTGCCTTCGCGCCGGAAACCCACGGCGGCGGCGATGACGCCCGCGATCAGCCCGAGCCCGAACACTCCGCCCGACGTCACGGTGGCGACGGCCACGAGGCACGCGACCGCCACGGCCAGCCCCACGCCGCCGAGGATCTTGCCCTGCCGGCCGGCCCGCGCCGCGGCGTCCAGCTCCGCCTGGTAGGCCTGGTCGACGGCCGCGAACTGGGGCTGGAAGGACTGCCGGACGGCGTCGGCCTGGTGCTGCAGGGCGGCCCGGACATGGCCGACCCACTGCGGCTGGCGGACGTTCATCCACGCCCAGACCGAATAGGGGTTGTAGCCCAGGTGGTAGGCCATGTTGGCGGTCGCGACCATGCTCTGGCTGGTGCGCAGCTCGTTGTCGAGCGCCTCCACCTCGGCCGGCGACACGGTCGGCTGGACCACGGCCTGGAACGCCTCCCGGTTGCGCTGGAACTCGATCTCAAGGTGGGCCGCGTTCTGGGCCGCGAGGAGGGCGTTCTGCTGGACGAGCTGCGACGTGTTGGCCGCGGTCACGAGGTTGGCGGCGGTGTTGACGGGGTTGTGGGCGACGACGTGACGGGCCACGGTGATCTCCGATCAGTGAGGGTCGGTGTGGGCAACGCGGAGCGCAACGATGATACAGCGTGACCCCTCTGAGGCACCCGCCAGCGCGGGTGGCGTCACGCGGCCAGGCGGCTGAATGCCTCCAGCCGCGGCCACAGCATTCGGTCCAGGGTGGCTTCGTCGTGGATGGACTCCGTCCAGAGGGCGGCTTCCAGGCCCACGATGCGGGCCGGGTCCAGGCCGGGGACGGCGGCCTCGGGGACCCAGCCGCCCGCCTCCTCGACGGAGATCGTGCCCGCCCAATCCTGGCCGAAGCTGTCACGCGGGGAGTACTTGTGGTCGAAGTACGTGTGGGCGGCGGGGGACAGGATGACGGGAGCGCCCGTGGCCACGAGGCGCGCGGCCGACGCGGCCAGGCGCCGCCGGATGCCGGGGTCTCCGGCCTCGCCGGCCGACCAGAACTGGAGGGTGAGATCCGCCTCTGGCCCAGCCAGGGCGGCCTCCTGCCAGGCGACCGGGATCTTGCCGGCCGCGCGGACGATGGCGGCGGCCTGGCGGACGAGCCCGGCGTAGGCGGCCTCGCTGAGGAGGGGGCACTCGTCGCCGCCGATGTGGAGCCACGGGCCGGGCGTCAGCGCCGCCACGGCCGTCAGCACGTCGTGCAGGAACTCGGCCGTGGCGGGGAGGTCCGGGTCGAGCTGGGTCAGGCCGACGGCCGAGCCGTCGTCGGGCGGCCGGGCCCGACCGTCGGGGTTCAGCGCCGGGACGGCGTGGAGGGCCGCGCCGACGTGGCCGGGCAGGTCGATCTCGGGCACGACCGTGACGCCGCGGGCCGCGGCGTGCTCGACCAGGTTCGTCCACTCGGCGACCGTCAGGTAGCCGCCCTGGCCGCCCCGGACCGCCGTCGGGCCGGACAGCTCCGTCAACTCGGGCCGCCCGGGGATGGCCAGGCGCCAGCCCTGGTCGTCGGTCAGGTGGAGATGAAGGCGGTTGAGCCCGAGGCCGGCCAGCCGGTCGACGACGCGCGTCAGGACGGCCGCCCCGAAGAAACTGCGCGCGATATCCAGCGACAGCCCGCGCCAGGCGTAAGTCATGACCCCACCCTATGCACCCTGGCCCGCACCCTCGCCCTCACCCTCAGCCCCCGTCCCCGCCGGTCGATTGAGCGATCGTGACCACGCGGCCGGCGTGTTCGGGGCCAAATCTGGTGAGGATCGCTCAATCGGCGATCCGGCCGACCGGCCGGTGGGTTCGAGGACCGGGGCGCGGTGGAAGGCGAGGATGGGGCAGTGGGTGGTCACGTCGATGGGGGGCAGGCCGCGGGGATGGTGGCCGCTCAGGGCGGAGACCGCGGCAGTGCCGCTCAAGGGCCGGGCGAGGCCCAGGACGATGGTCGCGCCCACGCAGGTCTCGGACGCCAGGGGGACCGGGCCGGCGTCGTCCGTGACCGTGAAGACGGACTCCTCGGGGGCAACCTCGAAGTCGAACAGCCGGTCAGCCACCGGGGAGAACTCCAGCGTGACCTCGGCGGGCCCGGTCCGGCGGGCGGCGGCCAGGTCGGGCACGCCGTAGCCACCCCGGCCGTAGACCCGCGCCAACGCCACCTCGGCCAGGCGCAGGCCGAGGGTCAGGTTGCCGGCGGCCGAGTTGTGCACCTCGTCGGAGAGTCCGAGGTCGAGCGCGGGGACGACGGCGACGCCCGCCAGGTCACGCGCGGCGGCCCGTTGGGCCTCCCGCACCAGGCTCCAGTGGAGGTCCTCGCCCGGCCCGGCCGGTCCGGCGAAGCGGTTGAGCTGGACCGTCAGGACGGGCAGGCCCGGCTGCCCCAGGTCGGCGCGCAGGCGCGTGACGAACCCCGCGAAGCGGTCGCCGTATGCCGCGCCCCAGCCCTCCGCCGCGTCGGCGCAGCCTTGGTACCAGAGGACCCCTTTGACCCGGCCGCCGGCGGCCGCCACGACGGCCAGCAGGTTGCGGTACAGCTCGCCGGACTCCTCGGGCCGCCACTGCGCCAGGGCCGAGCCGCCCAGGCTGGTTTGGATGAGGCCGATGGGGTAGCCCAGCGCCGCCTTGAGCCGCCGCGCGAACGCCAGGTAGGGGGAGTGGCCCGGGTTGCCGCCCTCGCTGTTGACGGGGTGGCGGCTCCCGGTTGAGTCGTTCAGCGGGTGGGACGCGAGGGCCCACTCGAGGTTGTTGCGCAGCAGGTGGAGGCCGAGTTCGGGCGGGTCGTACACGGCGTCCTTGCCGTAGCCGGCGGCATTCGACTGCCCGGCGATGACGTAGAGGTCGCCGACACCGACGTGGTGGACCAGGTCGCCGCGCCGGGCCCACTCCAGACGCGGCTCGTCGGTGGTGGAGAAGCCGGTCTCGATCCGGTAGAGCCCGCCCGCGGGCGCGCGCAGGTTCAGCGACCATGTGTCGCCGTCGGGTGCGGCGCGCTGCCATGGCACCACGCCCGCGCCCGTCGCCTCGTCGACGACGCGGGCCACGACCGTCCCGGCCTCGCCGGCGTCGCGCGTGACCCTTCCGGCCAGCGCGAAGGTCCCGTACCCGTCGGCCTCTTGCTGGACGATCTGCCAGTCACGCGGTCCCGCCGTGATCTGCGCGCCGGTCGCCATGGTCCCTCCTCGCAACTTCCGGTTCAGGCCGGAGTCCCTTCCCTGATCATGGCATACCGATGGTATGATCTGTGCATGTCCACGCACGGCGAGTACGTCAAGAAGGCCTTCAGCATTCCGGCCGACCTTTGGGACTCGGTCGAGGAATTGCTGGCGGGCGGGAGCCAGTCCGGTTATGTGGTCCGGGCGCTGCGCAATCAGGTGGAACAAGACAACATCGCCGCCCTCCTGGGCGACATGGAAGCCGTCAACGGTCCGGTCAGCCCCGCCGACCAGGCGGCCTTCGAGCAAGAACTCCAGGCGGCATGACCGAGCCGGTGGCCCTGTTCGACGCGACGTTCGTCCTCGACGCGGAGGCCGTGTCCGCCCTCGTGCGCCGCACTCCCCGGCTGCAGACCGTGCTCGCCGCCGCCTTGGCCCGGCGTAGTCACATCGTCGTCCCCGCCGTCGTCCTGGCCGAGGTCATGACGGGGGCTCCCTCCGACGCGGCCTACTGGCAGGCGCTCAAGCGGTTGGCCGTCGTGGACACAACCGCCCGGATTGCGGCGCGGGCGGGAGCGCTGCGCGAAGCGGCGCTGGCGGCGCGGCGCCAGAAGCGCGACCTCACGGTCGACGCCATCGTTGCCGCCACCGCGGCCGAGCACACCCCGGCCATCGTCGTGACGGGTGATCCCGCCGACCTGAAGCTCCTGGCCGGTCCGGGCGTCAAGATCGTGTCTGTCTGACCGTCACGCCCGTGTCCACCGTGACGCGGCTCCCGTCGAGCCGGACCTGTCAGCCCTGCGCCAAGCGGTCACGCAAGCGCGCGGTGTAGTACACCACGTTGTCCCACTTCGCGTCGGGGGCGAGGCGGTGGTCGGGGCAGGGGATGTAGCCGCCCAGGGCGACCAGGTCGGCCAGCCGGTCGATCTCCGCGTCGACGGCCGCGAAATCGCGGGAGAAGACGTTCTTGTTCATTCCGCCGACGCCGCGGACCGCGTGACCATGGGACGACCGGAAACCGGCGATCGACGCTCCCCACGTGCCGACTTCGATCGGGAACATGACGTTGACGCCATGGTCCAGCCAGACGGGCAGCAGGGCGTCGATGCAGCCGTCCGAGTCGACGGAGACCAGGTCGATGCCACAGTCGCGGAGCAGCGACGTGATCCGCCGGTAGTGCGGGCCGACCTTCTCGGCGAACACCCGGGGGTTGACCAGCGGCCCGTTCTTGAACGACAGGTCCTCCCAGAAGTGGGCGTAGTCGAAGAAGCCGGGCAGGGCCTCCAACGCCAGCCGCGCCGTCTCAAAACAAAGGTTTCCGACCGTGTCGATGATCTCGGTGTAGAGGGCCTCGTCGTCGGCGTACAGGTAGCTGACCTCGACCAGCCCCAGCCAGACCCGGATCGTGCCGAACAGGGAGCCGCAGTGCAGTCCGAGCGGCAGGTCGGGGCGGGCGGCGCGGCGGGCCTGGAGCCCGGCCACGTCGACGCGGGCCGGGTCGGGTTGGAGGCGGGGCAGGTAATGCTCCTCCCACGAAGCCCGGTCCTTCAGCAGGTGGTCGATCTCGCGGGGGATCGAGCCGGCGCCGTCGACCTGGAGCACCGTGACCCCCTGGACGTCGCGGACGTGGCGGACGCCGTGGCCGAGGTCGGCCACGACGACCTCCTCGAACGGCGGGAACACGTCCATGCCGGGGCAGCAGGGGGGCTGCCAGTTGAAATCGAAGCCGAGCTTGGCGCCGATGGCGTCGTCACACGCGTTGGCGTCGGCCCAGCCCGCGGCCTCCTCGGCCGTGATGTGGCCCTGCTCCGCCCAGAGCGCCAGCGTCTCCTCCCAGAAGCCGAAGTGGACGATGGGCAGCCGGTCCCACGGCTGGTAGCGCAGCAGCGCCAGCGTGTTCTCGCGGATGTTCATGGCTTTCCTCCCAAGGTCGCGCCGTTGCAACTCATGACCGCCCTGGCGTTACGGTACATCGGCGGCCGCGGTGTCAGGCCCGCGTGGCCGATTGAGCGATCGTGACCATGCGGCAAGCGTGTTTCGAGCCGAGATTGTCGAAGATCGCTCAATCGGCGGTCTGGTGGGGTCCAGTTCGAGGTGATGGCGCACGGCCGGCCTTCGTCGGAGTTATCCACAGCCTGCGGCGGGCGAGGAGGGGTTATCCACAGGGTGGCGTCACGTCGGCTGCGCCTGGCCGTGTCAGGCGCCACAGTGGGAGGCATGACTGCTGCCGACTCGAGCTTTGCCCTCATCGCCGGGGAACCACTGACACTGGCTGCTGCGCGCGCACGCCGGCTGACCTGGCGTGACCTGAACGACCGTGACGTCTTCCTCAAGGTGGCGCATGGCCTCTACACGCCCCGGCCGGAATCGGCGGAGCGGGAATTCGCCGCCCGCGCGGCCGCGGTTGTGCGGGCGGCGGGGGAGCGAGCCGCCGCCTGCGATGTCACCGGGCTTAGGTTGCTGGGGGTGGACCTGCCGCGCCGGTTGGAGGACGGCCCCATCCACGTCCTGTTGCCGGCCGGGGTCACGGCGTGGCCGAGGGCGGCCGGAGTGGTGGCCCACCGGCAGAAGTGGGGGGTCCCGCCGCGCCAGGCCGGGGGCATCACGGTGGCCGAGCCCGAGATCTGCCTGGCCCAGGTCGCCGGACGGGCCACCCGGGACGAGCTGGTCATCCTGGGTGACGGGCTGATGCGTCGGCAGAACCCGCTGACCTCGCCGCCAGGGCTGGCGAGCTTCCTGCGGTATGCCAAGGGCCGGCGCGGCGTCGCCCGGATCAGGTCGGTCCTGCCGCTGCTCCGGGCCGGCACTGATTCGCCGCGTGAAACCGTCAGCCGCCTCCTCCTGGTCGACGCGGGGCTGCCGTGCCCGACGGTCAACCTCCGTGTCGTGACGCCGGATGGCCCGCGCTTCCTCGACATGGCCTACGAGGAAGCCAACCTGGGGTTCGAGTACGACGGCCGGATCCACCAGCGCGAGGGTGGCGCCGAGGCCGACGCCCGGCGGCGCCGTCTGCTGCAGGACCTGGGCTGGGAGATCATCAACATCACCGACCACGACCTCGTCCGCGACCCCGACTCCGTGGTGCGTTCCGTCGCTCTGGCCCTGGGCAGACGGGCCCCCCAATGTCTGGAGGGCCTCAGGCTCAGCCACCTTTACCCCCACTCGGCGGCCCATTGAGCGATCGTGACCATGCAACCCGCGTGTCTGGGGCCGAAATTGTCGAGCATCGCTCAATCGGCCGACGTGGGCGGGCTGTGGGGGTGGAGACGAGCTTGTGGGGGCGGGGTGGGGCCTGTGGGGTGGGGGCGGCTGTCAATTGAAAGTTTCATATTGGGGCACCACTCACGTTCATAGTTATTTCTGCAATGTGACCAACACCACTCGTTTAGTCTGGCGCGAAGTGGGGGGTCTCTCCTATGCTTCATGTCGGCCCGGGTAACATCCGGGAAGGAAAAGCTACTCCTGACTGTCCGGTGGCATTAGCCCCGGTGTCAGGATTCGGTGGGAGAACGCCGGGCGGCCTAATTGGCGTCTCCCATTGAGGATGGGGGCGAGGCGCCGGTGAAGCCTCGCCCCCAACCTCCTCAATCCGGGTTGCCAAGGGACAACAAGTCACGCTGAGGCGGTCGCCGCCACGGCCCCGCCGGTCGGTGGGTGGATTCGGCCACGCCCGTGACACCGCGGTTTCGCCGTCTCGGCGAACTTCCCCAGGCCGCCGAAAATCCCGGTCTGAAAGATCACTTTTTCGGAAAACCCCGGATCGCCCCAAACTAGGCTTTCAGGCGGCTAATAGGCGACCGTGAACCGGGCCCGTTCGTGGGCCGGGCGCTCGATCTCGTCGACGACGGCGACGGCCAGGTCCTCGGCGGAAATGTACGACTGGCCGGCCGCGTCCACGAGCAGGACGTCGCCGCCGACGCGGTACTGGCCGGTCCGGGAGCCGGGCGCGTGGGCGCCGAAACCGCCGGCCGGGCTGACCGCGAACCAGCGGAGGGAAGCGGGGGAGGCGGCCAGATCCTCGAGGACCTGGGTCATCTCCTCGGCCTCGGGCACGACGGCCGCCGGGAACTCCGGCGTGTCCATGACGCGCGGCCCGAGCGGCGCCGTCAGGAGCGAACCAGCCCCGACGATGACGCCCAGTCGGGCGTTCTGCGTGTCCGCCAGGTCGATCAGCTTGTCCACGGCGCCCCGCACCTGGCCCTCCATCGGGCCGCGCGGCGAGAGGGCGCCGATGATCGCGTCGGCCCCGGCCGTGGCCTCGGCCAGGTCGGCCAGGTCGAGGGCCGAGCCGGTCGTGTAGGTCACGCCGGCCACGGGTTCGGCCGGCTCCTTCCGGGACAGCGACGTCACGCTGTGGCCGCGCGCGGCGGCCTCCTGGACGATGGCGCGGCCGGCGTAGCCGGTGCCGCCGATGACTGAGATGCGGGCCATGTGGGGGGCTCCTTTCGGATTCGTGGCGCCGAGCCTAGCGGGTCCTTTCAGGCCGGTCCGGCCCGTGGGCGGCGGTCCTACCATGCGGAAAGTTGAGCCGGTTGGGCTCAATGTGTAATATGAGCCATGTTGACTCAAGTTTGAGGCCAGGCCACGGGGCCCGGCCTCACCAGACCCAAGGAGGTAGCCGAGATGGCCACACCTTTTGATTCCTTCCGCGAGATCGATCGCCTCCTCAACCAGGTCGGCCGCGCCGTCGCGTCCGACGCCCGCACGATGCCCCTCGACCTCTACCGCCAGGGCGACGTCTTCGTCGTCAAGACGGATCTCCCCGGTGTCGACCCCGACAAGATCGACATCGACGTGGACGACCGCACGCTGACGATCCGGGCCGAGCGGGCCGAGGAGCTCGTGACCAACGACCAGGAGAACCACGGCTGGGTGTCCCGCGAGCGCAGCTACGGCACGTACGCCCGCCAGATCTCGCTCGGCACGGGCCTCGACGTGGCCCACATCACGGCCGATTACACGGACGGCGTCCTGACGCTGACGATCCCCGTCGCCGAGGAGGCCAAGCCGCGCAAGATCGCCGTCCAGACCGGCGG
>JAISTC010000027.1 GCA_031272805.1 Propionibacteriaceae bacterium
GCGCCAGCCCCGGACGTCTGCGTCAGGGCTCGGCCTCCCGCCCCCGTCCAACCTTGTCAGGAGAGTTCATGACCGAGACTCCGCAGCCCGCCGCCGACGGCTCCGCCGCCCTCGCCCCCCTCGCGCCGCCCATCGCCGCGCCGTTGACGCTGGAGGCGCCCGCGCCCGTCGTGGCGATTCCCGAGACCCAGGCCCCCGCGATGGCGCCCCAGGTCGAGGCGACCCAGGTACCGCTCCTCGACGAGAAGGTGAAAACCTTCCTCGACGCGATCAACCAGGCCCAGACCCGCAGCCCCGAGTTCGCCGCCCAGGCCGACGCCGTCCGTTCCATGGGCGACGCCGACATCCGGCGGGCCGCCGAGACGTCCAACCGGCTCCTGTCGACGCCGGTCAAGGCCCTCAAGGAGGGCGGCCTGGCCGAGGGCTCGAACGTCGGCAAGACCCTCCTTGAGCTGCGCCGGACGGTCGAGGACCTCGATCCGGCCGGCGACCGGGGCGTCACGGGGAAGGGCAAGAAGATCCTGGGCATCTTCCCCGGCGGCAAGAAGATCGAGGACTACTTCCGCAAGTACCAGTCGAGCCAGACCCACCTCAACGCCATCCTCCACGCCCTGCGTTCCGGCCAGGACGAGCTGACCCGCGACAACGTGGCGCTCAACATGGAGAAGCAGAACCTCTGGACCACGATGGGCCGGCTCAACCAGTACGTCTACATCGCCGAGCAGCTCGACAAGCAGCTCTCGGCCCAGGTCAACAACCTGCAGTTCTCCGACCCCGACCGAGCCAAGGTCCTCTCCGAGGACGTCTTGTTCTACGTCCGCCAGAAACACCAGGACCTCCTGACCCAGCTCGCCGTGTCGATCCAGAGCTACCTCGCCATCGACATCATCATCAAGAACAACATCGAGCTCATCAAGGGCGTCGACCGGGCATCCACGACGACGGTGTCCGCGCTCCGCACGGCGGTCATCGTGGCCCAGGCCCTCGGCAACCAGCGCCTCGTCCTCGACCAGATCACGGCCCTCAACACGACGACGTCGGCCATGATCCAGCGGACCAGCGAGATGTTGAAGGAGCAGTCGGCGGGTATCCGCGAGCAGGCGGCCAGCTCGACCATCGGCATCCAGCAACTCCAGGCCGCGTTCGCGAACATCTACCAGACGATGGACACGATCGACCAGTTCAAGGCCAAGGCCCTCGACAACATGGCCCAGACCATCGGCGTCCTCGAGCAAGAGGTCACGAAGTCCCGGTCCTACCTCGACCGCGCCCAGGCCTCGCAGCCGGCCATCCCCACCGGCCTCGACGTCGATCTCCGCTGACGGGGAGCCCGAGGTGGGTCTGTTCGATTGGTTCAAGGGCAGCGAGGGGACGGGGGCGGCGCCGGTCGTCGTCCTCCCGCCCGCGCCGACGCCCGCGGACATCACGGCGGCACTCGACCAGATCGAGGTCCAGGTCAAGGACCCGACCCTGCCGTGGGCGGCGGTGGCGCGGGTGCTGCGCGTCGCCCAGCGCCTGCGCGACATCGTGCCGCGGCTCGACTACGCCGGGCTGGCCTCCGTCGACCAGTACTCCCTCATCGCCACGGCCACGAGCTACCTGCCCGAGGCCTTGAGCGCCTACGTCCGCCTGCCCCGGGATTGGGCCAACGCACGCCCCATCGAGGGCGGCAAGACGGCCCTGCTCGTCCTGGTCGACCAGCTCGACCTCCTGGGCGCGACCGTCGACAAGATGTACGACGCCGTGCTCCAGAAGGACGCCGACGCGCTGATCGCCCACGGCCGCTTCCTGCAGGAGAAGTTCGCGCCCGGCAGCGCCGCCGAGCCGGTGGCCCCGCCGCCGGCGCCCAAGTCCAGCAACCCACTTGATCTGGAGGCCTGATGACCGACCCCAATCCGCCGGTCCCGCCGGACGAGGACGCCATGCGCGAGTTCGTCGATGCCGCCCCGGCCCTCCTCAACCGGGTGCTGGGCCAGATCAAGGACCAGTCCCAGCGGCTCCGGGCCATGGGCCTGAAGGGCTCGGACCTGCCGGAGATCCCCGGCTTCTTCGACCTCACCGGCGTCGACCCCCATGCCCCCGGCGCGTTCGGCGAGTTGGCGCCCGCCCAGCCGGGCGGCTTCCAGACCCCAGGCCAGTCCGCCCCGCCCGCCGATCCCTACGGCCTGCCGCCGGGGGCGGACGGCGCGGCCCCCGGCCAAGGTGCGCCCACGGCCACGGCGGACGCGCCGGCCGAGGATAAGCCGGCCGAGCCGGAAACACCGCCGAAGACGCTCGAGGAGCTCCTCGAGGAACTGGACGGCCTCGTCGGCCTGACCCAGGTCAAGGAGGAGATCCACCGCCAGTCGGCCATCCTCAAGCTCCAGGCCAAGCGCGCGGCGGCGGGCCTCAAGGATCCGACGATCACGCGGCACCTGGTCTTCGTCGGCAACCCCGGCACGGGCAAGACGACGGTCGCCCGCCTGGTCGGCGGCATCTACCGGGCCCTTGGCCTGCTGTCCAAGGGCCAATTGGTCGAGGTCGACCGGTCCGAGCTGGTCGCCGGGTACCTCGGCCAGACGGCCATCAAGACGGCCGAGGTGGCCAAGTCCGCGCTGGGCGGCGTCCTGTTTATCGACGAGGCCTACTCGCTGTCGGGCGACCAGTACGGCGAGGAAGCCATCAACACCCTGGTCAAGGAGATGGAGGACAACCGCGGCGACCTCGTCGTCATCGTGGCCGGCTACCCGGCGCCGATGGAGGTCTTCATCGCGGAGAACCCGGGCCTGGCCTCCCGCTTCCGCACGACGATCCACTTCGCCGACTACACGGACGACGAGCTGGTCGGCATCCTCAAGTCCATGGCCGAGGCGGCCGACTACGACGTCGCCGACGCCACGGTCGCGGCCTTCCGCGTCGGCCTGGCGCAGCAGGTCCGCGACGAGACGTTCGGCAACGGCCGCTATGTCCGCAACACGTTCGAGGCGGCGATCGGCAAGCAGGCCTGGCGCCTGCGCGACGTGGCCGACCCGACGCTCGAGCAGTTGCGCGAGCTCAAGCCCGAGGACATCGCCCCGGACTCCGACGAGCCCCCGGTCGAGTGGCCCGAGGCCACGGGGTCGGGCACCCCTGGCTACGGAGCGAGGAACGAGCGACAGCCAGGGGGGCCTGACACCGTGGCCGCGCCCGAGACAGAGCCCCGGGATGCCTGATGGCCAGACAACCCGCCCAGAAACCGGCCCGCCGCGCCACCGCGACGGCCGCGGCGCCCGCCCCAGCGAAGCCCCAGCCCGCTCCCGCCCCTCCCACCCAGGCCGTCCAGTCGGCCGCGCGGACCCCGGCCGCGGTCGCCAAGCCCCCCGCCACGGCCCAGCCACCCCAGCCCAAGACCCACCTCACCACGCCCACCCTGCTCGGCCGTTTCCGCCTCGTCACGGTCGTCTCCGAGATCGTCAACGCACTGATCGGCTCGCTCGCCGTGGCGTTCCACGTCGACGGCTCCGGGGCCGAGGACGCCTTCGGCGTCCTGGCGATCATCGTGGCCGGCCTGACGGCGATCCTCCTGGTCACGGCGATGGTCGTCGCCGCCAAGCGGACCCACCGCGTCATCACGGCCTGGCTCCTCGTCGCGCTCGTGGCCGTGGCCGGCCTCGTCGTCGCCGCCATCATGCTGACGGCCACGGGCACCCCCTCGGCCCTGCACGTCATCTTCGTCCTCGTCACGGGCGCCGTCGCCGTGGCCTGCACGCTGGCCGGGTTCCGCGCCCGGCTTGAGGAGTACCGGTGACCGCCGCGGCGCCGTGGCCGCCCGGCGCGCTCGACCGGCCCGCCAGCCCGGAGCAGTACCTGGCCTACCTCCAGGCGCTCGGCCAGTGGGTGGCGGACCGCCGCGCCGAATTGGACCGTCTGGACCAGGCCATTCTCGCCCTGCCCGAGCCGGCCGGGCCGACCGCCGACCTGATGGTGGCCCTCTCCGTCTGGCAGGCGATCCAGCACCGCTACGAGGACCTGACCAAGGCGTGGGACTCCGGCCGCGTCGGCCCCGTCGAGCTGCGCCGGCTGGCCCAGCTCTGCTGGGGCCGCCTGGACGACGACGGCACCCCCGGCCCCCAGACGGCCCGCGGGCTCTCCGTCCACGTCGGCGAGGCCTGCCGCCTGTCCGACGCGCTGACCGCCCAGCTCACGAGCAGCCTCCGCCTGACCCCGGTCAACACGCAACTGTCGCTCCGCCTCCAGGGGCTGCGCGCCCAGGCCGAGCGCCTGCGTGACCAGGTCCAACTGGAGCCGCCCGAGCGCCGGGCCGACCTCATGCGGGAGGTCGAGGACATCGCCCACGACACGGCCGAGCTGGCCGCCAAGGCCGACCGCGGCGGCGACATCGGCGGCAGCCTCGGGCCGATGGAGATCCGCGCCGCCACCCTGGAACGCGACCTGATCAAGGGCAACGCGGTTCGCCGCCAGCAGGCCGACCAGCTCGAGGAGGCCCGCAAGCTCCGGGCCACCCTGGAGAAGCGGGAGCAGGGCCTCGTGGCGCTCGTGGCCGAGGTCAAGGCGGCGGTCCAGCCGAGCCCGAAGTACGCCGTCCCCCACGTCGGCGCGCTCGGCCCTGTGCCCGCCCCCGGGCCGGAGTTGACCGCCTACCAGGACAAGCTGGCCCAGGTCGGCCGGGCCTACGACACGGTCGAACAGGCCAACCGGAAGGCACTGGCCGAGTTGGGCGAGCTGCGCGACTACCTCGCCCTACTCCAGGGCCGGGCCGCGCAGGCGCAGGCCGCCGACCCCCAAGTCACCGCCCTCGGCGACCAGGCCGCCGGGCTCCTCGACCGCCGGCCCGCCCCGCTGGATGTCGTCCGGCCCGTCCTCGACGCCTTCCGCAATCTGCTCAACGCGCTGCCCGCGTCCGCCCCCGCCGCCAGGAGGGCCTCATGAGGTGCCAACGCCCCGGCTGCCCGGGCCACATCGTCGACGGCTACTGCGACGTCTGCGGGATGCCGCCCCTGGCGCCCGTCCCCGCCGCTCCCGCGACCCCCGCGACGCCCGCCGCCACCCCCCGTCACGCGGCCAGCCCGGCCCCGGCGTCCCGCCCCAGTCCGGCGTCACCAGGGCGAGGCGTCCCCGGCGCGCCGCCCTCCAACCGGCCGACGGGGAAGTGCCAGATGCCCGGCTGCCCGGGCCAAATCCAGGACGGCTACTGCACGGTCTGTGGCGCCCCCGCCGGCGCCACCGCCCCGGCCCCCGCCGCGGGCCTGACCCCGCTCGGCACGCACCTCTCGGCCACGCTCCTCGGCACCGCCCGCCTCGCCACCGCCCCGACGGGCGCCGTCACCTCCCGGACCCGCGTCGCGTCCGCCCGGCTCAAGACCGGCGGGCTGGGCGCCGGCGTGACCCATGTCCCGGACGAGCCGCCCCAGGACCCGGCCAGCGTCATCCTCCAGAACCCCGTCATCCCCGAGGACCGCCGCAACTGCCCCAACTGCGGGGCGCCGGTCGGCCGGTCGGGCGAGGCCAACGAGGGCCGCCTCGAGGGGTTCTGCCCCCAGTGCCGCCAGCCCTACTCGTTCAAGGTCAAGCTCCAGACCGGCGAGCTCGTGGCCGGCCAGTACGAGGTCCAGGGCGCGCTCGCCTACGGCGGCATGGGCTGGATCTACCTGGCGCAGGACCGCAATGTGTCGAACCGCTGGGTCGTCCTCAAGGGCCTCCTCAACGTCGGCGACGAGAACGCCCAGGCGTCCGCCATCGCCGAGCAGCGCTTCCTGGCCGAGGTCCAGCACCCGCTGATCGTCGAGATCTACAACTTCGTCACCCACGAGAACGCCGCCTACATCGTCATGGAGTTCGTCAACGGCCGGTCGCTCAAGCAGATTCTCAAGGCCCGGATGGCGGAGAACCACGGCGCCTACAACCCGCTGCCGCTCGACCAGGCCGCCGCCTACATCCTCGGCATCCTGCCGGCGTTCGCCTACCTCCACCAGCGCGGCCTGCTCTACTGCGACTTCAAGCCGGACAACGTCATGCACCTGGAGGACACGGTCAAGCTGATCGACCTGGGCGGCGTCCGGCGGATCGACGACGACCAGTCCCCCATCTTCGGCACGGTCGGTTTCCAGGCGCCCGAGGTCTCGACCGCGGGGACCTCCGTCGAGTCCGACCTCTACACGATCGGCCGCACGCTGCTCATCCTGGCGGCCGAGGTCAAGGGCTACCAGACGACGTACCAGCACTCCCTGCCGCCGGCCGACCAACTGGGCGCCCTGGGCCGCTCCGACTCGCTGCTGCGCCTGATCGGCAAGTGCTGCGCGCCGAGCCCGGCCGACCGCTTCGGCTCGGTCGACGAGCTGCGGGTCCAGTTGACCGGCGTCCTGCGCGAGATCGTCGGCGTCGCCAAGGGCGAGCCCGCCACGACCACCGCCGCCTCGGAGTTCTTCGCCGCCCCCACGATCGCGTCCGACGTCTTCGACTGGTCCCAGATCCCCCGGCTCCTGCCCGACCGCTCGGACGGGGCCGCCGACTGGCTGACGTCCATCGCGCTCCTCCCGGCCGCCGCCCGGCTCGACCAACTGCGCCGCCCGCCCGCCGAGACGGCCGAGGTCAAGCTGGCCCGCTGCCTGGCGGCGCTCGAATTGGAGGATCACGCGGTGGTCCAGGGCCAGGTCAACGCGCTGTTGGCGGCGGACCCGTGGGAGTGGCGGGCCGCGTGGATGGCGGGCCTGTCGGCGCTCCTCCAGACCAAGTGGTCCGAGGCGCAGGCGTCGTTCAACGCCGTCTACGGCCAGGTGCCCGGGGAGCTGGCGCCGAAGTTCGCGCTCGGCGTGGCCGCCGAGATGGGCGGCCAACTCGACCTGGCCGAGCACCTCTACGGGCTCTGCGCCCTGACCGACTCGGCCTACCTGACGGCCGCCGGCTTCGGCCTGGCCCGCATCCGCGCCCGCCGCCGCGGCGCCGACGACGGGCCGGAGAACCTCGACGGCGTCCTCGACGCGCTCAACATGATCCCGTCGACCGCCCGCGGCTACCTGGAGGGCCGCCGCCTGGCCGCCGGCTACCTGCTCCGGGCCGCGCAGAAGAAGCCGAGCCTGCCCCTGCTGGACCGGGCCGTCGCCACGGTCGGGACGGCCCGCTTCGACCCGGTCAACCAGGCCAAGGTCATGGTCCAAATCTACGAGCTCGCCCTCGGCCTGGCGCCCGCCGTCACGCGCGGCCGGGCCCCCGCGACGCTCGGCGGCGTGCCGCTGACCCGGCCCGCCATCCGCACGAAGCTGGAGGAGACCCTCCGGACGTGGGCCAAGTACGAACAAGATCCGGGGCGCCGCGTCGAGCTCATCGACGAGGCCAACCGGCGGAGAAAGTGGACGTTCCTATGACCGAGACCCCGCAACCCGATTCCCTGGTCCAGGCCTCCGCCGAGGCCGGCGCCGTGACCGTGCCGTGGGACGACCTGCCGGCCGATCCGACGATCCAGGTCAAGCCGCCCGCGCCGGGCGCAGGCGTGCCCGAGCCGGAGGCCATGGCCACGGGGTCGGGCACCCCTGGCTTGGCCACGGGGTCGGGCACCCCTGGCTACGGAGCGAGGAACGAGCGACAGCCAGGGGGGCCTGACACCGTGGCCAAGCCAGAGACCCCCGCGCCCCCCCAAGAGACACCTGAGGCCGAGGATCTCTCCGAGGACGACATCACGACCGCGCCGGTCCCACCGCCCCCCGGCGCGCACTCCTCCCGCGTGTTCCCCGGCGACGGCCCCGGCGTGCTGTGGCAGGCGGGCGAGGACGCGGACCAGACCCAGCCGATGGCCCCGCCGGACCCGACCCTGGTCGTGGGCGCGACGTGCGCCGAGTGCGGCGGCGTCATCGACCAGGACGGCTACTGCACGCAGTGCGGCGCCCGGGCCCGCTCCGCGCGTGACCACTACACCCTGACGCCCGCCGACTGGGTGGCCGGCGCGTGCGACATCGGCCTCTACCACCGCCGCAACGAGGACGCCCTCGCCG
>JAISTC010000029.1 GCA_031272805.1 Propionibacteriaceae bacterium
CGTGACGGCGAGATCCTTCGCTCCGCTCAGGATGACAGAACCCATTGTCATCTCCCGTCCCGTGCCGCCACGGCCACGGGATCCAACCCCTCAACCTCACACGGACGGCACAAGGTCAAGATACGGCGCATGCCGCAGGCGCACCGCGGTGAAGTGGCGCCGGTCCAGCGTGGCGACCTGCCGCACGCCAAAACGCTCGGCCAAGGCCATGACAGCAGCGTCGGTGGTGCCCAATGGGAAGTCGCCGTACTGCTCGACCAACTCCGCCATGCGCTCCAGGTCTTGGGGGATCAAGTCAACAGTGGCGAACCCGGGACGGGTCAACCGGCGCAGAAACTTGGCTTCAACCCCCGCGCCGCCCAGAGAACCGAGCAGGTAGCCGGTCTCGGCCAGAACAGGAGCCGGCACGGCAATCACTTCACGACGCGCGTGGACTGACTGGAACAACGCCACGCAGGCGGCATGGTCGGGATCAGTTCGGATGGCAGCGGCCACGAGGGGGCCCGTGTCACAGAGCAACATCAGACCCGGCCGAAACCCTGGGCCAACCACTCGTCCGCACGCTCGGCCACGGGGCCGTCGACGGATTCGATCGCGCCGAACCAGTCGGGCGGCCAGTCGTCGTCCGCCACCAAGGCGGGGCTCAACACGCGTAACGCGGCGATCGCCGACGTCAACTCGGACTCAGGCACGGTCTCAGCCAAGTCCATGAGTTCCTGGCGCTTCGGGGTCACATCGCCACCTCCCTGACTCAGCAACAATCCGAGTCTAGCCACCCAGACCGCGACCACGGGCTCGGGCGGGGGCACCTGATACCGCGGCCGACCCCACACAAACCCCACCACCCGACCCTCGCCCGACCAAACTGTCAGTCACCGCCCCCACAATGAGACCCATCACCGACCTGAGGAGTCATCATGCCCTATCCTCCCCGCTACTCCGACGCCTCCCCCGTCCACCACGTCATGGCCCGCGGCGTCGACCACCAACACCTATTCCACGACGACGCCGACCGTGATCGCTACCTCGGCATCGCCCGTGACGCCCGCCTCGCAACCGGCGCCGCCCTCATCGGCCTGGCGCTGCTCGTAGCCTCGGCCCTCATAGCCACCCGCCTGTACCAACACCGCGAACTGGGCTAAGGCGGCAGTCAGAGGGCTGAGGGTCACTCGGGACAGCGACAAGCGGCAGAGCGGCAATACGGCGTCCCGCCATCCAAGCAGATGACAGTCGGACGACTAGGTCAATGCCAGGCGCCAGCCATCACTTCGGGGTTGAGAACGTCCTTCGCGGCCTCGGCCAGCGCAACGAAGTCCTCCACAGTGGCCCTACGGCGGCAAGACTGCGGCTCGGGCTCGTCCACGATCTTCAAGAGCAGGTACTCCTGCCGGGTCATACCCCGGTAAGCAGCCGCCCGGTCGAAGCGGGCGAGATCCTCCTCGTCGACGTCAGGGATCAACACGTCGGTCATCGTGACCCCCTCCAACTCGTCGTCCGCCTCGGTCGGCATGACAGCCCATGCTACCGCTGGCCTGTCCGAGTCAGGGCTCGCGCTGGCATCGGTCACGAGCACGTCCGGTCAGGCTGGCACGTCACGCGCGAGGCCGTCGATGCGGGCTGCGCCGGGGAGTTGGGCCAGGGCGGCGCCGGGGACGATCAGCTTGCTGGCCCGGATGCCTGAGCCGATGCACACCCACTCCGTGTCCGCCACCGCCCCGTCCACCCAGACCGGCCACTCCGGCGGCAGCCCGATGGGCGTGATCCCGCCGTACTCCATGCCCGATTCCCGCACCGCCTCGTCCATCGGCGCGAATGACGCCTTGCGGACGTCGAGGCGCCGGCGGACGACGCCGTTGACGTCGACGCGGCGGTGGGCCAGCGTCATGCAACAGGCATTGCGTTTGACCCCCTCGCGCCGCCCGGTCACGAGCACGGCGTTGGCCGAACAGCTCAGCGGCAGGTCCAACGTGGCGCAGAGCACCTCGGTCTCGGCCAGGGCCGGATCGATGGCGAACACGAGCGCCCCCGGCACGGCCGCAATGGCCGCGGCCACAGGCGCCCCCAGCAACTCCGGATGCTCAACGGCAGGCAAAGTCTCCAGATGGCCAAACCACATGCCGGCGATCGTAGCCGCCCGATCCCGTCTATGGCGCGGACTGCAGGACCCGTTTCAGGTCCTTCATGGGCAGGAGCAGGTGGAGCGGGTCAGCCGGGGACTCGAGAAAATCGGCGTTGGCCAGGTAGAAGGCCTTGGCCGCTTCGTCCCGGCAGTGGACGAGGACGGCGGCGGCGCCGATGGCGTCGGATTGGAACGCCGCCCGCCGCAGGGCGTCGGCCAGGAGACGGCGGCCCAGGCCCGAGCCCTGGCGGTCGCGCCGCACCGCCAATCGGGCCAGGAGGACGCACGGGACCTGGTTGGGACGTCCTTTCTGGAGGCGCTCGGGCACGGTCAGGCGCCCGACGCTCGCCATCGTGATGGAGTAGTAGCCGAGCATCAGGCCGTCATCGTCCGCCACGACATAGGTCACGGCGTTGCCCGCCTGCTGGTTCTCCCAGGCGAACTGGGCGAACCAGAGGTCGAGGTCGTCGGCGCCGCTGCCGAAGTCCTCGCGCCGGTCCCCCCGTTCCAGCTTGCGCGGCGCCGGGAAGCCCATCGCTCAGGCCTCGCTGAACAGGCGAGCCAGCTTGGCCGTCGACGGCAGGGGCTGGTCCAGGAGATCGAGAAACGCCTCGTACTGCTCGTCGCTGACGGCGAACCAGCGCCGGTCGGCCAGGACCATCTGGGCCTGCGTCACGGCACTGTCGAGGACGAAGTCGGTCAAGGTGTGGTCCGTCGCCTCGGCCGCCCACTTGAGCGTCTGCTCCTGCCGCGGCGTCGCCCGCAAGCTGATGCGCCGAGTCTTGACCCCCGCAGGTTCCACGGTCAGCGTCACGGGTTCCTCCGATCCCCAGTCTTGTGTGCCCAGTGTACACACACGTCCCGTCGTCCGTGACGAGCCGTCCGTCTTACAGCGACGCGATGGCCGACGGGAGGAAGCGCGCCAGGTCTTGCGGGGGGTACGGGCCGGGGTGGCGGGCGGCGGTCAGCGCTTGGATCGAGCCGGCCAGCAGTGCTGCGTCACGCGGGGGCAGGCCGGCGGCCAGGAGCGTGGCCGCGATGCCGGCCAGGACGTCGCCGGAGCCGGCCTGGGCGGTCCACGCCGGGCCGGGGAAGCACAGGTACGTCACGGCGTCGCCCGGTGTGGCGACGTACTGCGTGGCGCCCTTGAGCAGGATCGTGGCACCGGTTCGGCGGCACGCCGCCTGCACTGCCGCGACCGGGTCGGCCGCCACGGCGTCACGCGGGACGCCGAGCAGGCGCGCCAGCTCACCAGAGTGCGGGGTCAGGAGGACGGGCGCGGGGGTGGCAGAGGTCACGCACTGGATGGCCTCGGCGTCGACCACTGTGGGGCGGCCCTGGGCCAGGATGGCGGCCACGTGGGTCGCCGCGTCGGGCCGGTCGCCCCAGCCGGAGCCGAGCAGCCAGGCGTCCGCCCGGGGCAGGGGCGAGTCCGCCGACGGGCAGACCACGTTGGGCAGCGCGGCCCGGACCTCGGCGCGGGCTGGGCCGACGTACTTGACGTAGCCGGCCCCGGAATAGACCGCGCCCAGTGCGCCCAGCACGGCCGCACCGGGGTACGCCGCCGAGCCCGTGTCGATGGCGACGACGCCGCGGGAGTACTTGTCGCTCGTGGACGTGGGCCGCGGCCAGCGGGAGGCCAGGTCGGAGAGCTCGAGTTCGCTGAGGTACGGAGGTGTGACAGCCACGGCGGCCACGGTGTCGGGCCCGCTGGAGATCGTTCGCAGAGCTCGCTCCGTAGCCACCGTGCCCGACCCCCTGGCCTCAGCCCGCTCCGCAGCCACCGTGCCCGACCCCATGGCCTCAGCCCGCTCCGTAGCCACCGTGCCCGACTCCGTGGCTTCTGCCCGCCAGGCCAGCGGGTCAGGCGGGGCCAGGGGGTCGGGCGCCGTGGCTACGGAGCGAGCTCTGCGAGCGACAGCCACGGGGCCCGACACCGTGGCCTGGCGAGCGAACTTCGGGCGGCCCGACCCCGTGGCCTGGACCTCAGCAAACAGGCCGAGGTCGATCAGGCGTCTGGCGCCACAGCGGTCGCGGGCGGGTTGCAGCACGTGGCAGGGCTTCCAGGCGCCGAAGCTGACCGTACGCGCGGCCGCGAACGCTGGCCCCGCCGGACGGCAGGCATCCGCCTCCAGGCCGCTGGGCAGGTCGGCCGCCACGACGGCCACCCCGCGCTCCGCGCAGGCCGCCGCGAACGCCGCCACGGCGTCGGGCAGCCCGGGCCGGGCCCCGATGCCGAAGACGGCGTCGATGACGACGTCCGCCGACTCCAGCGCCGCCAGCGCGCCCGCCGCGTCGACCGCCCGCCCGCCGGCGGCCAGCAGCGCCGCCCAACCTTGACCGTGACGTTTCTCGAAGGCCGCCCACACCGTCACCCTGGCCCCGCGCTGCGCCAATCGGGCCGCCGCGAACAGGCCGTCGCCGCCGTTGTCGCCCGGGCCCGCCACGAGCAGGACCCGCGCGCCCCGGACCCGGCGGCCCGCGTCGGCCAGTTCGGCCGCGACCTCGCGCGCCAGCCCGGCCGCCGCCCGCGCCATCAACCGGCCCGACGCCAGCGCCTCGCCCGTCGCCCGCTCGGCCGCGCGGACCTGGTCCGCCGTGTAGACCGCCTTCACCGGTCCCCCTCCAGCACGACCAGCGCCACGGCCACCCCGGCGTCGTGGGTCAGCGACAGGTGGATGCCCGTCGTCCCGAAGAACTCCAGCAGCCCGGCCAGCGGGTCCGTGAACTTGAAGTGCGGCTTGCCGTCCTCGCCCATCACGACCTCGGCGTCGTGCCACTGCAGTTGCGGCGGCGCCACGGGCAGCGCCTTGGCCAGCGCCTCCTTGGCGGCGAACCGCGCGGCCTGCGACCACGCGGGCAGCGCGGCCTCCGCCTCCGTCAGCAGCTTGCGCACCAGGCCGGGCCGCCGCGCGGCCATCTTCTCCCAGCGGGCGATATCGCACACGTCCACGCCAATGCCCAGGATCATGGGACGGAGCTTAGCGATACCGCCTCGTACCTCCCTTGCCATGCCCCCGCTTCTTGTCATCCCATTCCTTGTCATCCCCGTTCTTTGTCATCCCGGCGAAAGCCGGGATCTTTCCCGCTGTTGACTGCACCGGGTTCAAGATCCCGGCTTTCGCCGGGATGACAAGGGGTTTGGGACGACAAGGGGTTTGGGATGACAAGGTGTTTGCGATGACCAGAGGTTCCGCATGACACAGGGTCTTGGGATGGCCAGGGGTCTACTCCACCGTGACGGACTTGGCCAGGTTTCTCGGTTGGTCGACGTCGTAGCCCTTCAGCGTCGCGACCTCGCACGCGAAGTACTGCAGCGGGATGATCGCCAGCATGGGCTGGAACAGCGTCGGCACGACCGGCAGCTCGATCAGCTTGGTGGCGAAAGCGCCCGCCTCCGGGTCGCCCTCCTCCGCCAGCACGATCGTCTTGGCCCCCCGCGCGCGGACCTCCTGGATATTGGAGATGACCTTGTCGTGCAGGGAATCGCGGCCCTGCGGCGGGACCACGACGAAGACCGGCACGCCCGGCTCGACCAGCGCGATCGGCCCGTGCTTGAGCTCGCCGGCGGCGAAGCCCTCGGCGTGGAGGTAGGAAATCTCCTTGAGCTTGAGCGCGCCTTCCAGGGCGATGGGGTAGCCGACGTGGCGGCCGAGGAAGATGAAGTCCTTGTTGGCCACGAGGTCGAGCGCCAGCGCCTTCATCGGCTCCAGGGAGTCGAGGACTGCCTGCATCTTGTCCGGGATCCCCGCCAGCTCCTCGACCAGGGACAGGATCTCGTCGCCGAACTTCGTCCCCCGCTCCTGGGCCAGGTAGAGCCCGAGCAGGTAGCAGGCGATGATCTGGGCCGTGAAGCACTTGGTCGAGGCCACGCCGATCTCCGGCCCGGCGTGCGTGTAGATGACCGCGTCGGACTCGCGCGGGATCGTCGCCCCGTTGGTATTGCAGATGGCGACGACGGCCGCGTGCTGCTCCCGGGCGTGACGGATCGCCATGAGCGTGTCCATCGTCTCGCCGGACTGCGAGATCGCCACCACCAACGTGGTCCGGGTCACGATCGGGTCGCGGTAGCGGAACTCGCTGGCCAGTTCGACCTCGCAGGGCACGCGCGTCCAGTGTTCGATGGCGTACTTGGCGATCAGCCCGGCGTGGTAGGCCGTGCCGCAGGCGATGATGACGATCTTGTCGACCGACCGGAGGAGCGCCCGGTCGATCCGCATCTCGTCCAGGCAGAGCCGCCCGTCCGGGTCGATCCGGCCGAGCAGCGTGTCGGCGGCCGCGTGCGGCTGCTCGAAGATTTCCTTGCGCATGAACCAGTCGAAGCCGCCCTTCTCGGCGGACGACAGGTCCCACTCGATCTCGTAGGGCCGGACCTCGGCGGGCCGCCCGGCGAAATCCGTCACGTCGACCGAGCCCGCCGTGATGGCCACGACCTGGTCCTGGCCCAGTTCGATGGCGTGGCGCGTGTGCTCGATGAAACTGGCCACGTCGGAGGCGAGGAACATCTCGCCCTCGCCGACGCCGACGACCAGCGGCGAGCTGCGCCGCGCGGCCACGATCAACCCGGGTTGGGCGGCGTCGACGGCGACCAATGTGAAGGCGCCCTCCAGCCGCCGGCAGACGGCGCGGAGCGCGTCGGCCAGCCCCGGCGTGACGTCGAGCTGGCGGCGGAGCAGATGGGCGACGGCCTCGGAGTCGGTCTGGGAGCGGAACTCGATGCCGTCGGCGGCCAACTCGGCCCGGAGCGTGGCGAAGTTCTCGATGATGCCGTTGTGGACGACGGCCACGCGGTCGTCGGCCGAGAGGTGGGGGTGGGCGTTGGCGTCGGTCGGGCCGCCGTGGGTGGCCCAGCGCGTGTGGCCGATGCCCTGGTGGGATTCGGGCAGCGGGTGGGCCAGCAACTCGGCTTCCAGGTTGGCCAGCTTGCCGGCCTTCTTCCGGGCGGCCAATTGCCCGTCCGCCACGACCGTGATGCCGGCGGAGTCGTAGCCCCGGTACTCCATCCGCCGGAGCCCGTCGATGATGATCGGCTGGGCCGGGCGCGGCCCGACGTAGCCCACGATTCCGCACATGTGCCCAGATGGTACCCGGCCCGCCGCCCCCGCCGAGCCCGCCCACGCCGTGACCCGCCCATGAACCGACTCGCCCGTCCGGCGCCGGTGTGGAAGACTGGGAAAGGTTTGCCCCGTCATGTCGGAGGTCCACGATGGACAACATTCCTGAGCCGGAGGACCAGCCCTTCGGCCCGTATCTCGCGCTCGGGCGCACGCACTGGGCCGAGCTGGCCCGGACCCGGCGGCTCGAGCTCGACGAGGCCACGCTCGACTCGGTCCGCGCCATCGGCGACCCGATCGACCTCGACCAGGTCCGCCAGGTCTACCTGCCGCTGACCGAGCTGATCAACCTCTACATTGACCACACGACGAGCCTGTACCGCCACTCCAACTGGTTCCTCGGCCTGTCGGAGCGGCCGACCCCGTTCATCATCGGCGTGGCTGGCTCGGTCGCGGTCGGCAAGTCGACGACGTCGCGGCTGCTGCGCGAGCTCCTCGCCAACGGCTATCCGCGCCGCCGCATCGACCTCGTCACGACCGACGGCTTCCTCCTACCCAACGCGGAGTTGGAGCGCCAGGGGCTGATGGAGCGCAAGGGCTTCCCGGAGTCCTACGACCGCGCCGCGCTCCTGCGCTTCGCCATGGCCGTGAAATCCGGCGCCCCGAAGGTCACGGCGCCCGTCTACTCCCACCTGACGTACGACATCGTGCCGGGCGAGGAACTCGTCATCGAGCGGCCCGACGTCCTCATCATCGAGGGCCTCAACGTCCTTCAGCCCGCCCGGCCGCGGCGGGACGGCCGGATCGGCCTGGCGCTGGCCGACTTCTTCGACTTCTCCGTCTACGTCGACGCGCCCGAGGCGGCGATCAAGGCGTGGTTCGTCGAGCGCTTCATGGCCCTCCGCCAGACCGCGTTCACGGACCCCCACTCCTTCTTCCGCCGCTTCGCCACGGTCTCCGACGAGGCCGCGCTGGCCGTCGCCCACGAGACGTGGGACACGATCAACGGTCCCAACCTGCGCGACAACGTCCTCCCGACCAGAGGCCGGGCCACGGTCGTGATCGGCAAGGCCGCCGACCACTCGATCGAGTGCATCCGACTGCGGCGGGTCTGAGCGGGACGTTGGACGGCCGGACCCGCGTTCTGTGGGGCTTCTAGCTAGGTAGTCCCTCGCGCCGGTCCGGCCTGGTGATAACCATCCTGGCGGGCCGGTTCTGAGGAAGCTCCAAGGATTGGGGACGAGTTCGGCCGGATGTCAGGCGAGGCTCAAACGGGCCTTGAGGACGCCCGCCAAGTGCTCGGCCACGCCCCGCGCCTCGGCCTCGGTCGGCGCCTCGACCATGACGCGGACGACCGGCTCGGTGCCGGACGGCCGGAGCAGGATGCGGCCGCGGCCGGCCAGGTCGCGCGTCGCCTGCTTGACGGCGGCGTTGAGATCCGGGTCGAGGTTGACGCGCGCCTTGTCGACGCCGGCCACGTTCAGCGTGACCTGGGGGACATGCTCCATGACCGCCGCGAGCTGGCGCAGCGTCTGCCCGGTGGCGGCGACGCGGGCGGCCAGGTGGAGGCCGGTCAGGACACCGTCGCCGGTCGTGGCGTACTCGGACAGGATGACGTGGCCCGACTGCTCCCCGCCCAAAGTAAAGTTGTTGGCGTTCATCGTCTCGAGGACGTAGCGGTCGCCGACCTTGGTCGTGTCGACGGCGATGCCGTGGGCCCGCATCGCCTGGATGAAGCCGAGGTTGCTCATGACCGTGGCCACGACCGTGTCCAGGTGGAGGCGGCCCTGCTCCTGCAGCGAGAGGGCGAGGATGGCGAGGATCTGGTCGCCGTCGACCAGCGCGCCCACATGGTCGACCGCCAGGCAGCGGTCGGCGTCGCCGTCGAACGCCAGGCCGAGGTCGGCGCCGGCGGCCACGACGGCCGCCTGGAGCGATTCGAGGTGGGTCGAGCCGCAGTCGAGGTTGATGTTGAGGCCGTCGGGGGTGTGGTGGATGGGGGTCACGCGGGCGCCCTGGCCCTCGAACGCCGCCACGGCCGTGCGCGACGCGGCGCCGTTGGCCGTGTCGAGGACGATGTTGAGCCCGGCCAGCGAGTTGGGTTCGAGGGAGCCGATGAGGTGGGCGATGTAGTCGTCGACGGCGCGGGGGTCGTCGCTGACGCGGCCGACGGCCGCGCCCACCGGCAGGGTCCAGTCGACGTGCAGTTCCTCCTCGATCAGGTCCTCGACGTCGTCGGGGAGCTTGACGCCGCCCCGCGCCAGGAACTTGATGCCGTTGTCGGGCATGGGGTTGTGGGAGGCGGACAGCATCACGCCCAAGTCGGTTTCCCGGTCCGCCACGAGCCACGCCAGCGCGGGAGTGGGGAGGACGCCGACGCGGACGACGTCCACGCCCGCCCCGGCCAGCCCCGCCGTGACGGCGGCTTCCAGGAATTCGCCGGAGGCCCGGGTGTCGCGCCCGACCACGGCGGTGAGGCGCCCGTGGGCGCCCGTGCCGAGGATGTGGGCCGCGGCGGTCGAGAGGTTGAGGGCCAACTCGGCCGTCAGCACCGGGCCGTTGGCGAGGCCACGCACTCCGTCCGTGCCGAACAGGCGCGCCATGGCCGGCCGGTTAACGCTTCGAGTACTGCGGAGCCTTGCGGGCCTTCTTGAGGCCGGCCTTCTTGCGCTCCTTGACGCGGGCGTCGCGGGTCAGCATGCCGGCCTTCTTGAGGACGCCGCGCGACGCCTCCTGGTCGGCCGCGTTGAGGGCGCGGGCGATGCCGAGGCGGAGGGCGCCGGCCTGGCCGGTCACGCCGCCGCCGGTGATGCGCGCCACGACGTCGTAGGAGCCGAGGACGGCCGCCGCTTCGAACGGCTCCTTGATCTCCTGCTGGTGGAGCTTGTTCGGGAAGTAGTCCTCGAGGGTCCGGCCGTTGATCTTCCACTGGCCCGTCCCCGGCGCCAGGCGGACGCGGGCGATGGCCTCCTTGCGGCGGCCCGTCCCGTAGGAGTTCTGGACCACGGCGGGACGGCCGGCCGGCAGGACCACGCTCGGCTGGGCTTCGGAACGGTAGGCGATCTCGCGCTCGTTCTCGTCGACGAAGGAGAAGTCCTTCTCGGGGGCCTCGGCGGCCTCGGTCGCGGCGACCTCAGTGTCGGAAACTGGCATTCCTTCTTACTTCCTACTGGGAAACCTGGGTGATGGTGTACGGCTGGGGCTTCTGGGCCTCGTGCGGGTGCTCCGGGCCGGCGTAGACCTTGAGCTTGCCCAAGAGCTGGCGGGAGAGCTTGTTCTTCGGCAGCATCCCCCAGACCGCCCGCTCGACCGCCTTGCGCGGGTCCGTGGCGAGGAGAGAGCCGTAGGAGACCTGACGGAGGCCGCCCGGATAACCGGAGTGGCGCGTGGCCAGCTTGTCGGTCCGCTTCTTGCCGGTCAGCGCGATCTTGCCGGCGTTGACGACGACGACGAAGTCGCCCGTGTCCACGTGGGGCGCGAACGTCGGCTTGTGCTTACCGCGCAGCAGGGTGGCGACAGTGACGGCGAGGCGTCCCAACACGACGTTCTCGGCGTCGATGACATGCCAATTCCGGGCAACTTCCCCCGGCTTCGGGCTGTAGGTAGACACGACCTCGACCATCTTCCTTATGTCTGATATCCATGGTGTTGACCCCGGGACATAGTCCAGCGCCGCGAGCCGCGACCGCGGGGCGCAACAGCGCGCTACTCTACCTGCCCCGTGGGCACGGGTCAAAAGCATGACATAGGTGAGGCGGAGGTGTCTGATGCCGCGGCCTTGGCGAGGAACGAGCCCGGGCGGCGGCGTCAGATACCACGGCCTGCGTGACATTGGGGACGGTTCCTTTGTCACACGCTCATGCCGTTGGTCAGGCCGACGTGTCCGCGGTCGGCCCTAGCCGCGCTTGCGCCGCTTCGCGCCGATCACGATGGCGGAGCCGCCCAGCGCGATCGCGGCGATGGCCACGAGGACCATGTAGCCGCTGACGTCCGCGCCGGTGCCGGCCAGGGTGCCGGACGACGTGACGGTGAACGCCTTCTCTGCGGAGCCGGACTGGGCGCCCGTCAGGACGACCTTGTGGCTGCCGACGGCGAAGTCGGCGGGCAGCGTGAACGTGAATGTCACCTTGCCGTCCGAGTTGGCCGCGACCGTGCCGAGGTTGATCGGGTCGGAGTACACCGTGCCGGTGACGAGCTCGGCCGGCAGGAAGCCGGCGCCCGTCACGGTCAGCGTCCGGCCGCTCGCCGTGATCGACACGGTCGGCGCGGGCCGGGCGGAGGCGGACGGCGCGGCGCTCGTGGCCGCGCCCGAGGGCACGGTCGAGGGCGCGGCCGACGCGGCCGCCGAGGCGCTGGGCGACGGCGCGGCCGAGCCACCGGGGCCGGTGATGTACAGGGCGATGGAGTCGGCCGGGGATTCGTTGCCGGCCAGGTCACGCTGGAAGACCGCGATCGTGTGCGAGCCGACGCTCAGCGGCGTCGTGACGTCGCAGGTCCAGGCGCCTTCGGCCTTGACGGCGGTCCGGCACAGCTCGTGGCCGTTCTCATCGGTCACGACGACCGTCGCGCCCGACTGGCCGCCGGTTCCGGCGATGGTCGGGGTCGTGTCGTCGGTCGAGGAGCCGGGGGCGGGCGACGTGATGGTCGGCTTGCCGGGCTTGCCGGGGGCGACGCTGGCCGACGCGCTCGGGCTCGGCGTGGCCGTGGCCGGCGCGGCCGACACGCCCGCGGAGGGGCCCGCCGAGGTCCCGGCCGAGGGCCCCGCCGAGGCCGGGGCGGACGGTCCGGCCGAGGTCCCGGCCGACGGCACGACGCTCGGCGCGGCGCTGGGCGAGGCCGTCGGCAGCGGCAGGTTGCATTCCTGCGCGATCTGGACGAGGAAGTCGGCCATGGCGGCAGCCGCCGCTTCCTGGCGCGGGGCCAGGGTCGCGATGAGGGCCGGGTCGCCGGACTTGACGGCTTCCTGGAAGTCCCCGTAGAACGACACGACGATCCCCAGCGGCGTCGCCACGTTGGCCGGCGGGTTGGCCGACTGGACGGTCTTGAGGCTCGTCACGAGCTGGTCGAGGGCCGCGGCCGTGTCCGAGACGCTGGCCGCCGCGTTGAGCGCCTTGAACGCCTTGTCGATCGCCGTGACCTGCTCGAAGAACACTGGGCACAGCGGGCCGGACGTCGGGCTGGCGGACGGCGTGGCCGAGGTGGCCGGGCCGGCCGTCGGGCTGGGCGACGGTGTGACCGAGGGCATGACCGAGGTCACGGGACCGGCAGACGGCTTGGCTGAGGTTGCCGGGGCCACCGACGGCTTCACGGACGTCGCGGGGGCAGCGGACGTCGCCGGAGCGGCCGATGTGGCGGGCGCAGCCGACGAGGCAGGAGCCGCCGACGTCGCAGGAGCAGCGGACGTAGCCGGAGCCGCCGACGTCGCAGGAGCAGCCGACGAGGCAGGAGCCGCCGACGTCGCCGGAGCAGCCGACGTCGCCGGAGCAGCCGACGTCGCCGGAGCAGCCGACGTCGCAGGAGCAGCCGACGTCGCAGGAGCAGCCGACGAGGCCGGAGCAGCCGACGAGGCCGGAGCAGCCGACGAGGCCGGAGCAGCCGACGTCGCCGGAGCCGCCGACGAGGCGGGCGCAGCCGACGTCGCAGGAGCGGCCGACGTGGCGGGCGCAGCCGACGTCGCAGGAGCCGCGGACGTCGCCGGAGCAGCGGACGTCGCCGGAGCAGCCGACGTCGCCGGAGCAGCCGACGTCGCGGCGCTGGCCGACACCGTCGGCAGCGGCAGGTTGCACTCGCCGGCCGTGGCGGTCAGGA
Organism: Propionibacteriaceae bacterium; assembly: GCA_031272805.1. Taxonomy (GTDB): domain Bacteria; phylum Actinomycetota; class Actinomycetes; order Propionibacteriales; family Propionibacteriaceae; genus WQYJ01. The sequence goes on from JAISTC010000029.1 coordinate 12,982, forward strand.
ACTCGGCCATCGCGGCCATGGCGGCGGGCTGGCGGTCGGCCACCTGTTGGCCGAGTTCGTCGTCGTTGGTCACGAGCGCCGTGCGGAAGTCCGCGTAGAAGGCGATCACAGTGGCGAGCGGCGTCGCCACGGCGGCCGGCGGGTTCGTGGCCTGGATCTTCTCCAGGCTCGCCAGGAACGTGCCGAGCGTGGCGATGACCTCGTCGGTCGTGGTCGCGGCGTTCAACGCGTTGAGGGAGTCGGAGATGGCCTGGACCTGGCCCAGGAACACCGGGCAGAACCCGGCCGAGACGGTCGGAGTGGCACTCGGGGTGGGCGACGACAACACCACCGGCGCCGGGCTCGGCGACGGCGACGGACTCGGCGACGACAACACCACCGGCGCCGGGCTCGGCGACGGCGACGGACTCGGCGACGACGACACCACCGGCGAAGGACTCGGGCTCGGCGACACCACCGGACTCGGGCTCGGCGACGGCGACGTCACCGGGCTGGGGCTCGGGCTGGGCGACGTCACGGGTGACGGACTCGGGCTCGGCGAGACAACCGGCGACGGGCTGGGGCTCGGCGACACGACCGGACTCGGGCTCGGCGACGGCGACGTCACCGGGCTGGGGCTCGGGCTCGGGGAGACAACTGGGCTCGGGCTCGGGCTGGGCGACACGACCGGCGACGGGCTCGGCGACGGAGACGTCACCGGAGAGGGGCTCGGGCTGGGCGACGTCACGGGCGACGGGCTGGGGCTCGGCGACACGACCGGGCTGGGGCTCGGCGACGGCGACACGACCGGCGAGGGGCTCGGACTCGGCGAGACCACGGGCGACGGGCTCGGCGACGGCGACGTCACGGGGCTGGGGCTCGGGCTCGGGGAGACAACCGGGCTGGGGCTCGGCGACGGCGACACGACCGGCGACGGGCTCGGCGACGGCGACGTCACGGGGCTGGGGCTCGGGCTCGGGGAGACAACCGGGCTCGGGCTCGGCGACGGCGACACGACCGGCGACGGGCTCGGACTGGGCGACACCACGGGCGATGGGCTCGGGCTGGGCGACGGCGACGCCGACGACAAGGCCCAGCCGCACTCCTCGGCCGCGCGATCCGCCAACTCGGTCTGGGCCTCGGCGACGGCATCGGATTCCCCGGCGAGGGCAAGGATCGCGTTCAGGTCGTTGTTCTCGTAGGCCGTCTTCATCCGGCTGAAGTAGTCGATCAGGTAGTCGAGTGGCTCCTCCACGCTGGCGGGTGGATTCGTCGCCTTGATCTGCTCGAACGACGCCAGAACCTGAGGCATGGCAGCCAGGACATCCGCGACGTTCCCGGAGCTATTGGCGGCCTCGAGGGCATTGGCGAGGTCGACCATGATCGGCTGGAACTCGTCGCAGAAAGCCCCGGGCGCCGGGGTGATGTCCCCCGTGGCGCTGACCAGGACGTCCACGGTCGTGGAGACGGTCTGCGTCTCGCCGTCGTCGCACTCGAGGGTCGCGCTGATAGTGACGGCTGCCGTGCCCTCGGCCACGCCCGTGACCACCCCGGCCTCGTCGACCGTGGCAATCGTTTCATCGTCGGAGGCGTACTCGTACGTCACGGTCACGCTGGACGGCAGGCCGGCCACGCTGGGATGCAGCGTCGTCGTCGCGCCGATGACGGCGGTGGCATCGGCGGCCGTCACCGCGTAGGTCGCCGCGGTGTCCGTCACGTCGGTCGCGACCAGGTTGTTGATCGAGCCGGGGTCGAAGGTCCGGGTCACGCTGAACGTCGCCGGGACGGCTTCCAGCCCGTCCCGCCACTCGTCGGAGTGGGCCTGGGCGAACGCCGCGAGGCTCTGCGTCAGCGCGGTCACGCCGGCCGTCCCGTAGGGCGTCACGGCGATGACGCCCTGGCCCTGCTCGAGGTTGAAGTCGGCGAAGAAGGCGTCGTAGTCGGCCGCGAGCGCGGTCGCCGCGGGCTGGAAGGCGCCGGCCTTCTGCGCCTGGGCGTTAAAGGCGTCGAGGGCCTCGGTCTCGAGGTCGAGCCCGTCGAGTTCGTCGGCGGTGTCGGACCCCTCGAGGGCCGCCGCCACGGCGGCGCTGACGAACTTGGTCCAGTCGAGCGAGGCGATGTCGGACGTCACGGTCGCAGTCCCGGAGAGGTCCTTCAGCCAGCCCTGGGCGGCGACCTTGGCCAGGTCGACCGTCGCCTCCTCGCCGTTGGTCAGGGAGTCGAAGGCATAGCCGAACGTGTAGTCGAACTCGGCGTCGTAGGACCACGTGGCCGCCTGGGCAAAGCCCGAGTACGCCTCGGCCAGCCGCGCGGCCGCCTTGGCGGCGAGTTCGTCGGCGTGCTCGTTGACGTAGTCGAGGAAGTTGTCCTCCAGCAGCGGCAGGATCTGGGCGTCCTTGGCGGGGTCGTTGCCGGCGTCGGGGGTGACGGTGGCCGTGTCGAAGTGGGCCACATACGTCCCCGTGTAGCCGTTGGCCGTGATCTGGAGCGTCAGCGGCGGCAGGAGGAACTCGACGACGTCGGCGTCCTGGACGGGGGTGTCGGCCGCGCTGTAGGTCACGTCAGTGTCGGCGATCTCGACCGTCGCCGTGCCCGTGGCGTCGCCCACGGCCGCGCCGACCGTGACCTCGTCGAAGCAGCAATTCTCGACGGCGACCCGACCGGTCGCGGCGTCGACCGTGACATGGCTGGTCCCAGCGGGGGCGTAGGCCTCGCCGACCTTGTCGGGGTCGAGGCTCTGGGCCTGGATGGCGTCGGCGTTCTCGTCGGCCCACGCGCTGGGCTCCCACTCGTCCATGCTTCCCACGAGGACCGCGCCGAGCGGGCCCTCCTCGACGGCGTTGGCCGGGCTCGGGGCCACGGCCAGGAGCCCGATGACGAGCGTCCCGGCCAGAGCGGCCATCCAGGGCTTGCGCATGTCGCACCGCTTTCTCAAGGTTCCCTGTTTCGAGGCGCACCTGGCGCCGCAGAATCCAGGTGGTTCCGCTGGGAGTCTAGTGCCCCGGCGCGGCGCCGTGAAAGCCGCGTCACAATTTCGGTCAAACAACTTGTCAGGCGGTGGTCCACACGGGCCGCCAGAGGCTGGCAACGGGCTCGAAAACAGGCCGGAAACGGGCTGGGCGCGGGTCAGAGGGCGCGGCCCGGGCCCGCAGACGGCAGTTGGCCCACGGATCTCTCCGTGGGCCAACCGAATGTCTGTGGGCGGGTTGCCGGCGGCGGAGGATCCGCCGCCCCGCCGGTGATGGGGGTCGGGGTGTCCCCCAGGCGGACACCCCCACTCTTGTTGCTAGGAGCTATATGACCTTACGAAGTCGGGATCAGAGGCGAGCTCGACCCGGACAGCAGGCTGGACAAGAACTGAGTGACAACGGCCAGAATGGTCATCGCCAAGCCCGTGCCCCAAGCCCCCCACGAGAGGAGCCCTGTCAACCAACTGGGCATATGTGGCACCCCCTTCCTTCGGTTCTCCGGCGGTCGAGATCAGTTAATGGAGGCCCGACCGCGATTTGCTGGATTCACCACCCCGGTCGCCCGGGGAGGCTTACCGCGAGCCTAGCGTGACGACGCGCGTGACGGGGAGCCCTTCATCAAATCTTGACGAAACCCGACGTGTCGCCTGAAGCCCCGCTTGCCGCCCGGCCCCCAGCGCCGACGGCGGCCCCCGTCAGAAGCCCAGCCGGTTCAGCTTCTTCGCGTCGGTCTGCCACTCCTTCAGGACCTTGACGCGGAGGTCCAGGTAGACCGGCGTGCCGAGCAGCCGCTCGATCTGGCGCCGCGCCGTCGAGCCGATGGCGCGCAGGCGGCTCGCCTTGGACCCGAGGATGATCGGCTTCTGGGAGTCACGCTCGACGACGATCGAGGCGAAGATGTCGAGCAGCGGCCGGTCGTCGGGCCGGCCCTCGCGGAGCCCCATCTCCTCGACCGTGACGGCGATGGAGTGGGGCAATTCGTCGTCGACCAGCTCGAGGCAGGCCTCGCGGATGAGCTCGGCCACGATGACGTCGGTCGGCTCGTCCGTGACGTCGTCGCCGGGGAAGTAGCGCGGTCCCGGCGGCAGCAGGGAGACGAGGACGTCGGCGACCTCGTCGACCTGGTCGCCGGTCAACGCCGAGACGGGCACGAGGTGGGCCCAGTCGACGCCCAGCTCGGCGCCCACTTTCTGGAGGGTCACGAGGTGGTCGCGCAGGCGCGCGGGCGAGACGAGGTCGGTCTTCGTCGCCAGCGCCACGCACCGGGTCGACCCGCCCAGCTTGGCCAGCTCGCCCATGAGGTAGCGGTCGCCGGGGCCGACCCGCTGGTCCGTCGGGAAGCAGGCGGCGACGACGTCGACCTCGGCCAGCGTGTCGTGGACCAGGGCGTTGAGCCGCTCGCCGAGGAGGGTCCGGGGCCGGTGGAGGCCGGGCGTGTCGACCAGGACGAGCTGGGCGTCGGGCCGGTTGACGAGGCCGCGGATGACGTGGCGGGTCGTCTGGGGGCGGTCGGAGGCGATGGCGACCTTGGCGCCGACCAGGGCGTTGACGAGGGTGGACTTGCCGGCGTTGGGCCGCCCGACGATCGACGCGAAGCCGGAGCGGAACTCCGGCGCCGCGGCACCGGGCGCGGGGCCGGGCCCCAGACCTGCGGGGCTACTCACCGGCCGGCTCCGCCCCGTCCGCGCGGCGGACGAGGATCGTGGCGACCTGGTGGCGCCGGCCCATCGGCTGGTCGGCCTCCAGCTCCAGCCCCTGCCAGGTGGCCTTGGCGCCGGGCAGCGGGACCTTGTTGAGGAGCTTGGCCAGGACTCCCCCGACCGTCTCGACGTTCGCGTCGTCCAGCTCGAGGTCGAATAGATCCCCCAGATCGTCGAGCGACAAGCGCGAGAGGACCCGGTACTCGCCGGGCGCGATCTCCGTGACGGGGGCGAGCTCGTCGTCGTACTCGTCGACGATCTCGCCGACGATCTCCTCCAGGATGTCCTCGATCGTGGCGATGCCGGCCGTCCCGCCGAACTCGTCCACGACGACCACGAGGTGGGTCCGGTTGGCCTGCATCTCCCGGAGCAGGTCGTCGGCCGGCTTCGAGTCGGGGCACCAGGTCGCCGGGCGCATCAGGCTGGCCACGGTCTCCGCCGACTCGGCCTCCGGGTTGTCGTAGATGCGCTTCGTGATGTCCTTCAAGTACGCGATGCCGACGATGTCGTCCAGGCCGCCGGGGCCGACGACGGGAATGCGCGAGAAGCCCGAACGCAGCGCCAGCGACAGCGCCTGGCGCAGCGTCTTGGCCTGCTCGACGTAGACGACCTCGGGCCGGGGCACCATGACCTCGCGGACCATCGTGTCGCCCAGGTCGAAGACCGAGTGGATCATCTTGCGCTCGTCGGCCTCGATCTCGTTGCTGGCCTCGGCCAGGTCGACGTAGGCGCGCAGCTCGTCCTCGGACGCGAACGGGCCCTCGGGGTAGCCGCGGCCCGGCGTGATGGCGTTGCCGAACCAGATCATGAGCTGCGGGATGAAGAACAGGATCTTGGTCAGGAAGCCCATGAGGCCGGCGGTCCGGGCGCTGACGGCGGAGGCGTGCTGGCGGCCGATGGTCCTGGCGCCGACCGAGATGACGACGAAGAAGACGACCACGATGACGGCGCCCGCGGCGATGTAGCGGCCGGCCGGGTTGGCGATGAAGCTGGACAGGCGGAAGAAGCCCAGGGTGGCCGTGACCTCGCCGATCAGCGTCAGGAAGCGGCAGGTCGAGATCGTCGGCGCCGGGTCGGCGGCGATGTCGGCGACCCTCTGGGCGCCCTTGACCTCGTTGGCCACGAGGCGGGCGGCCCGGCCCTTCGTCATGCGCGCGAACGCCTCCTGGAGGCACGCGAAGTAGCCGGCCCAGGCCAGCGCCACGAGCGTGACGGCGATGTCCCTGGCCAGGTAGGCGGTCATCGCCGCCTCCGCTCGGCCGCCCAGGCGGCGATGATGGCGTCGTTGAGGTCGAACATGACCTTCTTCTCGGCGGGCTCCGCGTGGTCGAAGCCGAGGAGGTGGAGGAGGCCGTGGACGAGGAGGTAGTCGGCCTCCTGGTCGGGCGTCCGGCCGAACTCGGCCGCCTGGCGCGCGGTCACGGCCGGGCAGAGCACGATGTCGCCCAGCAGCCCGAGCGGCGGCTCGTCGCCGGGGCCGGGCGGGCGCAGCTCGTCCATCGGGAAGCTGAGCACGTCGGTCGGGCCCGGCTCGTCCATGAAGCGCTCGTGGTAGGCGGCCATCGTGGCCTCGTCGACCAAGAGGATGGAGACCTCGGCCTCGGGGTGGATGTGGAGCTTGTCGAGGGCGAAGCGGGTCAGCTCGATGAGGCCGGCCTCGTCGACGGCGACGCCGGATTCGTTGGTGAGGTCGATCATCGCCTGCCTCCTTGTTCGGCCTCGTACCGGTCGTAGGCCGCCGTGATCTTGCCGACGAGGCGGTGGCGGACGACGTCGCGGTTGGTCAGGTGGACGAAGGCGAGGTCGGGGATGCCGTCGAGGATGCCCTGGACCTCGCGGAGCCCGGACTTCTGGCCGGTCGGCAGGTCGATCTGCGTGACGTCGCCTGTGATGACCATGGTCGAGCCGAAGCCGAGGCGCGTCAGGAACATCTTCATCTGCTCCATCGACGTGTTCTGGGCCTCGTCCAGGATGATGAAGGCGTCGTTGAGGGTCCGGCCGCGCATGTAGGCGAGGGGGGCGATCTCGATCGTGCCGGCGGTCATCAGGCGGGGGACGGAGTCCGCGTCGACCATGTCGTGGAGGGCGTCGTAGAGGGGGCGGAGATACGGGTCGATTTTCTCCGACAGGGTGCCCGGGAGGAAGCCGAGCCTCTCCCCCGCCTCGATGGCGGGCCGCGTCACGATGATCCGGTTGACCAACTTCTGTTGCAGGGCCTGGACGGCCTTGGCCACGGCCAGGTAGGTCTTGCCCGTGCCGGCGGGGCCGATGCCGAAGACGATCGTGTGCTTGTCGATGGCGTCGACGTAGCGCTTCTGGTTGAGCGTCTTGGGGCGGACGGTCTTGCCCCGGTTGGAGAGGATCGAGGCCGTCAGTATTTCGGCCGGGGAGACCGCGTCGGTCTCGGTCATGTCGATGATCCGCTCGATGTCGCCGGCCGTCAGGCCCTGGCCCGTGCGGAGGATGGCGACGATCTCGCCGAGGACCTCCTCGCCGTGGAGGACGGCGGGGGCGGGGCCGGTCAGGGTGACCTCATTGCCGCGGACCATGATGTCGGCGTCGAGCGAGCGCTCCAACACGCGGAGGAACTCGTCGCCCGGCCCGAGCACGCCGATCATGGGGATGGAATTGGGGACGGTCAGGTGCTTGGTCACAGGCTGGTGAGGCTCAGCCGCCTGCGCATTGGTACTCAGAAGTCCTCCTAGCTCGATTGGGCAACATCATAAGCCACGCCTCCCGTCACCGGGGGCGGCCGCGCGTTCGGGCCGTGGGGTCGGGCACGGGTCGCTAGCCGTGGGGTCGGGCAGGGTCGCTAGCCGTGGGGTCGGGCGCGGTGGCTACGGAGCGAGGCACGAGCGCCAGCCGAGGGGTCGGGCACGGAGGCAACGGAGCGAGGAACGAGCGACAGCCACCGGGCCCGACACCGCGGCGACACCGAGCCCACGACGACACCCAGCCCACCGCGACACCCAGCCCACCGCGTGACCGCTCACGCCACGCGCGTCAGTTCCACCTTGACGAACATCTCGGACTCGCCCTCGCCGTTGACGACGCCGCGGATCGGCGCGATGTCGTCGTAGTCGCGGCCGCGGGCCACGAGGATGTGGCGGTCGCCGATGTACGAGCGGTTGGTCGGGTCGAAGCCCAGCCAGTGGCCCGTGAAGAATTCGATCCAGGCGTGCATCTCGCCGGCCGCCGTCACGCCGACCGCCGGCTCGGCGTCCGGGTGGAGGTAGCCGGAGACGTAGCGGGCAGGGATGCCGGCCGCGCGGAGCGCCCCGAGGGCGATGTGGGTGATGTCCTGGCAGACGCCCCGATGCTGGCCCCACGCTTCCTCGGCCGTCGAGTTGACGCCCGTGACGCCCTTGACGTACTCGACGTGGTCCCGGATCTCGCGGCAGATGCGGACGGCCGCGGCCGCGGGGTCGGGCTCCTCGCGCCGGGCCGCCGCCGCCAAATCGGCCACCTCGGCGGGCGGCCGGGTCCGGCGGGTCTGCTGGCCGTACTCGACGAGCTTGGCGGTCGACCCGGCCAACTCCGGCAGCTCCGACCACGGCGCGATCTCCGCCTGACGCGGCTCGCCCCGGTCGTTCTCGACCAGGGCCGTGGCCTCGACCCACAGCTCCGTGTGGCTGGTCAGGATCTCGAAGTGGGTGACGGGCGTATTGAAGTAGTCGATGTAGCCGTACTGGCCGGCCCGGGGCCGGATCGACAGCCGGGAGCTGAGCACGGTCTGGCCCGCGTGGTCGCCGGGGAGGAGCCGGGCCTCGTTGTAGGACGTGTGGATGACGCCCTTGTAGTGAAAACCGGACTCGTGGCGCAGTTTGAGGCGCATCATGTCTGTTCTCCCACCCAGGTCGGGACGAGTTCCGTCGGGAAGTAGCGCTCGCGGATGGCCGCGCTGGCGTCGTTGATGGCGATCTGGATCCGGTCCATCCGCTGGGGCAGGTCGGTCATCAGCTCGGCGATCGAGAGGTAGCCGAGGGCGGACATGATCTGGCCGAGGATGCGCGACGCGCCGGTCACGTTGGACCGCCCGGTCGGCGGGTCGAGGGCCGTCACGGCGTCCATGGCCCGGTTGACCGACGCCATGACCGAGCGCGGGAACAGCCGGTCCAGCAGCAGGAACTCGGCGGCGTCGTGGGCCAGCGGCAGGCCGCGGTAGGCGCGCAGGCAGGCGTGGTACGCGCCGGCCGACCGCAACAGCGTGATCCAGCTCGGCGACTGGGCGCCCGACAGGGCGCGCGTGGCGAGGAGCCGGGCCGTCATGTCCGCGCGTTCCAGCGAGACGCCCAGGATGAAGAACTGGTACGCCTCGTCCCGGCTCATCGTCGTGTCCGCGATGCCGAGCGCCATGGCGACCTGCTGGCGGACCTGCTGGAAGAACGCGTGGATACGGTCGGCGTGGACCTCGCTGGGCAGCGACTGCACGATCGTGTTGAGGCATTCCCACAGCTCCGTCGAGATGATCTCGCGCGCCCGCCGGCCGTTCTCGCGCGCCGCCTGGAGGCAGGCCACGATGGACGGCGGGTTGCCCGGGTCGACGGCCAGCCGCTCGAGGATGGAGTCCGTCGTCAACTCGGCTTCCGAGGTCGCCGGGGTGCCGAGGATGTACAGCAGGGTCCGGCAGTCCTCGGCCTCGTCGATGCGGGGGTCTTCGAGGATGAGCTGGAAGTGGATGTCCAGGAGCCGGGCCGTCCCGTCGGCCCGCTCCAGGTAGCGGCCGATCCAGAACAGCGACTCCGCGACGCGGCTCAGCATGGCCCATCACCTCCGTTCGCAGTCACGTGGGCGCAGGCCGGGGCGGGGCCGCCCGCCTGTTGCTGGTGTTGCTGTTGCTGCATGAACCGGGCGGGGTCGTCCGGGTTGACGTCCATGTAGAGCTGGGGCCGGGGCGTGCCGTTGGTCCGGCGGCCGAACACGGCCGGGTGTTCGGGCAGGTCGGCGCTGGGCAGGTCGCCGTGGCCCAGCACCCACGTATCCTTCGAGCCGCCACCCTGGGACGAGTTGACGACGAGCCGGCCCTCGGGCAGCGCCACGCGGGTCAGCCCGCCCGGCAGGACCCAGACGCCGTCGCCGGAGTTGACGGCGAAGGGCCGGAGATCGGAGTGGCGCGGGTGGATGCCGCCGTCGATGACGGTCGGGATCGTGGCCAACTGGACGATCGGCTGGGCGATCCAGCCGCGCGGGTTGTCCAGGAGGGTGGCGCGGAGCTTGTCGAGCTCCGCCTGGGAGGCCTGGGCGCCGACGACGAGGCCCTTGCCGCCGGACCCGTCGACCGGCTTGACGACCAGCTCGGGCAGCCGGTCGAGGACCTCCTCGAGGGCGTCGGGCTCCTCCAGCCGCCAGCTCTTGACGTTGGGGATGATCTGCTCGGCGCCGAGGTAGTACTTGATGAGGTCCGGCATGTACGTATAGACGAGCTTGTCGTCGGCCACGCCGTTGCCGACGCCGTTGGCCAGAGTGACGTGGCCCGCCCGGGCGGCGGTCAGGAGGCTGGGCGCGCCGAGGACCGAGTCGGCCCGGAACTGCAGCGGGTCGAGGAACTCGTCGTCGACGCGGCGGTAGATGACGTCGACGCGCTGCGGCCCCGCCGTCGTCCGCATCCAGACGTAGCCGTTGGAACAGAACAGGTCCCGCCCCTCGACCAGCTCGACGCCCATCAGCCGGGCCAGGAGCGTGTGCTCGAAGTAGGCGGAGTTGAAGACGCCGGGGGTGAGCACGACGACCGTCGGGTCCTCGACGCCGGCGGGGGCCGCGGCCCGAAGGGCCGCGAGGAGGCGGCTGGGGTACTCGTCGACGCTGCGGACCCGCAGCGCGGCGAACAACTCGGGGAGGGTCTGGGTCATGACGTCCCGGTTGGAGATGACGTAGGACACGCCGGAGGGGACGCGCACGTTGTCCTCCAGGACCCGCCACTGGCCCGACTCGTCGCGGATGAGGTCGATGCCGGCGACCTGGACGCGCACGCCGTTGTCCGACACGACCCCGACGGCCTGCCGGAGATAGCCGGGCGAGCTGACGACGACGCGGGCCGGGATGACGCCGTCGCGGATCGCGTTCTGGTGGCCGTAGACGTCGTCGAGGAAGGCCTCAAGCGCCTCGACCCGCTGCTGGACACCGGCCTCGAGGACGGCCCACTCCTCCTCGGAGATGATGCGGGGCACGCCGTCGAGGGGGAACGCGCGCTCCTCGCCGGCGTAGTCGAAGGTCACGCCCTGGGCCAGGTAGCTGGCGCCGATGGCATCGGCGCGGCCCTGGAGGTCGTCGAAGGTCATCCTCTCGAAGACCTGTTTCAGCCCCTCGTACGAGGGCCGGGCCTGGAGCGCCCCAGCGCTCGCTCCGGGGTCCAGGAACATTTCGTCGTAGGCCCGGGAGTGGGACGCCGCTCCCAGGGGGGCGTTCAAGAGGTCGTGGGTATACCCGTCGAACAAGTTGGCCATGCGCGGCATGCTATGGAGCCTATATTGCCGAGAGGTTTCACCGCCATAACACGGAGTTGTCACACAGATCACGCGCACCCCTCACAACCGGCCCGGACTACAGGCCGGGGCCGCCCACAGCGTGACGTCCTATGGGCCCAGGCACGAGATGGGCACGGAGTAGACGCCGTCCGGGCGGCGGTAGGCATAGCCGTCGGCCGTGAGGACGAGGAGGAACGACGCCGGCCCGGCGTGCTGGGACCGGACCGCCCCCTGGAGGCGGAGGAGGTTGGCGGCCGCCTCGTCCTCGCGGGTCTTGTCCAGCTTGATCTCGACGGCCCCCCACCGGCCGTCAGCGTGTTCGATGATGGCGTCGCACTCCAGGCCCCGGGCGTCTCGGTAGTGCCAGACCGAGGCGTCAGCGGCCTCGGCGTAGGTCCTCAGGTCGCGCACGCAGAGCGACTCGAACAGCAGGCCGAACGTGTTGAAATCGGTCACGAGCTTGTCGGGCGTCAGGCGCAGGAGCGCCGCCGGGATGGACGGGTCGCAGAAGCGGCGGATGGGCGAGGTGCGCTGGACGACCTTGGACCGGACGGCGGGCGCCCAGGGCTCTTGGTCCTCCAACACGTACAGGCGGCGCAGCGCGGCGAGGTAGACGGCGATCGTATTGACCGACACCACGCCGTCGTCGGCCGCCATGTCGGCCCGCAGGGTCGTCATGGCGGCTTCCGTCGACTCGTTGCGGGCCAGCGAGCGCAGCAGGAGCCGGACCCGGCGGGGGTTCTTGTCGATCCCGTCGACCCGGGAGATGTCCGACTCGGCGATCGAGTCGGCGTAGTCGGCGGCCCGCTTGGCGGAGTACTCGTCGCTGGTCACGACGGAGGCCGGCCACCCGCCCCGGATCAGGCTGAGGGCGAGGTAGTCGAGCGGGAGAGTGGCCTGGCCCGTGACATCGGCGCCGTCGAAGATATCCCGCAGCGACACGGACCGGTTGGACTCGCCGGACTCGGCCAGGCTCATGGGACGCATCACCACCCTGGACACACGGCCCGTGCCCGTGTGGCGGATCTCGTCTTGGGCAGGGATGGACGAACCGGTCAGGATGAACTGGCCGACGTCGTGGCCGCGGTCGACCGCGAAGCGCACGGCGTCCCACAGCACCGGCTGGTCCTGCCACTCGTCGATCAGGCGGGGCCGCTCGCCCTCGAGGAGCAGGGACGGCTGGACTCCAGCCAGGCGGGCGTAGTCGGCCCGCCGGTCAGGGTCCTGGAGATAGATCGCCGAGCGGGCCGCCCGCTCGGCGGTCGTCGTCTTGCCGCACCACTTCGGCCCGACGATCTGTGCCGCCCCGGCACTCTTCAGCGCGGCGGCGAGGAGACCGTCAGCGATCCGGGGATGGTAGTCCGCCACCGTGTCCATAAGGCTGGCTCCTCTGAGAAGGGAGCCCTCAGCCTACCGACAGGAATGACATTTCGCCAACCAACTTGGTGACATATCATGAAGTTACTTGGCGATCTGTCACACGGTGCCGACGGTAGCCACGGGGTCGGGCACGTCGGCGACGGAGCGAGGAACGAATGATTCCAGCGGGCCTGACACCGTGGCCCTGCTGACGACACCCAGCCCGGCCGTGGGGTCGGGCCGGTCGTGGGTGGTCCTGGTCCCATAGCCGCGCCACCCTCGGCGTCACGCCCCGGGGGATTCGAGATTCAGCCACAAAGCCGGGCGCACGCCGCCGACAGCAGCCGGGACAACGAGGCCATAGTCATACAGGCGGCCGTCGGTGTTGACAAGGGCCGCGTAGCCAGGAACGTAGCCAGGCGAACGCAACCACCACCAAGCGTTGTCCCCTCCAGAGTCGACAGCGATTAGACCAGGGGCCATGAACCATCTGCTTCGGTGGCGCAGGAAATCGAGTGAAGACTTTCCCGCCAGGTAGAGCGCGCTCTCTTCGATGCTCAGCAGGAAGACCCGGTCTCGAGCGGGCCGGCCACCTGGCGTCGTCCAAGCGAGGTTGTCCTTAGTTCTAATGGTCGCCTCCGCCACCTGGTTTGCGAACGGTTTGCCCAGCCAGTCTAGGAATTCACTGTTGAGCCAGGTCCTGAGGTCGCACTCGCACCATGTCACGGCCTGCTGCTTGCCGTGGTACGGCCCTCGCCCCACAACCTGGTCGGTCAGGAGCAACGCCCTCCGCTCGCCCTGCTTGCCCTTAACTGCCAGGACTCTCCATCTGTACCCGCTCAGCGTCACGGACAAGGCCGTGTCCCGCCACACGGACTCACTGGGCTCGGGAGCTTGCCGCAGAATCGTCGCGGCGGCCGCCGCCACCTCCACCTCCGACGACGCAGGCCGACGCTCGCACGTGACCAGTCCTGACACATCCACCGGCCGCTGCGCCTTGCCCGCGGGTCGCCTCCGGCGCGCCGGCTCCCGACCCGGCTGGCCTGCACCCAGCAGGCCCTTGATCTTCGCTACCAGCTGGGCGGCTTCCTTGTCGTACCGGTCTCCGGACAGGTCACAGTAGTGAAGGTCAGCCAGCGTGAGGCCGCCGCCCAGGTCCCGCGCCGGGATCTCGCCTGCGTCCAACCGAACTGGAACCAGCCACACCTGACCTGGCGGCCTTTGCCGAAACTCCTCCACCGCCAGGGTCAGCTCCTCATTCATGAAGGACTTCTGCTTACGCCGATAGTTCTCCGAGAAACACGCCAGGAACACGAGCGACTCGTTACGGATGGCCGTCCTGATCTTGTCCTTCCACAAGTCCCCGGGCCCGAGCTCGTTCCGGTCACGCCAGTACGGAATCTTGGCAGTCTTCAGGACAGCGCAGAGCCTGTCGACCGCGTCGGAGTCTTCCCTCACATACGAAATGAACACGCGCTTGCCCGCGACAGAGGCTGCGGCAGAGGTTGTGGCGGGCCTGCGGGCCGGTGTCCCGTCCTGTCCGTGTTCGTGCTGCTGCTTCCATGAGCGCAGGGTCTCGGCGCTGTAATCGGCGCCGTTGTTGGCGTCCACCTGGCTGTGATGGGTCGGGCACAAGATGATCCGGTTCGCGTAGGTCTCCACGAGGTCGGCCGGGTAGGCCGGGTCCCAGCGCGGCCCGCCAGGAGTGGCCGAGTGAATATGCGCCTCTTCCCCCCGAACACCGGGACGGCCCGACGAGTTACCAGCGGCTCCTTCGACCAGCTTCTGATGGCAGCCAGGGAACGCACATTCGTTGCGCGACAGCGCCCACAACAGCTTGCGATCCTTCGCGGAGAGGCTCACGGTTCACTCCTCGGCCCAACGTGGCAGACGGGCTGTACTGGCCTAGTCTGTCACGCCCCGATCGCCCACCTGGTTCAGGCGGCGCTCAAGGCTCGTTGCACGGTGGTCTGGCTGACGCCGAGGGCGGCGGCGATGTAGCGGATGCTCCGGCCTTCTGCTCTCATCTGGGCGGCCGCCTCGGTCTTCACCTTCGTCGTCACGGTCGGCCGCCCGCCGACCCGGCCCCCGGCCCGGGCGTGGATCAGGGGCCGGCGGGCGTTCTCCCGGCAGCGTGTCTCTGGGGGAATCTTCCCTGAAGTTGGCGTATGCCAAGGCCCATGTGGCCGAGATCGAACAACGGCGTCACGTCTTCTTGGCGGCTGAGGCGGGGATGACTCAGCGTGACATCGCCCGGTCCGTCCACCTGTCCCAGCCGACCGTGCACCGGATGATCCGCCAGGCCAAGGCCCTCGGCGTGGACGAGTCCATCGAGGAGATCGTGTTGGCCCGGTTCGTGGGCGACATCGGCAACGACGAGGCGGACTCGGTCGTGGACGCCCATGCCTGACCTGAGGGACGCCCCCCTGTCATCCTGAGCGCAGCGAAGGATCTCGCCCCGCTACCGAGCCGCCCCGCCACCCCCCTTGTCATTCCGGCGACAGCCGGAATCTTGAAGCACTGTTGTCGGCCATCCGGGAAAGATCCCGGCTTTCGCCGGGATGACAGAGAAGGGGGCCGGGATGACGACCCAGGGGGATCGTCGGCGGCGGAGAGATCCTTCGCTGCGCTCAGGATGACAGAGGAGGGGGACAGCCCTGGGCCAACCCAGGACTGTCCCCCTCGCGGGTGCTGGGTTACTTGCGGAGGACCAGGCGGGAGATCACCATGCGTTGGATTTCGCTGGTGCCTTCGTAGATCTCCGTGATGCGGGAATCGCGGTACATGCGCTCCACCGGGTAGCCCTCGATGTAGCCGTTGCCGCCGTGGACCTGGACGGCCCGGTGCGTCACGCGCGTGGCCAGCGGGCCGCAGTACAGCTTGGCCATCGACGCCTGCTGGCTGAACGGCAGGTGGCGGTCTTCCAGGTCCGCCGCCTCGTAGACGAGGGACCGGCCGGCGGCGATCTCCGTCGCCGAGTCCGCGATCATCCACTGGATGGCCTGCTGCTCCGCGATCGGCTTGCCGAACTGGACGCGCTGCTTGGCGTAGTCGACCATCTCCTCGAACGCCCCCTGGGCGATGCCGAGGGCCTGGGCGGCGATGCCCGTCCGGCCGCCGTCGAGGCCCGACATGGCGACCTTGAAGCCGTCGCCCTCGTTGCCGAGGAGCGCGGAGGCCGGCACGCGGCAGTCCGAGAACTGCAGGGCGCACGTCGACGAGCCCCGGATGCCCATCTTGCGCTCGGGGTCGCCGATGGCGAAGCCCGGGGTGCCGCGGTCCACCAGGAACGCGGAGATGCCCCGGGTGCCGCCCTCGTCGGACGTCCGGGCCAGGACGCAGAAGACCTTGGCGAACCCGGCGTTCGTGATGAAGATCTTCTGGCCGTTGAGGACGTACGAGTCGCCGTCCTTGACCGCCTTGGTCTTGAGCGCCCCGGCGTCGGAGCCGGCGGACGGCTCGGTCAGGCAGAAGGAGCCGATGATGTCGCCGGACGCCATGCCCGGCAGGTACTTCTGCTTCTGCTCCTCGTTGCCCCAGCGGACGATGTTGGCGCAGGCCAGGCCGCCGTGGACGTCCACGATGACGGACGTCGTGGCGCAGACCCGGGCCAGCTCTTCGATCGCGATGACGAAGCTCAGGTAGTCCGTCGCCGAACCGCCGTACTCCGCCGGGATGGTCATGCCCAGGATGCCCATTTCCGCCAGTTTCGGCAGGGTCTCCAGGGGCGGGCGGTGCTCCCGGTCGAGGGTCGCCGCCAAGGGCTTGACCTCGGCCTCGGCGAACTCGCGGATGGATGAGCGGACGATCTCCTGCTCATCGGACAAGTGATAAGGCATGTTCCCTCCTCGGCGGCGGATCAGGCGTACGTGTAGAAGCCGCGGCCGGACTTCTTGCCCAGCCAGCCGGCCTTGACGTACTGCCGGAGCAGCGGGCAGGGCCGGTACTTCGAATCGCCGTAGCCCTCGTGCATGATCTCCATGATCGCCAGGCACGTGTCCAGGCCGATGAAGTCGGCCAGCGTCAGCGGGCCCATCGGGTGGTTCATGCCGAGCTTCATGACCGTGTCGATGTCCTCGACCGTGGCCACGCCCTCGTAGAGCGAGTAGACGGCCTCGTTGATCATGATCATGAGCAGGCGGTTGGAGATAAAGCCGGGGACGTCGCGGACCTCGACCGGGGTCTTGCCCAGGTCGATGGCCTCCTGGCGGACCGTCGCCGTCGTCTCGTCCGACGTGGCGATGCCGCGGATCATCTCGACCAGCTTCATGACCGGGACCGGGTTCATGAAGTGCATGCCGATGACCTTGTCGGGCCGCTTCGTGTGGGCGGCGATCTCCGTGATCGGCAGCGACGACGTGTTCGACGCGAGGATCGTGGCCGGCGGGCAGAGCTCGTCGAGCTGCGAGAAGACCTTGGCCTTGACGTCCATGTTCTCCACGATCGCCTCCACGACGAGGTCGCACTCGGCGGCCGGGTCGAGGCTCGTCGTCGGGATGAGGTTGGCGAGGGCCTTGGCCTTGTCGTCCTCCGTGATCCGGCCCTTGGAGATGTCCTTCGTCAGCAGCGAGTCGATGAAGGCGATGCGCTTGTCGATGAAGGTCTGGTCGACATCGTTGAGGTAGACCTTGCGCCCGGCCTGGGCCATCACTTGGGCGATACCGCCGCCCATCTGGCCGGCGCCGATCACCATCGCGGTGGAAATTGTCATTGTGGGTTTCTCCTTTGGGATAGATGTGTGGGTGGTTAGACGGTTTCGACCCAGACAGCGTCGCCTTGGGCCATGCCGGAGCAAATGGCCGCCACGCCCGACTTTAGCCCGGAGCGGCGGAGCTGGTTGATGAGGGTCATGAGAATGCGGGCGCCCGTGGCGCCGATCGGGTGGCCGACGGCGACGGCGGAGCCGTTGACGTTGACCTTGGCGTCCATCGTGGCCTCGTCCATCCCGAGGATGCCGAGGCAGCTCACGAGCGGCACGGCGGCGAACGCCTCGTTGACCTCGATCAGGTCGAACGAGTCGAGGGTCAGGTTGTGCTTGGCCATGAGCTTCTGCATGGCGAGGCCGGGCACCGTGGCGATGTACTTCGACTCGGCGGCGGCCTGGGCGTAGCCCTTGATGACGGCGAGGATGGGGCAGCCCAGCTCCTCGGCCTTGGCCCGGTCCATCACGACCACGGCCGTGGCGCCGTCGTTCGTGCCGGGCGCGTTGCCCGCCGTGACGGTGCCGTCCTTGATGAACAGCGGCGGCAGCTTGGCCAGGCCTTCGAGCGTCGTGTCGGGGCGGGGGGCCTCGTCCTTGGCCACGACCGTCGACGTGCCCTTCGGGCCCGGCACGGTCACGGGGAAGCGCTCCTCGTCGAAGAAGCCCGCGGCCTCGCCCGCGGCCCAGCGCTGCTGGCTGCGGTACGACCAGGCGTCCTGCTGCTCGCGCGTGATGCCGTACTCGCCGGCCACGGAGCCGCCGATGACGGCCATGTGGACGTCGTTCTCGGGGCACCACAGGCCGTCCAAGACCATGGCGTCCTTCATCACGGCGTCGTTCATCCGGGCGCCCCAGCGCATGGCCGGGACGAGGTACGGGATGTTGCTCATCGACTCCATGCCACCGGCCACGACGACCTGGGCGTCGCCCGCCTTGATCATCTGGGTGGCGAGCGTCACGGCCTTGAGCGCGGAGCCGCAGACCTTGTTGATCGTGACGACGGGCACCGAGTGGGGCACGCCGCCCTTGATCGAGGCCTGGCGCCCGGGGATCTGGCCCTGGCCGGCCGGGACGACCATGCCCATGACGACCTCGTCGACCTGGTCTCCCTGGAGGCCGGCCCGGCGCAGCGCCTCGGCGATGGCGAGGCCGCCGAGGTCGACGGCCTTGAGCGGCTTGAGCCCGCCGCCGAACTTGCCGAACGGCGTGCGCGCCGCGGCCACAACCACTACTTCTGTCATTCTTTCCCTTTCTAGTTGACTGGCCGCGCAAGCGTGGCGCGGCCCGCGGAGGTTAGATAGTGAGGCCCATCGGCGCATCCGTGAAGATGCGCGGGTCCATTTCCTTGAGATCCGGGGAGATGAAGGGCTTGAACTCCATCTGGCCCAGGATGTCTTGGTCGAGGTCGACGCCGGGCGCGATCTCGATGAGCTCGATCCCGCCCTTGACGAGGCGGAAGACGGCCCGCTCCGTGATGTAGTAGACCTGCTTGCCGGTGTCGGCGGCGTACTCCCCGGAGAACGTGATCTGCTCGACGGCGGTCTTGAACTTGATGGAACGGCCCTCCTTGGCGATGGTCAGCTTGCCGCCGCCGATCTGGTACTCGTTGCCGCCGGCCGTGAACGTGCCGACGAACGCGACGAGCGGGGTCGACTGCGAGATGTTGATGAAGCCGCCGGGGCCGACGACGCGGCCGCCGAACTTCGACACGTTGACGTTGCCGACCTGGTCGATCTCGGCCGCGCCGAGGACGGCGAGGTCGATGCCGCCGCCGTCGTAGATGTCGAACGTGGCGACGTGGGAGATGATCGACTCGGGGTTGAGGGCGTTCGTGATGCGGAGCCCGCCGAGCGGGACGCCGCCGTAGATGCCGGCCTCAATGGACATCGAGATCTCGTCGGCCACGCCCTCTTCGGCGGCCACGGCGGAGACGGATTCGGCGATGCCGATGCCGAGGTTGACGTGGTAGCCCGCCTTGAGGAGGAACGCGGCGCGGCGGCCGCAGATCTTCCGCTCGGTCAGCGGGTCGGGCGTGAACGCCGAGAGGGGCACGCGGGTCTCGCCCGACCACTCGGGGTGGTAGTCGGGGTCGATCAGGCACTGCCTGTGCAGGTCCGGGTCGGCCACGACGACGTAGTCGACCAGCAGGCCGGGGATGACGACACCGTGCGGCGGCAGAGTGGCGCGCTCGACCATCCGGGCCACCTGGGCGATGACGATGCCGCCCGAGTTGTGCGTGGCCGTGGCCATCTCCAACTGGTCGAACGTGATCGACTCGCGCTCGATCGAGAGGTTGCCGGCCTCGTCGGCCGACGTCGCGCGAATGAAGCAGACGTCGATCGGGCGGGTCTTGTAGCGGAGATACTCGACCCCGTCGAACTCGACCAGTTCGACGACCGACTTGCCGGCGTCACGCGCGGCCTGGTTGCCCAGGCAGCCCTCGACTCGGGGGTCGGCGAAGGTCTTCAGGCCGACGGTCGTGAAGACGCCGGGCTTGTGGCCGGCCTGGGCGCGGATCAACTGGGCGTTGACGCCCTGCGGCACGATGTAGGCGGGGAACGAGTTCTGGTTGACGAGGGCGGCCATCTTGGGCGACGTGCCCAGGTGGCCGCAGTGGAGCTCGCCCACGAGGCCCTCCTGGGCCAGGGCGTTCATGCCGCCGTCGGCGGGGCCGTCGCCGATGCCGGACTCGTAGAACAATGTGATGCCCTTCGGGCTGGCGGTCTCCCGGTAGCGGGCGGCCAGGGCCTGGATGAGGGCTTCGGGCACCGAGGTGCAGATGATGCCTTGGACGCCGAGCGTCTGGCCGTCCTGGACCAGGGCGGCCGCTTCTTGGGCTGTGATGAATTGGGTGGCCATCGTGTTCCTTCTCTACGCTGGACCGGAGGCAACGCTGGCGGATCCGGTCCCACCTTGCTCCCCTGCGGGCTGCTCTGTCCGCGACCTTGGTGGGGGGCGCTTAGCCACACTACTAGGGGCGATGAGTCCGCGCCAGGCGCGCCGGGGGCCGTCTCACGGGTTGGAGCGTGGAGAACACCACACTGAGAAGACTCACGCGGACTGTGCACGAAATTGCAGGTATCTGTCGTGGGGAGGGGCATGCGTGCGGGGCCGGGCGCCACGGTGTCAGGCCCGCTGGCTGTCGCTCGTGCCTCGCTCCGTAGCCAGCGCGCCCGACCCCATGGCTGTCCCTCGCGCCTCGCTCCGTAGCCAGCGCGCCCGACCCCATGGCTGTCCCTCGTACCTCGCTCCGTAGCCAGCGCGCCCGACCCCATGGCCCGACCCCATGGCCCGACCCCGTGGCTCCAAACAAACGGACGGGCGGACGATCGGGGGATCCGATCGCCCGCCCGCCCTCAGCGGCTGACTCCGCGGCGGGTACAGAACCGGGGAATCAGCCGTCGAGACCCTGACGGATCTTGGGCTCAGCCTTCGCGGAACTGCACGCCGAAGCCGCCGCGCGGGTAGTGCCACGAGAGCGCCCCCGGGTCGGCGAGTTCGAAGCAGGTCCCGCACTCGAGGCACGCGGCGTATTCGACCGCCACGTTCCCGTCCGCGCCGAGGGAGTAGACCTGGGCGGGGCAGGCCGCGATGATGCGTTCCGCCGTGCCCGTGGACTTGGCCAGTTCCTGGTTGACAACGATGTGCGGCTCTTCCTCGTCGAGGATGAACCGGTTGCCGCCGAGGCGCTGCGCGACTGGTGCGAGTTTCATAGTGCCTTCAATCCCTTCAGGCCGTCCTTGGCGAGTTGCATCAACTTGACCGGCGACTTCTTGAGCGCCTGGCGCGCGACCTTGGACATGTGCTGCCGCGGCGTGCCGTCGAGCGAGAACGCCCCGTGGAGCACGTCGGCCAGCAACTGGCCGTAGTCGCCGTACATGCCGACCGCGGATTCCAGGAACGCGGGCGCCTTGTTGTACGTGTGCATGTCCTGCCCGACGAAGGACGAGGCGAGGTTCGCCGTGTAGCCGGACAGGCCGGCCGCCGACGTGTCACCCTTCTCCAGCGCCGCCGACACGGCCGAGCTGGCCGCGATGGCGGAGCCGATGGCGAGGTCCATGCCGCGCACGGTCAGGCCCGTGTTGAGCGTCAGCCCCGCCGCGTCGCCGACGATGACCAGGCCCGGGAAGACGAGCTGGCCCATCATGGCCTCGCCGCCCTCGTTGACGAGGTGGCAGCCGTACTCGACCAGTTCGCCACCCTTGACCAGGGAGTCGACCAGCGGGTACTCCAGGTAGTGGTCGAAGATGTCGACCGTCCGGAGCTTCTTCTTCTCCAGGTCGTCGAGCCGCAACACGAGGCCGACGGACAGCGTGTCCTTGTTCGTGTACAGGAAGCCGCCGCCGCCGACGCCGAGCGAGCAGTCGCCGACCAGCGCGTAGGCGACGCCGTGCTCCGAGTCCACGTTGAAGCGGTCCTCGATGACGGCCGGGTCGAGCTTGATGACGGCCTTGACGCCGACCGCCTGCTGCTCGTGGCGGGGCTTCGTCCGAAGCCCCGCGTCGCGGGCGATGAACGAGTTGACGCCGTCGGCCGCGATCACGACCCGGGCGCGCAGCTCGTCCTCACCGGCGACCACGCCCGTGATCTGCTCGCCCTCCTTGATGAGCGAGTCGACCCGGACACCCGGCATGACCATGGCGCCCGCGCCCTCGGCCTGCTCGGCCAGCCAGGCGTCCAGCTTGGCCCGGAGCACGGAGACCGCGCTGCCGAGTTGCGCCAGGCGGGCGTCCTGGTAGTCGACGCCGACCCAGGAGCCGGGGTTCGTGAACACGATCCGGTTCTTGTCGATCTTGCGCTCGTAGGGCGCCGTCTCCAGGAAGTCGGGGAACACCGTCTTGATCGAGTGGGTGTAGAGGATGCCGCCGGACAGGTTCTTGCTGCCCGGCGCCTCCCCCCGCTCGATGAGGACGACCGAGTGGCCCTTCGAGGCCAACTGGTACGCCGCGACGGTGCCGGCCACGCCGGCACCGATCACGATGACATCAAAATCCGGTTCTTCAGCCACAGCGGGCCCCTAGAGCGCGGCGGTGATGGCGGGCACCAGGGCGTACAGGTCGCCGACCAGCGCGTAGTCGCACTCGCCGATGACCGGGGCGTCCTTGTCGGTGTTGATCGCCACGATGGTCTTGGCGCCGCGGCACCCGCCCATGTGCTGGATCTGCCCCGAGATGCCGACCATGAGGTACAGCGCCGGGGAGATGTGGTTGCCGGAGATGCCGACGTAGCGGTCACGCGGAAGCCATTCGAGGCCCTCGGCAACCGGCCGGGAGCACCCGACCTCGGCGCCCAGCTTGGCGGCCAGGGCCTGGATCAGGCCCAGGTCGTCCTGGGACTTGAGGCCGCGCCCCACGCCGATGACCTTGGCGGCGGCCGTCAGGTCGCCACCCGTCTTGGCCTGGGGGGTCAGGCTCGTCACGGTCACGCCGGCCGGGCTGGCCGCCGCGGTCTCCACGGCCGCCGAGCCGCCGCCGGCGACGGGCGCGCCGCCGTCGAGGACGAAGGCCACCGGGCCGTCGTAGCTCGTGGTCTCCAGGGCGATGCCGCCGTAGACCCCGTGGACCACGCTGACGCCGGCCCCCTGGGCCGTGATCTCCGTGGCGCCGGACACGACGGGCGCCTTGATCGTGGCGGCCACGGCGCCCAGCAGGACGCGCTCGGCCGGACCGCGGCCCGCGAACACGGGGCCCGGGTCGGCCGCGACGACCGCGGCGGCGGCGGCCGCGAAGGCCTCCGGCGCCTTGTCGCCGGGCTCGCCCAGCCACACGACCTTGGCCACACCCGGCGCGGCCGCGGCCTGGGCCAGGGCCTCAGGCCCCGCCACGACGGCCACGACCGGCGCGCCGAGCCCGGCCGCGGTCTCCACGAGGTTCGTCACGCCGGCGCTGCCGGCCAGAAGAACATACGTTGTCATGATTTTCTCTCTCCTAATCTCAGTCCAAGACGCCGGCGGCGCGCAGGGCGGACACCAACTGGGCCGCGGCCGCGGCCGGGTCCTTCGTGTCGATGGCGATCTGCTGGCGGGCGGGCCCGCTCAGCTTGGCGGTCGCCGTGACCGTCCCTTCGGACGCCAGGGCGACGCCCAGGTCCGCGGTGGACTTGACCGTCACCGGCTTCTTGCCGGCGGCCAGGATGTCCTTCATGCCAGGGGCCTTGGCCTTGGCGGCGTCGGACGCGACGGCGACGACGGCCGGGGCGGCCAGCGCGACCTTCTGGACGCCTTCCGGCAGCACGCGCTCGGCCGTCAGGGTCGAGCCGTCGAACGCCACGCCCAGCGCGTCGGTGATGGTCGCCCAGCCGAGCGTCCCGCCGAGCGTCGCGGCCAGCATCTTCGAGCCCGAGTCGAGCGACGCGTCGCCCGTCACCACGAGGGCGACGTCCCCGAGGCTCTGGACCGCGGCCGCGATGACGGCGGCCGTGTTCAGCGTCCCGGCGTTGTCCGCGTCGGCCACGACGAGGGCCTCGTCGAGGCCGCGGGACAGGGCCGCCTTGGTGGCGACGGCCTGGGCCGCCGCGGCGCCGCCGACGCTGACGCCGACGAGGGTGGCGCCGGCCGCCGTGGCGAGCCCGCGGGCCACCTCGATGGCGACGGCGTCATAGTCGGAGACGACAGCCTTGGCCCGGCTGAAGTCGACCTTCCCGTCGGCGGCCACGCTGGCCTCTTGCGGGTCGAGCGCCCACTGGTATGTGACAACGATCTTCATCAGTTTTCCTCTCGTGTAAACGTGTCAGCGGAGTTCGGTGCGGGCGATGACGAGACGCTGGATCTCGGACGTGCCCTCGTAGATCTCCGTGATCTTGGCGTCGCGGTAGGCCCGCTCCACCGGGTAGCTCGTGGTGTAGCCGAGGCCGCCGTGGACCTGGATGGCCTTGCCCGCCACGCGGGTCGCCATCTCGCCGCAGAACAGCTTGGCCATGGCCGAGGCGTGGCCGTGGGGCTGGCCGCGGTCCTCGAGGTCGGCGGCCTGGTAGACCAGCAGCCGGCCGGCCTCGATGTCGACGGCCATGTCGGCGATCATCCACTGGATGGCCTGGAGCTCGGCGATCGGGTGGCCGAACTGGACGCGCTGCTTGGCGTACTCCTTGGCGGCCTCGAAGGCGCCCTGGGCGATGCCGACGGCCTGCGCGGCGATGCCGGTCCGGCCGCCGTCGAGGGTCATCATGGCGATCTTGAAGCCCTGGCCCTCCTGGCCGAGCAGGTTGGCGGCCGGGATGCGGCAGTCGCTGAAGAACAGCGGCGTCGTCGAGGAGCCGCGGATGCCGAGCTTGTCTTCCGGCTCGCCGATCGTGAAGCCCGGGGTGTCGCGCTCGACGATGAAGGCCGACACGCCCTTGACGCCCGGGGCGTCCGTCGAGCGGGCCATGACGACGAACGTCTTGGCGAAGCCGCCGTTCGTGATGAAGACCTTCTGGCCGTTGAGGACGAACTCGTCGCCGTCGCGGACGGCGGTCGTCTTCGTGGCGCCGGCGTCGGAGCCCGCGCCCGGCTCGGTCAGGCCGAAGCCGCCCGCGGCTTCGCCGGAGGCGAGGGCCGGCAGGTACTTCTGCTTCTGCTCTTCCGTGCCGAAGTGGACGATCGGCCACGTGCACAGCGACGAGTGGGCCTCGACCAGGACACCGGTCGTGGCGCAGCAGCGGGACAGTTCCTCGATGGCGATGTTGTAGCTCACCGTGTCCATCGCGGAGCCGCCGTACTCCTCGGGGATCAGCATGCCCATGAGGCCCATCTCGCCCAGTTTGGGAATGGTCTCGAGGGGCGGGCGGTGGGTCTTGTCGATCTCCGCGGCGAGGGGCTTGACCTCGGCCTCGGCGAATTCACGTACGGACGAGCGGGTCAGTTCTTGCTCGTCGGTCAGCGTATAGGGCATCAGTTCCTCCTGATTGGTGTGTTGCGGTTGCAGGTTGACGGTTCACAAGGGTTGTTCGGGGCGGCCACCGTGGCCCGCCACACAAGTGGCAGGCTAGTGCCCGCAGGGGCTTTCTTCCAAGCGTCTTGGACTAGCACTTTTCGTACACGGTCGCGATGCCCATGCCCCCGCCGATGCAGAGCGTGGCGAGGCCGCGCTTGGCCTCGGGCCGCTTGAGCAGTTCGTGCAGCAGGGTCACGGTGATGCGGGCGCCGGACGCGCCGATCGGGTGGCCGAGGGCGATGGCGCCGCCGTTGACGTTGGTCTTGGCCATGTCGAGGCCGAGGCCCTGGGCCACGGCGCACGCCTGGGCGGCGAAGGCCTCGTTGGCCTCGACCAGGTCCATGTCGGCGACGGTCAGGCCGGCCTTGGCCAGGGCGGCCTGGGACGCGCCGATCGGGCCGATGCCCATGATCGTCGGGTCGACGCCTGCCTGGCCCCAGCCGAGGATCTTGGCCATCGGCTTGAGGCCGAGTTCGGCCACGGCCTCGCCGGAGGCGAGGACCAACGCGGCGGCGCCGTCGTTGATGCCCGAGGCGTTGCCCGCGGTCACGCGGCCGCCGTCCGGCTTGAACGCCGGGCGCAGCTTGGCCAGGGCTTCGGCGGTCGTGGCGCGGGGGAACTCGTCGGTGGCGAAGGAGACGGTTTCCTTCTTGACCTTGACGTCGACCGGCACGATCTCGTCGGCGAAGCGGCCGGAGGCGACCGCCGCGAGGGCCCGGGTCTGGGACGCCAGGGCCAGCTCGTCCATCATCTCGCGGGTGATGCCGAACTGGTCGGCCACGTTCTCCGCCGTGATGCCCATGTGGTAGCCGTTGAAGGCGTCCCACAGGCCGTCCTTGATCATGACGTCGACCAGGGACGTGTCGTTCATGCGGGCCCCCCAGCGGGCGGCCGGGGCGACGTACGGCGAGGCGGACATGTTCTCCGTGCCGCCGGCCACGACGACCTTGGCGTCGCCGGCCAGGATGGCCCGGACGCCCTCGACGATGGCGCGCATGCCGGAGCCGCAGACCATGCCGACGGTCATCGCGGGCACCGTGACGGGCAGGCCGGCGCCGAGCGAGGCCTGGCGGGCCACGTTCTGCCCCAGCGCGGTCGTCAGCACGCAGCCGAAGTTGACCTCGCAGACCTGGTCGGGGGCGACGCCCGCCCGCTTCAGCGCCTCGGCGATCACGATGGACCCCAGCTTGACGGCGGAAACGTCCTTGAGGCTCCCGCCAAAACTCCCGACCGCCGTGCGGCAGCCGGAGACTACATAGACATCGGTCATGATGCCCCTTCCTTTTGGGTTGCGAGTTGGGTTGCGAATGGGTTTGGGGATGGGTGGCCGGCCGGGCGGCCGCTGGCCGGCGGAGGGGTCCTCCGCCGGCCAACCGCCAGGTGACCGCGTGGCGTCACATCGTCACCTGCCACGGGAGCTGGACGCACGCCGTGCAGACGACGAAGAACGTGACCAACAGGCCGTTGACCACGCCGGCCGTCCAGGCGTTGCCCGTCTTCTTGTAGTAGACGCGGGCGATGATCGCGCAGACCGGCAGGATGAACAGGAGCCCCCAGAGCATGATGCCGGACAGCGGGTTCGGGTAGGCCATGTTCATGACCGGCGACCAGGAGCCGACGGCGTTCGGGATGCCGCGGCCGTGGCCCAGGTAGTACGGGATGTAGTCGTACGCCTGGAGCGCGGCCAGGCCGAGGGTGTTGGCCAGGATCATGAGGACGACGTTGACCCATTCCTTCACCTTGTTCAGGCGCGTCAGCGAGTTGAGGATGACGGCGTTGAAGAAGAAGTAGAGGAAGAAGAACGGCAGGTACTTCAGGAACTCCAGCCACTTCTCGGCCGGCATCTCGCGGAAGACGAACTTCCAGAAGCCCAGGTCGACGTGGAAGAAGTAGGTCATGAAGCTGAGGGCCAGGACGGCGCCGAGGAAGACGGTCAGGCCGAGCAGGATGCCCTTGCCCGCCACTTCCTTGGTCGTCACGAGGCCCGTCGCCTTGAGCGAGGCACCCGCCGGCTTGGCCACGAAGAACCAGATGGCGGCGAACATCAACAGGTAGAACGCCAGCAGGATCCCGTTCAGGATGACGAGGCCGTTGGCGGTCGGCAGGTTGAAGTAGTCGGACACGGGCAGCATGACGTTCATGACCGACGACACGTACGGGCTGTGCAGTCGGAAGCCGCTGGTCCACGTGTAGATGGTCGCCGGGGCGATCATCGCGATGAGGTAGACCACGATGTAGATGACCTTGTTCTTGGTCGTGTCGAAGGTCGACAGGGAGTCCGGCTCCTTGGTCTTGACGGCCTGGAAGAAGCGGACGCGGCGCAGCAGGACGAGGCCGAGCGTGGCGACGAACACGAGGAACGCGACGAGCGCGATGCCCGTGCCGACGTTCTTCCAGCGCCAGATCTGGGAGTCGTACGCGATCGTCATCTCGCCGTCCATCAGCGTCAGGTCGAACCACTCGAGCGCGCGGGCGACCGAGTCGTTGTTGAACGTCATCTGGGAGTGGGCGATCGGCAGGTTGAAGACGACGCGGAGCTGGCCCTTGGCGGCGGCGGCCACCTCGGCGGCCTTGTCCGTCAGCGGGGTCGGGTCCTGGTAGGCGTAGAACGTGTCGACCTGGCCGCCCTCGAAGCCCATGCCGTTGGCGAAGGCGGGCGCGGTCTCCAGGTCGTGGCCGTCGACGCCCCACAGGAGCGGGGCGAACTCGTCGAACTGGCCCGTGTCGTCGCCGTAGTTGACGCCGAGCTGGTTGACCGGGTCGTAGGCGTTGCCCTGGGCGTCCTTGACGTTGCCCCAGGCGTTCGACATGACGAAGATCGACCACGGCACGACGACGCTGGGGTCGGTCTGGTGGTTCGTGTAGGCCTTGATCGCGGCGTTGCGGGAACCGAGGCCGCCGAGCGAGTGGCCCGTGATGCCGACGCGGGTGGAGTCGACGTAAGGCATGTGGCCGAGGTACTGGAGGGCCGAGTACATGCCGACGTCGTTGTACTCGGGCCAGTCGGACTGCTGCATCGCGGACGGGACGATGTCCGCGTTCTCCGACTCGCCGTGACCGTACGTGTCGATCGACAGGCAGACGATGCCGCGGCGGGCCAGCTCGATGGCGTGGCCCTCGACGCCGTCGTAGGAGGCGGAGTAGCCGGCGGCGAGGACGACGCCGGGGGCCGGGTTGTGCTCGGTCACGCCCTCGGGGATGTAGAGGACGCCGTTGAGCATGGCGCCGCCCTCGCTCATGAACTCCGTGTGCTCGACGCGGATGCCGCCGAAGTCGCGCTCGGCGCCATAGCCGAGCCAGCAGCCCGCGAACATGAGGATGAACGAGAGGAGGCACGCCAGCGCGGCCTTGTCGTGTTTCAGGCCGGCCCAGCCGGTGGGCTGGTCGGGGGAGGTCGGGGAGGCCGCCGCGGCCTTGGTCTTGGAGGAGGTCGAGGTGGATGTCTTGGTCTTGGGGTTGGTCGCCATTTCTCTTCCTTGAGTGTGGTCGTGTTCCTGGAGGGGTGGGGTCGCTGGTCTATCTGGCTGCGGCCACCTCCTCTGCCACTCGGTCGGATGGCGGGCGAACTGGCTCGGCGGCGGGGTCCTCGTCGAGGCCGAACACGACCTCGGGCCCCTGGACCAACGCCAGGTCACGACCGGACAGCCGCAGTTGCGTGCCAATCACCCAATCCCCGCCTTCCTGGGCCAAGGCCTGTTGGGCCCGCGGGCTCAGAAACACGGGAACTTCGCCTACCCTAACGCACTCGTAGTCCACTCCGAAAGACTCTCCCGGGCGGACCGCGCGGACGTAGGTCGTGAAAAACGGACGTGTCCGCCCGAGGCCGCAACAGCTCGTGGCGACGCGGTCGCGCAGCATGTCGAGGAGGACCCCGGCGTTGGCCTCCCGGGCCAGGTATTTCAGGGCGTCGGCCCGGAGCTTGATCATCGTGTTCCCTTCTTCCCCCGCGGTGGGGGGACGGTCGCCCGTCCCCCCACCGGAGCGGTGTGGCCGGAGCCTACTTCTGGTCTCCGGGCGCTGGGTTGCCGCCACCGCCGTCGGAGGCCGCCTCGACGGCCGCCGGCGCCGACTCGGCCACGGCCGCGGCCTCGGCCGCCGGCACGTCTTCGCGCCGGGCGCCCGAGAACACGTCGGCCAGGTAGTCGTCGTATTCCTTGCGGTTGAACAACTGGATCAGCAGGCACAGCAGGATGCCGACGGCGAGGCCCCAGGCCGCGCCGCGCGTGGCCAGGACGGCGCCCATGACGCCCGCGATGCCGAGGTCAGTGAACGTCCGCGCGTTGGAGATGCCGACGCGGACGGCCACGTAGCCCTGGATCAAGTAGGTCAGCGCCAGGCCGACGCCGAGGATCGGCGTGACCAGCGCCACGATGGGCGCCAGGAAGTACCCCGTCAACGTGCCGAACCGGAACGAGCCCGTGCCGCCGTGGATGGAGTCCATCTCCTTGCGGCCCCTCTTGTAGCGGTCGCAGACCACGACCTGCATGGCCGCCCACAGCGGGCCGCACATCGTGATGTCCGGGCCGATGATGGACATGGTCAGGTTGCGGATGCCGAAGACCAGGTGGGACCGGTTCGGGTTGTAGTCGATCGTCTCGTCGGGGCGGACCTTGTGGGCGTCCTTCAGGAGGGCGTCCGCCTGGACCATTTCGCCGAACAGGACGACGTACGCCGAGAACACCATGGGCAGGCCCTTGATGAACATCGACAGCGGCGGGAAGGGGACGTCGCCCAGGACCGTGAAGTTCTGCCAGAGGTCGGCGAAGTCCGGCGTCGAGAAGATCTTCGCCTCGAACGTCGGCCACGAGATGGTCGCCCGGTCGAGGAGCGGACCGATCACGACGGCCAGCAGCAACACGGGCATGAGGCCCAGGTTGGAGATGGTCGAGGCGATCTTGGACCGCTGGGCGATGTACTTGAAGCGGTTCGAGAACAGCAGGAAGAACGCCAGGCCGATGCAGATGGAGATCGTCCACGGGTACGTGTCGAACCGGGCGCCCTTCGTGAAGATCTGGGAGACGGCGGCGATGCCGGCGCCCATGATCAGGCCGCACTTCATGGCCGGCGGAATCAGCGCGACCATCTTCTTGCCAAGCCCTGTGATGCCGAGGACGATGGCCAGCACGCCGAGCGTCATCTCGAACGCCATGAGGGCCTGGATCCTCTCGTGGTTGTCCAACGAGAAGTCGCTGACGTAGAGGACCAACAGCGGGATGGCCGGGGTCACCCAGCCAGGCACCACGGGGTCGCCCAGGAGGACGTGGGTGCAGTAGAGGATGCCGTTGAGCACGACCACCGCGAGCGCGGTTTCCATGGCCATGCCCAGGTTCTCCGTTAACAGGGGGATCGCGGAGAGGCACACCGTACAGAGGAGCAGGCCTTGGACGTAGTCGGGCCACTCGAACTTGTAGTGAACAAACGGCAGACGGATCTTGAAGGGACCCGCCGGGATAAACGGTTGTTCGCCCCCTTCTTGGCGCTTCATGGCCATGGGAGGCTCACCTTCTTTCTTTGTGGATTGTGAGGCCGCGCCCTCACCGCGGGGGCGCCGGATATTCAGTTGTCGCATCTGGCCGGTTCGGCCCCCGGCCTGGGCAGGCCACCGGCGGGTGGTAAACCACCCGCCGGGTTGTTGGCCTCACTCGTAGGGAGTTGGCCCCGGCGTCCCCGGGCCAGGCTGGGCCCGGGAGACGCAGGGGTGTGATCGTCGAGCCGACGCCGGCTCTCCGGTCACGCGCCCTGGAAGGGGTTGGCGGGGCGCTTCTCGAGGAAGGCGCCCATGCCCTCTTTCTGGTCGGCCGTGCCGAAGCACGACGCGAAGACCTTGGCCTCGAGGGCGAGGCCCTCGTCGAGGCCGCCCGCCAGCCCGTCGCGGATGCCGACCTTGCAGGCCCGCACGGCCAGCGGCGCCTGGGCGGCGATCTGGGCGGCCAACTTGGCGGCCTCCCCCATCAGCTCCTCCACCGGGTAGACGGCGTTGACGAGGCCCACGGCGAGGGCCCGGTCGGCCTTGATCCGGCCGGTCGAGAAGATCAGTTCGCTGGCCACGGCCACGCCGCAGAGGCGGGCCAGGCGCTGGGTGCCGCCGAAGCCCGGCGTCACGCCGATGCCGACCTCGGGCTGACCGAAGACGGCCTTCTCGGAGGCCAGTCGGATGTCGCAGGACAGGGCCAGCTCGCAGCCGCCGCCGAGCGCGAAGCCGTTGACGGCCGCGATCGACGGGATCGGGAGTTGCTCCAGCTTGCGGAAGACCGCGTTGCCGAGTTTGGAGAACTCCTCGGCCTCGGCCGGGGTCATCGAGACCATCTCGCCGATGTCGGCGCCGGCCACGAAGCTGCGGCCCGCGCCGGTCAGTACCAGGACCCGGGCGTCGGACGCCTGGATTTGGTCCAGCGCGTCGTCGAGTTCCTTCAGGACCCCGCTGTTCAGGGCGTTGAGCGCCTCGGGCCGGTCGATCGTGACCGTGGCGACGTAGGCGTCGATAACGAGGTTGACTGCCATGTTCCTTAGTTCCTATCAATCGCGTCGAGCGTGGCGAAGCGGCGCTCGTACTCTTCCTGGAGTTGCGCCCGGACGTCCGGGTGGGCGATGGCGATGAGCCGTTGGGCGCGCTGGCGGAGGGAGGCGCCGTGCATGGCGGCGATGCCGTACTCCGTCACGATGTAGTCGGCGTCTTCCCGGAGGGTCGACACGCTGGAGCCCTCGTCGATGAACGGCACGATCTTGGAGATGCCGCCCTTGGCGATGGACGGGAAGGCCATGATCGAGCGGCCGCCCTTGGAGTAGGCCGCGCCGCGGACGAAGTCGGCCTGGCCGCCGATGCCGGAAATCTGCTTGAGGCCGGCGGAGCTCGACACGATCTGGCCCTGGAGGTCCACCTGGACGCAGGAGTTGATCGACACGAGGTTGTCGTTCTTGGCGATGACCAGCGGGTGGTTGACGTAGTCGACGCCCGCCATGTAGACGGCCGGGTTGTTGTGGACGTAGTCGTACAGCTTGCGCGTGCCCATGAGGAAGTTCACGACGCAGAGGCCGGGGTGGTACGTCTTCTTCGAGTTGTTGACGACGCCCGCCTCGATCAGCTCGACGACGCCGTCGGAGAACATCTCGGAGTGGATGCCCAGGTCCTTCTTCTCGGTCAGGAAGCGGAGGACCGCGTCCGGGATGGCGCCGATGCCGAGCTGGAGCGTGTCGCCGTCGTTGATGAGGCTGGCGCAGTGCTCGCCGATGTTCATCTCGACGTCCGAGAGCTTGGGGGCGGGCAGCTCGATGATCGGGCTGTCGACCTCGACGATGGCGGCGAACTTGGAGACGTGGATGAACGTGTCGCCCAGCGTCCGCGGCATGTTCGGGTTGACCTGCGCGATGACCGTCTTGGCCGACTCGGCGCCGGCCTTCGAGTAGTCGATCGACACGCCCATCGAGCAGTAGCCGTGCTCGTCCGGCGGGCAGACGTGGACGAGGGCCACGTCGGGGACCAGCTCCGTGCGGAGCAGGTCGGGGAACTGGTGGAAGAAGATCGGCGTGTAGTCCGCCCGGCCCTCGGCCAGCGCCTTGCGGGTGGAGCCGCCCGCGAACACGCAGTTGTGGATGAAGTGCTCCTCCATGCCGGGGGCGCAGTAGGGCGAGGTGCCCATCGGGACCATGTGGACGATCTCGACGTGGCGGTAGGCCGCCGCGTTGGCGACCATCGCGTCGATCAGCGCGGTCGGCTCGGCGCAGGCGTGGTGGACGCAGACGCGGTCGCCCGACTTGATGAGGTTGACGGCCTCCGCGGCCGAGGTGAGATGGGACTTGTAGTGCTCGCGCCAATCCATGGCGGGGCTCCTTCCTTCGGGTCTGTTGCAGGACGGGGTTGTTCGGTTTCTCGGAATGGTCGGGGCCGCGGGTCACGCCGGTAGTGGCCCGTGGGGGAAGTCGCGCGGGTGGACAGGGGCTTAGGCGGCCCCGCCTTGCCGGCAGGGTGCCGGCGCGGGGTTGGCCACCGCCAGGGGGAGGAGCCGGGGCGGCGGCGCGCTGAACTTGTGGTGGCCCATGAGGAGCTTGGCCTGGGCGATCAGCTCGTCGGAGACACCGCCGTCGAGGACGACGTCGCTCAGCTCGGGCAGGGCGCCCAGCAGTTCCTCCTTGACGATGAGGTGCATGGACATGTCGGCGGCCGGGCAGCCGACGCACTCGCCGTGCAGCGTCACGTGGACGACGTTGTCCTCCAGGGAGGCGAAGCTGATGTCGCCGCCGTGGAGGGCCAACACCGGGCGCACGCGCTCGGCCAGGACGGCCTCGATCCGGTTCGTCAAATCTGCCATGGTCTTCCTCTGGGAGTTGTCCGGGTTCGGGCGGGCCGTCCCCGGAGGCGGCCCAGGGGCCGCCTCCGGGGACCGGGTACCGCGTTCAGTCGGCGATGTGCAGGATCTTCTTGACCAGCGCCTTCTTGGCGTTGAGGTCGGCCTGGCGCGAGATCATGATGCGCTGCGCCTGCGGGCTGCCGGCGCCGTGCATCGACTCGGTCATGTAGGCGACCGAGCCCGTGCCGTGGACCATGTTCTCGACGAAGCGCATGACCTTGAGGCGGTTCTCCGTCGGCACCGAGGCGACGCCGCGGAAGTACTTGTCGACGATCGGGCCGAGCTTGGGATCGCGGAAGTCCTTCTCGGACGGGGCGGTCACGAGCATGCCGCCCGCGATGTCGGCCGCCAGGCGGCAGATCTCGTACGGGAACCGGGTCACGTTCTGCTTGCAGATGTTGGCCAGCAGCAGGTCAACCAGGTAGTTGCCGGCCGCGGTCGGCTTACCCTCGTACGAGCAGGCCAGGCCGCAGGCCCACAGCGTCTCGTTGAGGTGGACCATCTCGATGAGCTTGTCCTTGACGTGGCTGGCCTTCTGGGCGCCGTTGTAGTCGGCCGCCAGCGCCGCCGCGCCGATCAGGCAGTCGGCCACGCCGGTCTTGCAGCCGCCGTAGCTCTGGCGGTGGTAGCCGGCGAAGCGCTCGACCAACATGCCGGAGAAGTCCCACTCGCCGTCCATGTAGACGTTCTCGTTCGGGATGAAGACGTCGTCCCAGACCATCAGGGCTTCCATGCCGCCGAAGTCCGGGTTGCCGACGTCGAGGGTCCCGCCCTCGAGCTTGCGCGTGTCGCAGGACTGGCGGCCCATGATCATGTACAGGCCCTCGACGTCCATCGGGCACGAGAAGCAGACGGCCCAGTCCTTGTCGGCCTCCGTCATCGTCTGCGTCGGCATGACGATGACCTCGTGGCTGTTGACGCAGCCGGTCTGGTGGGCCTTGGCGCCGCGCACGACGATGCCGTCGGGGCGGCGCTCCACGACGTGGAGGAACAGGTCGGGGTCAGCCTGCTTGCTCGGGGAGAGTCCGCGGTCGCCCTTGGGGTCGGTCATGGCGCCGTCCATCACGAGGTCGTTCTCCTGGCAGTACTTGAGGTACTTGAGGAAGCGCTCGTGGTAGTTCGTGCCGTGCGCCTGGTCCGTCTCGAACGTCGTCGAGAAGACGGCGTTGATGGCGTCCATGCCGACGCAGCGCTGGAAGCAGGAAGCCGTCTGCTGGCCGAGGATGCGCTGCATGCGGACCTTGTTGACGAGGTCCTGCGGGGACTGGTGGATGTTGAGGAAGCGGTTGATGCGCTCGCCCGTGTACGGCGAGATCGCCGTGGCGACGTCCTGGTACTGGGGGTCCTGGGCCAGGTCATAGGTGGCCTTGACCGAGTTGAGGGAGGGGCGGAGGATCGGGTTGTCGACGGGCGTGTCAACCAGCTCGCCGAACATGTAGACCTTGAGCTTGAGCTTGCGGATGCTCTCTACGTACTCGTCACCGGTCATGAGTGCCATGGGTGTACTCCTTTGTCGTGATGGTCTCGCCGGCGGCGGGCGGGGGCGGGGCCGGGCGGAGGGGCGACCCTCCGGGCCGAAGGGCACTCGTGGCTGGCAGGCGCGTCGTCGGGGTCCTGACGGTCGCCACAGTGCCGCCCTTCGTCGTCGTTGGCGATGGTGGCCTGCAGACCGGCCACCATCCAGTGAGGCTAGTTGACTGCCCGGCGACTTTCACCATCCGCCACGAACATAAAATGTTCTAGCATGTGTCCGTGATCGACATTGACTCACGCCCCCGCCGGATGCCACAGTGCCGCAATCGGCCCTGGTCCGCGCCCCCCGAGCGGTCCAGGCGCGACGGGACGCCGTCACGACACAACAGATTCACCCTCCGGTCACGGCCCGCGGCTCCCCGGACCACGCCGCCGCCAACGAACACTGTCAGGATCACCCATGGTGGAGCCCACCATCCCGGCCTCGGTTGAGGACCGGCCCAGGGCCGCGCGCCAGCGCGCCCAGACCGCGGCGGACCCCGCGGCCAACGTCTTCGCCTCCCCGTCGGTCCACGCCGTCCTCCGCGCGGTCCGTGACTCCTGTACCGACCTGGCGCAGAACCGTGACCCGGAGATGGTCGCCCAGTCCATCGTCCAGCGGACGCGCCACCTCCTGGCCGCCGACATGGCGTACATCTCGCTCAACGACCTGGCGGCGGGCGAGACGTTCATCCGCTGGACCGACGGGGTCCGGACGGAGGCATACAAGACGATCCGGATGCCGCTCGGCACGGGCGTGCTCGGCATGATCGCCGCCGGCCAGCCCCTGGCGTACACCGGCCAGTACGTCGGCGACCCCGAGATGATCCACGTACCGCGGATCGACGCGATCGTGGCGGCCGAGGGGGTACGGACCGTGACGGGGGTGCCGCTGCGCATCTCGGGCCGCGTCGCCGGGGCCCTGCTCGTGGCCAGCCGGACCCCCACGACGCTGACGCCGCGCGGCCGGTTCGCCATCGAGCAGCTCGCCGCCCAGGCGTCGATCGCCCTCCTGCAGCAGCGCAGCCGGGACGAGCTGGAGCAACTGCACTCGCTGGTCGACGCGGACGACCGCAGCCAGGCGGCCCGGGCCCAGGAACTCCAGGGCGCGCTGGAACTCGACGACCGGCTCCTGGAGACGCTGGCGCGGGCCAGCGACCCGGCGGACGCCGTGGCGGTCCTGGCCGAGCAGCTCGACCGGCCGGTCGGGCTCTGGTCGGCCCGGGGCGACCTGCTCGCCGGGACCGAGCTGCCGGGGCTGACGCGCGACACGGCCAACCAGTGGCGCGTCGACGGCGCCGCCCGGGCGTCGATCGGGGCGCACGAGCCGGCCACGCTCCGGCTCGACCACACCGATTTTGCCGTCATGGGCCTGGCGGTCGACGACACGCACATCGCCACGCTGATCGTCGAATCGGGCTCCGACAACGCGGTCCGGCTGCTGCGGCGGGGCGCGGACTTCGTCATGGCGGCGCTCATCATGCAGCGGGTCACGCTGGAGGCCGACCGGCGGGCCCGGTCGATGCTGATTGAGGACATCCTGGCGACGCGGACCGGGCCGGCGCCGCTGGCCCTGCCCAAGCGGCTGGCCCAGCACGGGCTCAACCTCGGACGCCCCGTGGCGGCGTATTGCGTCGAGGGGCGGGCCAGCGCCCGGCCCAAGCTCTACCGGGTCCTGTCCGAGGCCCTGGCGGCCGAGCGGGGCGTCATCTCGCCGCACGAGACCCACGTCTGCGTCCTCGCCAACACGGCCGACCCGGCGGCGTTCGGGCGCAAGGTGACGGCCGCGCTGGCAGCGGGCGGCGTGACGGACGTCGTCGGCTTCGCCGTCGTCTCCGGGGCGACAACGGCGGCCGACCTGGCCGCCGCCCACGACCAGGCGCTGACCGCGGCCCGGGCGGCGACCGCGCTGGGCTTCGGCGAGGGCGTGTTCGACGCCACCGCGCTCGGGGTCGCCGGGCTGCTCTTGAGCGGGGCCGACCCGGCCGTGACGGACTCCCTCATCCAACGGTTCCTGGGCGCCATGCTCCAGTACGACGACGCGCACGGCTCGCAGTTGACCGAGACCGCCTGGCAGTTCTTCGAGAACGCCCAGCAACTGGGGCCGACGGCCGCCCGCCTCCACGTCCACCCCAACACGGTCAAACAGCGCCTCGGCCGGATCGACAAGGTGCAGGGCCCCGGCTGGCGGGTCGGCGCCCACGCCGTCGACACGCATTTCGCCCTGCGCCTCTGGCACGCGCGCGAAGCCCTGGCCGGCGGCACCGAGTAGACCGGCCACTGTGGCCACGGGGTCGGGCAGTGGCTACGGAGCGAGGCACGAGCGACAGCCACCGGGCCCGACCCCGTGGCCCCGACCGCCATCCACTGCCCCACCACCGCACCCGGCGCACCGCGTGACGGCAACTGTCGGTCGCCCACATTAGGGTGGGCCCGAGGCCCAGGACCTAAGGAGGAACCGCCATGCACGAGATTGTTTGCCCGCACTGCCGCAAGGCGTTCACGATCGACGAGGCCGGGTACGCGGACATCGCCAAGCAGGTGCGGGACGCGGAGTTCGCGGCGCAGTTGCACGAGCGGCTGGAGTGGGCGGAGGCCGACAAGGAGAAGGCCGTGGCGCTGGCGGAGGCGGCCAAGGACCGGGCTATCCAGGGCCTGAAGGCCCAACTGGACGCCGGCGTGACGCAGACGAAGCTGGCCGTGGCGGAGGCCCTGGCGGCCGTCGAGAAGGAGCGGGACGCGCTCGCGCTGGAGTTGGAGCAGGCGGCGGCGGAGCGGGCCCAGGCCCTCGAGCTGGCGGCGGCCAAGAGCGCGGCGGAGCGGCAGCAGCAGGCGGCGGCCAAGGACGCCGCCATCCAGCAGTTGCAGGCGGAGCTGGCGGCGGCCGGGGTGGAGCGGCAGTTGGCCGTGACGGAGGCCGTGGCGGCGGCCGAGCGGGAGCGGGACGAGGCGCGGAGCGGGCTGGAGAAGCTCGGGCTGGAGAAGCAGTTGGCGGAGACGGCGCTGAAGGACAAGTACGAGACCCAGTTGAAGGACCGCGACGACGCGATCGAGCGGCTGCGGGACATGAAAGCCAGGCTGTCGACCAAGATGGTCGGGGAGACGCTGGAGGTCCACTGCGAGACCGAGTTCAACCGGCTGCGCGCGACGGCGTTCCCGCGGGCCTACTTCGAGAAGGACAACGACGCGCGGACCGGCAGCAAGGGCGATTTCATCTTCCGGGACTACGACGAGGCGGGGACGGAGATCGTGTCGATCATGTTCGAGATGAAGAACGAGGCCGACACGACCGCCACCAAGCACCGCAACGAGGATTTCTTCAAGGAACTCGACAAGGACCGGACCGAGAAGGGCTGCGAGTACGCCGTCCTCGTGACCCTGTTGGAGCCCGATTCCGAGCTGTACAACACGGGAATTGTCGACGTGTCGCACCGGTATCCCAAGATGTACGTCGTCCGGCCCCAGTTCTTCATCCCGCTGATCACGCTGTTGCGCAACGCCGCGTTGGGGGCGCTGGCGTACAAGACGGAACTGGCGCTGGTCCGGGCGCAGAACATCGACGTGACGCACTTCGAGGACCAGCTCGACCGCTTCAAGACCGCGTTCGGCAAGAACTACGACCTGGCCCACCGCCACTTCGAGCGGGCCATCGCCGAGATCGACAAGTCCATCGACCACCTGCAGAAGACCCGCGACGAGCTGCTGGGCTCCGACCGGCAACTGCGGTTGGCCAACGACAAGGCGCAGGACGTGACGCTGAAGAAACTGACCAAGGGCAACCCGACCATGGCGGCCAAGTTCGCGGAGCTGGGGGTCGCCGAGGAGTAGGGGCTCAGGCTGACGCCGGCAGGACCGTGACGGCGGTGACGGGCGTGTCCGGGTAGCCGAAGCGCTCCCAGTGGTCGGCCAGCCAGGGGGCGCTGATGCCGGCCTCGGGGTCGGCCGGGTCGGCCGCGGACTGCCAGCGGGGTAGGTTGCACAGGCGGGTGCCGGCGCGCTCGCCCGTCACGATGAGGATCTGGAAGCCGTGCGTGTCGTGGTACGGCTCGCAGGCCAGGAGCAGGACGTCTGGCGCGCCGTCGCGCGCGCAGCGCAGCAACGTGCCGCGGGTGAGGGGCGCGGCGCGGTCCGCCAGCGGTGCGCCGTGGTCCAGGTCGAGGTCAAGGGCCATGGGGGGATTCTAGAGGGGGGCGTCTCCGGAGGTGGGCTGACCGGGGGATGAGTTTGGGGCGGGCCACGGTGTCAGGCCCCGTGGCTGTCGCTCGTTCCTCGCTCCGTAGCCACGGTGCCCGACCCCATGGCCCTGTGCCTGACCCCGTGGGGGCTAGTCGTCGTCGCGTTCGGTGGCGGAGTCGATGATGTGCATGGCGGCTTCCTCCGCGCTGGCGCCGCCACCGTCGATGCCGACTTCCTCGGCCAAGGTGTCGGGGGACGGGTCGTAGCCCGTGCCGCTGACGGCCACCAGGCGGCCCGCACGGCGGCCGCCGACCTGGGATTCCTGGCCCGGCTCGGGGCGCCAGCGCGGGCGCTCCTCCGTCGGCTCGGGGACTTCCGCCGCGACCTGGCGGTCGATCGACTCGCCCTGGCGCATCTCGGCCGCCGTGTTGCCGTAGGTCTGGAGCACCGACCAGTTGTCGGGCGCGATGAAGCCCTCGTCCAGCACGTCGCCGACGCCGCGGTCGATCAGCGTCGCGTCGGGCTGGAGCTGGTCCAGTTGTTCGGACGAATCCGGGACGAATGCTTCTTCGCTCATGCTCCGATCCTGCCACAACGGGGCCCTTGTCTCCAGAGCCACACACGAGGGATTACCACCACCCATGGACCGGGAGAGGACCATGACCAGGCTGACCCTCAGCCCGCGCCCGGCCCACCCAACCGGCGCTTGCCCCCGCCCAACGGCACCTCCCAACCGACCCAACCACGGTTGGCGACCGCCCCGCAGGCTGAGGCGCGCAGGGATGGCGCACTCGCCGCCCGCAGCGCCGCCGCCGCCCAACTCGGCCACAGCGTGACGGTTCGGCGGCCGAGGACGGCGAGTGCGTCGTGCCTGTGCGCCGACCCACAGACCAACCCGGCGAGCGTAGCGAGCGAACTCGCCAAGGCGGGGGAGCCTGACACCTCGGCCTGACACCTCGGCCTCTCAACTATCATTCGGGCCGTGTCTCAACAACATCGGTATGCGGATGTGATTGTCGCCACGTTCTGCGGCTGCCTGCTGTTGGCCAA
Source organism: Propionibacteriaceae bacterium (assembly GCA_031272805.1). Classification (GTDB taxonomy): domain Bacteria; phylum Actinomycetota; class Actinomycetes; order Propionibacteriales; family Propionibacteriaceae; genus WQYJ01. The sequence continues at coordinate 53,148 of JAISTC010000029.1, forward strand.
TGTGGCCGCGACGAAGCTGATCCAGGTCGGGCCGGAGTGGACGCCGCTCGGGCTGCATCTACTCCCGCTCGTGTTCGACGGCGGCGCGCTGCTGTTCCCCGTGACGTACATCCTCGGCGACGTGCTGGCAGAGGTGTACGGCTTCCGGCAGGCGCAACGGGCGATCGTGACGGGGTTCATCCTGTCGGCCGTGGCGGCGCTGTCGTTCTGGGCGGTGGACTCCGCGCCGCCCGCGGCAGACTGGGAGAACCAGGCCGCGTGGCACGCCGTGCTGGGCTTCGTGCCGCGCATCTGCGCCGCGTCGCTGGTCGGGTACCTCGTCGGGCAGCTCATCAACGCGCGCGTGCTCGTGTGGCTGCGCGACCGGGCGCGGCCGGGGTCGCTGTGGAGCCGGCTGCTCGGGTCGACCGTCGCCGGCGGGGCCGCGGACACGATCCTGTTCTGCGGCATCTCGTATATCGGCGTGGTCGGGTTCGGCACGTTGGCCAACTACATCGTGGTCGGGTATGCGTACAAGTTGGGCGTGGAAGCTGTGTTGTTGCCTGTGACGATGCGCGTGATTCGATTTGTCAAGCGGAAGGAAGGCGTGACGGTGTGACAGCAGGGGCGAGAAGGCCACGGTGTCAGGCCCCCTGGCTGTCGCTCGTTCCTCGCTCCGTAGCCAGGGTGCCCGACCCCCTGGCCTTCTCGTTCCTCGCTCCGTAGCCAGGGTGCCCGACCCCCTGGCCTTGCGACCCCCTGGCCTCCCGACCCCTGGGCTTTAGAACTTGCCGCCGGAGTGGCCGCCGAAGCCGCCGCCTCCGCCTCCGCCACCGCCGAAGCCGCGACCGCCGTCTTCGTGGCGCGGGAGGGGGATGACGGCGGTGTGCGTCGACACGAACTGGTCTTCCTTGACCGTGAAGTGCAGGCTGCCCTTGGCCTGGTAGGCCAACGCGTCACGTTCGGGCCGCGCGGTCTTCAGGCCGCGCTTCCAGACTCCGACCGTGATGCCCGCGGCGATCAGCCCGATGCCGCCGCCGATGGCGCCGGACATGAGGACCGGGTGGGACCGGAAGCCCGCCTCGCCCGGGGTATTGGATGTGGCCAGGGCGTTGGTGGCCAGGTCGAGGTAGCGGTCGCAGGCGCCCGCGTAGTCGCCCGCCGACAGCCACTGGGCGACGGACGAGGCAATCGAGGCGCGCTCGTTGTTCGTCACCAAGCGTTGGCTGTAGGTCGTGTAGACGTCGTAGTCGCGGGACTGGATGGCGACGAGGAGGACCATCCCGTAGCTGCTGTAGCCCTGCTGTTCGTACCACTGCTCGTTGGCGCTGGCCGCGCTCTGGCCGCCCGGCGGGGAGTCGATCGTGTGGATGACGACGTCGAAGTCGTACTGGGACTGGAGCGCCGCGGCCCGAGCCTCCAAGCTCGCCTCCTCCGAGGCGGTCAGCAGGTCGGCTTCGTCCACCACCAAGGGTGGGGCCGCGTTGGCCTTCAGCGGGAACAGGGCCCAGAACAAGCCGATGATGACCCACGCGGCCAGGAGCGCCGCGATCAGCCAGCCGGCCCGCGTGACCTTGTCCTTCCATGTCCCCGAGCGGTCGAACAGGGAGTCGCGGTCCGCGTGACCGGTCTGTCCCTTCTGTGGCTTCTGGCCCGTCGGGCCGGGTCGCGGCGCGCTCACACCACACCGCCCAGAAACAGGTACGCCACCACGCTCGCGACCAGCCCGATGCCCGCGAACAGGCCGGCGAACCAACCCCAGAAGCGGCCCCAGCTCGTCGGCAGCTCGCCGACGAACTCGCCGGTCTGGCCGTTCATGGCGAAGGTATAGGTCTTGTCGCGGTAGATCGTGTTGAGCAGCCAGACGGGCAGGAGCGCGTAGTGGACCTGCTCGGCCCGGACGCCGATGCGCTCGCCCGTGACCGTGAACGTCGTGTAGTCGCGGACTGACGCGGCGAACGAGTCGCGCAGCGCGACCTCCATCCGCTGGTGGGCGCGCGGGCGGCAGTCGTCGGCCGTGTCGTCGTAGGTCTGGGCGAGGTAGCCGAGGAGGTAGGTCGGCTGGTAGGCCACGGCGGCCCGGTAGTCGAACGGCTCGATCGCCTCCGTGTAGCGGTTGTCGATCTTGGTCGCCGCGTCGACGGGCACGCGCTCGTAGACGACGGTCCCGGCGCGGCGGACGCGGAATGTGTCGGTCTTCGTGTACTGGTTGCGCGTGTCCGTCCAGGTCGACACGCGCGTGGCGCGGAACTGGATGTCGGCCGCCAACTGGGTGTCGAACAGCCAGAACGGCACGTAGATCCCCGTAACGGAGTCGATCTTGGCCTGGGAGCGGAACAGCTTCGGCGCCAGGCGCTTGGTCTTGACGTGGGCGGTCAACGCCTCCGTCACCTGCTCCTTCGTCACCTTGAACGGCAGGACGGCGTCGGGCTTGCGCGCGCCCGTCAACTGGCTCGGCAGGATGGTCGGCGAGTCGCAGTAGGGGCAGTGGGTCGCGGCCGTGGACTTGTCGGTCAGGATTTCGCCGCCGCAACTCGGGCACGTGTACTGGCGCAGTTCCGCCAGTTCCGCCTCAGTGAAGCCGGTCTCCTGGATGACCGTCGGCTGGGCTTCCGGCTGGGCGGCCACAGCGGCGTCGGCGCCGAACGACGCCGGGTCGAACAAGGAGCCGCAGTAGCCGCACTTCATCTGCCCCGAGGGCGCGTCGAACGTGACGACGCCGCCACACTTGGGGCACTTGTACTCGACGACGCTGCTGGCCCGCGCCCCCACCCGGCCGACCGGGGTCGCCGGGGCGTCGGCGGGGCCGGGGGGCGGGGGCGCGGAAGCGGGTTCGGCCGCGGCGTCGAGGGCGGACATGGGCGGGGTCTACGAGCGGGCGTCCGCGGCGTCGAACGGATCGCCGCAGTTGGCGCAGAACTTCGGCGGGTTGGCCGGGTCCGGCGGCGCCCAGCCGCACTTGTCGCAGACGTACGTCACGCTGCCCGCCGGCCGGGCGGTGCCGCAATTGGTGCAGAACTTGCCCGTGTTCTGGGTCCCGCACTGCGGGCACGCCCAGGTCGCCGCAGCGGCGGCCGGCGCCGTCACGCCGGGAGCAGGGGCGGCGGGAGCGGCAGCGGCAGCGGCTGGGGCGGCGGCTGCCGCCTTCTGGGCGCCCAGGGCGAACAGGTCGCCCGCGTTGACGCCGCCGGCCTGCTGCGCCATGCCGAGGCCGGCGTAGCCGATCATGGCGCCGCCCGCGTTGGCCGCCGCGGCGCGCATCGCGTCCGCCTGGGCCGACACGATCGTGGCCGCCGCCATCGACGGGTCGCGCATGACCGCCCCGGCCTGGAGCTTCTTGATCATCTCCTCGTCCTCCGGCGACGCCGTGGCCGAGTTGATGGCGACCGACGAGAGCGTGATCCCGCGGGCCTGGGCCCACTGCTGGTTGAGCACGTCGTTGAGGGCCTGCTGGATCTCGGGACCGTGGCCGGGCAAGGCCGAATAGCGGATGCCCAGCTCGGAGATCTGGGCCAGCGCCGGCTGGAGCGCCGCCAGCAGCTCCGCCTTGAGCTGGCCGTCGAGCTGGTCGCGCCGGTACTCCCCGGCCACGTTGCCCGCCACGTTCGTGTAGAACAGGATCGGGTCGGTCAAGCGGTAGGAGTAGACGCCGTTGACGCGGATGGCGATGTCGACGTCGAGGCCGATGTTCTGGTCGACGACGCGGAACGGGATGGGGTTGGCCGTGCCGAACTTGTTGCCCGTGATCTCCTTCGTGTTGAAGTAGTAGACCCGCTGGTCGACGCCCGGCTCGCCGCCGAACGCCAGCCGCTGGGCCAGACGCTCGAACGTGGCGCGCAGGTTGGCGCCGAAGTCGCCGTAGAAGATCGACGGCTCGGCCGACGTGTCCCACGTGAAGTCGCCCGGCTCGGCGCACACCTCGATGACGAGGCCCTGCTGGACGATGATGGCGCACTGGCCCTGATTGACGACCACGACGGAGCCGTTGGAAATGACGTTGTCGTCGCCCTTCGTGTTGGAGCTGCGCGAGCCCGCCCGCTTCTGGCCCTTGGTCAGGAGCACCGCCGGGTCGAGGGAGTCGCAGTAGAAATAGTCACGCCAGGAGTCGGCCAGGATGCCGCCGAGGGCACCGGTCGCGGCTTTGATGAGGCCCATTGAAATAACCCTTCCTTGGGGGAGCGTCGGCGGGAGCGCGCGGACGCGATGCGGACGCGAATCAGTGTAGTGGGTCACGCGGGGGCCGGGTCGGCGTCACGGCCCGCGGCCCGGGCGGTCCCCGGCCGGCCCGTTCAGCCTAGCAATCCGGCTTGTTGTTTGGCCGTCACGATCCGGGCCACGGCCGCGTCCACCTGGGCGGCGAACGCCGGGTCGGCGGCCATCTCGGCGGTCAGGGCCGACCAGGCCTCCTGGACCTCGGCCGCGGTCTCGAAAATCGCGATGTCGCCCCCGGCGCGGACGAACTGGACGGCCCGCTCCCCCGCCGTCAACACGGTGGCCGCCTGGGCGGACAGGGAGTCCGAGATGACGACGCCGGTCCAGCCGAGGCGGCCGCGCAACAGGTCCGTGATGACGGCCGGGGAGAAGGCCGCCTGGTGGTCGGGATCGATCTGCGTGTAGTAGGCCAGAGCCACCATGACCATCGCCGGGTGGGCCGCCAGCGCCAGCGTGTAGGCCTCGAAGTTGGGGTCGTCGGTAGTCGTGGCGTCGTCCACGATGCCCTCGGATGTGAAATCTGTATTGCCCGTGACGCGGCCCAGGCCGGGGAAGTGCTTGACGGCGGTCGCCACGCCCGCCTCGGCCATGCCCGTGACGAACGCGGCGGCCGACCGGCCGGCCGAGGCCGGGTCCGACGCGAACTCGCGGTCGAGTTGGCCGATGGGCGCGTTGGCGTACTTGAACGCCGCGTCGACCACGTCGGCGACGGGCGCGAGGTCGAGGTTGACCCCGGCGGCCTTGAGTTCGGCGCCCCAGCCCGCGGCGGCCGTGGCCAGGTCCTCAGGCGCCCACGTGCCCTGGGTCGTGGCGCTCGGGATGGCGGAGAAGCCCGCGCCCTGGAGCCGCTGGACCTGGCCGCCCTCCTGGTCCGTGGCGATGAACGGGGCCAGGCCGCCGGGGCGCGGCAGGGCGTTGACCTGCGCGGCGGCGGACTGGGCGGTCTCCAGGGACCAGCCGGTGCCGAGGAGGAGGACGCTGCCGACGTGGGCGCCGGCCAGCACCGGGTCGGCGGCGGCCGTCGGGTCGAACAGGGCCAGCATGAGGAGTTGCCCGGCCTTCTCCTCGGCCGTCAGCTGTCCCACCGCCACCTCCGTCACGCTGGGCGCCGGCGACGGCGAGGGGCTCGGACTGGGGCTGGACGACGGGCTGGGGGTAGCCAGAGTCGAGCTGGCCGCCGGGCTCGGCGACGGCGTGACCCCTCCCCCCTGGCCGCACCCGGCCAGGGCGAGCAGGGCGGCCCCGGCCCAGCAGGCGGCCGGGCCGACGCGGCGCCGCGTTCGGCTGGTTCGGCTGGTTCGGCTGGTTCGACAGGTTCGACTGGTTCCACGCATGGGCGGAAGTATGCCTTGTCCCGGTGAAGGCCAGTGAAGCCCGGTCAGCGCCGGCAACCGGCTGGGCGCAGTCGGCCGAATGCCCAACGCCCCTCGTCCCAGAGGGGACGAGGGGCGCCGGGATGCGGTCGGAGTGACCTCCTACTCGGACTGGTCGGCCGCGATGCTGCGCGCGGCGCCGCCGGTCTGGACGGCGATCTTGCGCGGCTTGGCCTCCTCGGCGACGGGGATCGTCAGCGTCAGGACGCCGTCCGTGTAATCGGCCGTGATGTGGGCCACGTCGAGGCCCGTGCCGAG
>JAISTC010000036.1 GCA_031272805.1 Propionibacteriaceae bacterium
TCCAACTGCTCGCGGCAGGCCTGGACGACCGGCAGGACGGCCCCGATCTCGTCGGCCACGAGGGCGCGGGTCCGCTGCAGCATGGCCGGGTCCTTGAAGTGCTCGGCCACGCCGTAGAGCGCGGCGGCCATGTCGTCGAGGCCGAAGTAGGAGACCCGCTGGTACGGCGTGCCGTACTCGGCCTGCATCATCTGGGCCAGCCGGGTCGTGGAGCCCGAGCACTGGACCAGGTTGAGGGCGGCCCCGTGGGCCCGCCGGATGTCCGCCACGCGGCCGTCGCCCGTCAGGTTGGCCACGACCGTGACGCCCATCCGCTTCAGGTACTCCTCGATGATCCAGATCTCGCCGGCCAGGTTGAAGTCGCCGAGGAGGTTCACGCTGTGGGGCGGCAGCCCGTCCGTGGCGCCGGTCCCGATGAGCCGCATCAGGGCGTCGCAGGCGGCGTCGTAGCCCTGGCGCTTGGACCCCTGGAAGCCCTCGGACTGGACGGGGATGCAGGGCACGCCGGTTCGCGCCGCGACCGTCCGGCAGACCGCCTCGACGTCGTCGCCGATGACGCCGACGATGCACGTGGCGTAGACGAAGGCGGCGGCGGGCGAGTGGCGCTCGATCAGCTCGGTCAGGGACTCCTCCAGGGCCCGCTCGCCGCCGAAGACGACGTGGCGTTCGCGGAGATCGGTCGAGAAGCTGAGCCGGTGGAGTTCGGGACCGGACGAGAGCGCGCCGCGGATGTCCCACGTGTAGACGGCGCAGCCGATCGGGCCGTGGACGAGGTGGACGGCGTCGGCGATCGGGTAGAGGACGACGCGGGAGCCGCAGAAGGTACAGGCCCGCTGGCTGACGGACCCGGCGACCGACGGCTTGTCGCAGTCGAGCCCGACGGCGCCGCAGCCCGCCCGGGCCACCTGGCGCCGCCGCGCCGTCAACACCTCGGCCATCAGAGCACCAGCTCGAACTCGTGGTCCGGGGCGTCACGGTCGCGCCGGTCGAGCAGCGCGTCCAGCATCCGGCTGACCAGCCGGATGGCGCCCATGTAGCCGACGGTCGGGAGGAGCGAGTGGCCCGCCCGGTCGAGGATGGGCCAGCCGACGCGGACGAACGGGATGTCCTCGGCCCGGGCGATGAACTTGCCGTAGGTGTTGCCGAGGAGCAGGTCGACCGGCTCCTCCTTGATCCACTGGTGGAGGAGGAACAGGTCGCCCTCCTGGCGGATGTTGATGGCGGACGCCACGGTCGGGCCGAGGAGGCGCGTGGCCTCCTTCGTGAAGCGCTTGCCCGGCGTCCCGGTCAGCAGGTGGACGGGGATGAGGCCGATGTCGCGGCAGAACTCGGCCAGGGCCAGGACGTGGTCGGGGTCGCCGAAGATGGCGACCTTGCGGCCGTAGAAGTGCTGCTGGACGTCGCAGATGAGGTCGACCAGGCGGCCCCGCTCGTGTTCCAGCTCCGGCGTGATGACGCCGCCGCGGAAGCGCAGCGTGTCGAGGTAGCGGTCGGTCGCGGCCAGCCCGATGGGGAGGTCGAGGACCTCGCGCGGCACCCCGGCCCGCGTCTCCACCTCGACCGCCGCCTCGCGTGACGCCCAGAAGCCGAGGGCGAACGTGGCGGCGCCGCGGAACATCGTCTGGAGCTCCTCGATCGTCGTGCCGCCCTCCGGGTAGAAGACGTGTTCGCCGGTCTGGGGGGCGTCCATGACGCCGGACGTGTCGGGGAACAGGACGGGTTTGAGCCCCGTGGCCTCGGCCAGGCGCCGGATCTCGCGCATGTCGGACGGGTCGACGAAGCCGGGCACGATGTTGATCCGCTTCGGGTCCGGGTGGTAGCGCCGCCCGTTCGACGGCTCGACGAAGTACTTGGCCATCGCCTGGCACATGTTGGAGAAGCCGATGATGTGGGAGCCGACGTAGCTCGGGGTGTTGGCGTGGATGACGAACTTGCCCTCCGGGATGATGTCCTGGCGCCGGGCCTCGCCGACGATCTGCGGGATGTCGTCGCCGATGGTCTCCGACAGGCACGTCGTGTGGACGGCCACGACGTCCGGGTCGTATGTGGCGAAGACCGTCCGCAGCCCCTGGAGGAGGTTGGGCTGGCCGCCGAAGACACACGCGCCCTCCGTGAACGAGCTGGTCGCCGCCATGACGGGCTCCTTGAAGTGGCGCGTCAGGTGGGAGCGGTGGTAGGAGCAGCAGCCCTGCGAGCCGTGCGAATACGGCAGGCAGCGGTGGATGCCGAGCGCCGCGTACATCGCCCCAATCGGCTGGCAGGTCTTGGCCGGGTTGATGCGGAGCGCCGTGCGCTCCATGACCGGGAGGCTGGTGTGGTTGAGCATGGGGTCTCCTTCGGGGGTCAGAGGGTCACGCGGTCACGCGCTGCGCCGGGTCAGTTGGCCCGGCGCCACGGGGGCGTGATGAGCTGCCAGACGTTGGCGTTGACCATCCGGTCGATCTCGCGGTAGAAGTTCTTCGCACCGCGGAAACCGGCGTAGGGGCCGCCGTAGTCGTAGTTGTGGAGCTGCTTGCAGGGGACGCCCATCTTCTCGATGACGTACTTGTCCTTGATGCCGGAGCAGACCACGGCCGGCCGGTACGCCTTGATCAGCCGCTCCAGTTCGACGTGACTGATGTCGTCGACGACGAGGGCGCCCTCCGCCATCTCCGGCATCATGCCCTCGTACTCGCCCAGCTTCAGCCCCTGCTGCTCCAGCTCGGCCAGCTCGGCCGCGGTCTTGCGCGGCCGGTAGGCGACGGGGTCGGGCTCGACGGCGAGTTCCTCGATGTTCTTGGAGTCGGCGTCGGTCACGATCGTCGGCGCCACCACCGAGCCCTCGTAGTCGTCGCGGTGGGCGAACTCGTAGCCGGCGGACACGACGGGCATGTCGATGTCGGCGAACAGGGCCTGGTAGTGGTGGGCCCGGGAGCCGCCGACGTACAGCATCGCCGGCCGGCCCTTGACCCGGTCGCGGACCTCGGCCCGGATCGGCTCCAGCTCGGCCATCTCCTCGGCGATGACCGCCTCGACGCGGGCGGTCAGCGTGTCGTCGCCGAAGTAGCGGGCGATCTTGCGGAGCGACTTGGCCGTCGCCTCCGCGCCGATGAAGTTGACCTTGAGCCAGGGGATGCCGTAGCGCTTCTCCATCATCTCGGCCATGTAGTTGATCGAGCGGTGGCACTGGATCAGGTTGAGGTTGGCGTCTTGGGCCCGCGCGATCTCGGAGTACTGGGCGTTGCCGGAGAACGTCGAGACCAACTCGATGCCGCAGCGGGCGAACAGCCGCTCCAGCTCGAAGGCGTCGCCGCCGATGTTGTATTCGCCCAGCAGGTTGATCCGGATGGGGTTCGCCTTCAGGGCCTCGGGCAGGTCCTCCGTGCCGACGACGTGCTTGAAGAGCCCGTTGTTGGCGATGTGGTGGCCGGCCGACTGGCTGACGCCCTTGTAGCCCTCGCAGGAGAAGCCGAACACGTTGATGCCGAGTTCCTGGCGCATCTGCTGGGCGACCGCGTGGACGTCGTCGCCGATCAGCCCGACGGGGCAGGTGGCGAAGACCGCGATGGCCTTGGGGTGGAACAGCTCGTAGGCCTCCCGGATGGCCTGGGCCAGCTTCTTCTCCCCGCCGAAGATGATCTCGTGCTCGGACATGTCCGTCGTGAAGGCGTAGGGCAGGTAGTTGGCCTCGCCCTCCGGCACGTCGGCCTGGTTGCGGCGCGTCATCCAGGCGTAGAAGGAGCAGCCGACGGGCCCGTGGACGATGTGGACGATGTCCGTGATCGGGCCGAGCACGACGCCCTTGCAGCCCGCGTAGCAACAGCCCCGCTGCGTGATGATGCCGGGGACCGTGCGGACATTGGCCTCGACCTCCGGGACGTCCCGCGGGTGGTTGACGACGAGGTGGCGCAGCCGCTTCTTCGCCACCTTCGACGGATACGTCTCGACCAGGGCCTCGGCCAGCGTGACGCCGTCGGGGGCGTCACGCGGCAGCGGCACCCCGGTGGCGGGGCTGGCCAGGTCCATCTTGGCCACGGCGGCGAGATCGATGGCCCCCGCCGGCTTGGCCGGGGGCACGCTGACAAGGGTGTCCTTCTTCATGGGGGTGGTCCTTCGGGGTGGGGGTGGGGCGGGGGCTCAGGCGTCCAACATGCCGTGTTCCAGCAGGAGCCCTTCGAGCGTGTCCGTCTCCATCGGCTTGGGGATGACGAACATGTCGTTGTCCTCGATGGAGTGGGCCAGGGTGCGGTACTCGTTCGCCTGCGGGCAGGTCGGGTCCCATTCGATGACCGTCTTCTTGTGGATCTCGGCGCGCTGCACGTCGTTGTCCCGGGGCACGAAGTGGATCATCTGCGTGCCCAGTTCCTTGGCGAAGTGGTCGATCAGCTCGTACTCGTTGTCGACCTTGCGGGAGTTGCAGATGATGCCGCCGAGGCGGACCGTGCCGGTCGTGGCGAACTTCTTGATGCCCTTGCAGAT
>JAISTC010000063.1 GCA_031272805.1 Propionibacteriaceae bacterium
CGCGGCCTGACCGCCCGCCACGACCTCGAGGCCCACCGCTTCGACTTCTCCTTCTCCGGCCTGAAGACCGCCGTCGCCCGCTGGGTCGAGCGGCGCCGGCGGGACGGGCTCGACGTGCCGGTCGACGACGTGGCGGCCGGCTTCCAGGAGGCCGTGGCCGACGTGCTGACCGCCAAGGCCGTCGACGCCTGCCAGTTCCACGGGGTCAACGCGCTGCTGCTCGGCGGCGGCGTCGCGGCCAACTCCCGGCTGCGCGGCCTCCTGGAAACCCGCTGCGCCGAGGCGGGCATCACGCTGCGCCGCCCCCGACCGGGCCTCTGCACGGACAACGGCGCTATGATCGCCGTTGTCGGCGCGCAGTTGGTCAAGGCCGGCGCCGCCCCCTCAAGCCTTGACTTCAGCGCCAATTCCGGTTTGCCCGTGGAGGAGGTCAGCGTATGAGCCCGTACACGCCCGTGCTGGCCACGCTGGCCTACGCCGTCGACCGGGCCAACAACAAGGTGCTCCTCATCTTCAAGGACTCCAAACACGGCGACACGGAGCTGACCAAGTACAACGGCGTCGGCGGCAAGCTGGAGCCGGGCGAGAACGTCGTGGCGGGGATGCGGCGCGAGTTCACGGAGGAGACCGGCCTCGTGGCGACGGACTACCGCCTGCGCGGCACGGTCTCGTGGCCCGGCTTCGGCCCGGACGGCGAGAGCTGGTTCGGCTTCATCTTCCTGGTCGAGGGCTGGACGGGCGACCAGTTGAAGTACTCGGTCGAGGGCAAGCTGACGTGGTACGACCTGGACCGCCTCCTGAGCCTGGACCTGCCGCTGTGGCCCGGCGACCGCTACTTCCTGCCCCTGGTCTTCGACGAGCAGGTGGAAGCCTTCCACGGCGTCCTGCCCTACGAACACGGCGAACCGGTGAGCTGGGACGTCACGGTCATCCCAGCCCAGCGCACCGCGTGACCCTATGATGGGCGCGTGAGCCACCAAGGGGGCATCAAGGCGATCGTGGCGGCGATGAGCGCGAACCTCGCCATCGCCGTGATGAAGTTCGTCGCCTGGATCGTGACGGGCGCGGCGTCGCTCCTGGCCGAGGCCATCCACTCCGTGGCCGACTCCGCCAACCAGATCATCATGCTGGTCGGCGGCCGCCGGGCGCAGAAGGAGGCGACGGAGAAACACCCGTTCGGCTTCGGCCGCGAGCGCTACATCGCCGCGTTCCTCGTCGCCATCATCCTGTTCTCGATGGGCGGCCTGTTCGCCCTCTACGAGGCCTACCACAAGCTCATCGAGGTCCACGAGGGCCATCCCAACGAGCTGTTGCAGTCACGCTGGTGGTGGGTCGCCATCGTCGTCCTGGTCGGGTCGATCGCGGCGGAGTCGATGAGCTTCCGGACGGCCTGGCGCGAGACGAAGTCCGCCAGCGGCGGCGAGTCCCTCGTCACGTTCATCCGGAGTTCGCGCTCGCCCGAGCTCCCCGTCATCCTGTTGGAGGACACGGCGGCGCTGGTCGGCCTGACGTTCGCGCTGCTGGGCGTGTCGCTGACCAAGCTGACCGGCAATGGTTATTTCGACGCGATCGGCTCCGGCCTGATCGGCGCGCTGCTCGTGGCCGTCGCCATCATCCTGGCTCTGGAGATCTACTCCCTCCTCGTCGGCGAGTCGGCCCGCCCCGAGGTCGTCGCCAAGATCAGCCACGCGATCGCGGGCGGCCCGGTCATCACGGGCCTGGTCTACCTCAAGACGGTCCACGTCGGTCCGGAGGCGATCCTCGTGGCGGCCAAGGTGGCGGTCGAGCCGACGGCGGACGCGCCCGCGATCGCCGCGGCCATCGACGCGGCCGAGGCCCGGATCCGGGCGGCCGAACCCATGGTCGGGCCCATCTACATCGAGCCCGACATCTGGCAGGAAGACGCGGCCACGGCCGGCCGCGACGGCGAGTAGGAGGCCCCATGGCAACCAAGGTCCTGGTCTTGAACGGCGTCAACCTCGGCCGGCTGGGCCGGCGCGAGCCCGCCGTCTACGGCTACGTCACGCACGCGCTCCTGGCCGAGCACCTGGTCGAGACCGGTGCGGGCCTCGGGCTCGACGTCGAGGTCCGCCAGACCGACGCGGAGGCGGAGCTGGTCGGCGGGCTCCACGAGGCCGCCGACGCGGGTTGGCCCGTGGTGTTGAACCCCGGCGCCTGGTCCCACTACTCCTACGCGGTGGCCGACGCCGCCCGCGAGGTCGGCGTCCTCGTCGAGGTCCACATCTCCAACATCCACGCCCGCGAGCCCTTCCGCGACCACTCGGTCATCAGCCCCGTGGCCACAGGCGTCATCGCCGGCTTGGGCCTGGGCGGCTACGACCTGGCCCTGGCCCACGTGGCCGCAACAGCCACGGAGTCGGGTTAGGCGAGGCCGAGGTGTCGGGTTAGGCCAGGGGGTCGGGCACTGTGGCTACGTGGGCCAGGGGGTCGGGCACTGTGGCTACGGAGCGAGGAACGAGCGACAGCCACAGGGCCTGACACCGTGGCCGTCCCAGGTAACGTGGCCGCGGCAGACAACAGCCCCCTCCTCGCCCAGGCGGATTGGTGGCGCGCGGTCGGCCCGGAAGCGGCCGAACTCCCGCCCACCGGTCTGGCCCAGCCGACGTTGACCGCCCGGCTGGCGCCCGGCGTGACGCGGG
>JAISTC010000093.1 GCA_031272805.1 Propionibacteriaceae bacterium
TTCTGCGACCCGCACCCCCAGGCCAAGGACCCGGCCCTCGACGTCCGCGTTCTGCTGGACAAGGAGGCGGCCGGCGCCGAGTTCGCGCTGACGCAGTTGTTCTTCCGGGCGGACAGCTACTTCGAGCTGGTGGAGCGCTTCCGGGCGGCCGGCGGGACCCTCCCGATCATCCCCGGGCTCATGCCGATCACCCAGATCGGCCAGACGACCCGCTTCGCCGAGCTGTCCGGGGCGCCGATCCCGGCCGCGGTCCTGGCCCGGCTGGAGGCCGTGGCCGACGACCCGGCGGGCGTCCGCGAGGTCGGGACGGAGATCGCCGCCGAGCTGGCCCAGGCGCTGCTCGACGGCGGCGCCCCCGGCCTCCACTTCTTCACGCAGAACCGCTCCGTGGCCACCCGCGCCATCTGGGCGGGCCTCAGGTTCTGAGAGCCAACGTAGACTTGCCCCATCATGCAGTTGCTCTTCATCCGCCACGGCCAGTCCCGCAACAACGCCTACTTCCTCCAGTCCGGCAACAACCACAACCGCTGGCCCGACCCGCCCCTGACGGACCTGGGCCAGGCCCAGGCCAAGCTGCTGGCCCAGTCGTTCGAGCGGGGTGACCTGCCCCGGCCCACCGTCCTCATGACCTCCCTCATGCTCCGCGCGGTCGGGACGATCGCGCCCGTGGCGGCGACGCTGAACCTGCCGGTCGAGGGCCACCTCCACCTCCACGAGGTCGGCGGCTGTTTCCGCGGCGAGTTCGACGAGGACTCGTCCGGGCCGATGGCGGGCGCCAGCCCGGACCCGGGTCACGCGGGCAGCGAGTTGCAGGCCGTCTGCCCGCAGCTCGTGCTGCCGGCGGGCGCGGACGAATCCGGCTGGTACCGCGGCCTGCCGGAGACGACGTTCGAGGGCTGGCGGCGGGCCCAGCGCATCGTGGCGGAGTTGCGGGAGCGCTTCGGCGGCACGGACGCGGTCGTGGCCATGGCCGGCCACGGCTGGTTCTTCCAGTGCCTGCTCGGCGCCTACCTCGGCCTCAGCCCGCGCCCGACCGGCGACGTCGTCAACTGGTTCCTCGTCCACAACACGTCGGTCAGCCTCCTGGAGGACCCGCGCCCCGGCCACGCGGACGGCGTCCGCGTCGTCTGGCTCAACCGGACGGCCCACCTGCCCCACGACATGATCACGGAATAACAACGATCCACAGTACCGGTACCGCTGTACCGTTGTTTCTTGGGCAACGCTACAGCGGTACCGGTACTTTGGGGTACTTGGACGTCACGCCCGCCGCTCCTGGCTCCACCGCTGCACGACGCCCTTGGGCAACCCCGTGATCCGGGCGGCCTGGCGCACGGGGACGCGGCGGCCGAGCAGGTCGAGGACCGTGGCGTGCTGCCGCTCCCGCGGCAGGGCCTGCCACTCGGCGGTCGTGGCGCAGCCGGAAGCCTCCTTCAGGAACGCGCAGGCCTGCGAGTCCGTGTAGCGGGGCGGGCGGCCGCGGGCCGGGATGGCGGACAGCCCCGGCGGCTCTGGGAGCCCCGACGTCTCCGCGCTGACGCAGGCCTCCGGCGCGATGTAGTGGCGCAGCCGGTCCAGGTCCGTGATCCCGTCCGCCACGCCGCCGAACGCCAGGCGGCTCGACCAGGGGTAGTCCTCCGGCTTCTCGACGAGGCCCGCCTTGACCGGGTTGAGGTGGATGTAGGCGACGGCCGCCGCCAGGTACAACTCGTCGTCGACGGGGTCGCTGCGGTACCGGCCCTGGAACAGGTGGCCGGACCGCTCGTACTTCTTGTTGAACCATGTGGCGTAGCGGATGCTGAGGCGCCGGAAGAACGTGGCGATCTCGGCGGGGCCCAGGTCGATCAGCAGGTGGACGTGGTTGGTCATGAGGCAATACGCCAGCACGTGGACGCCCGTCAGGTCGCCCACGTCGCCCATCAGGAACAGGAACTCGCGGTAGTCCTCGTCCTCCTCGAACAGCCGCTGTTGGCCGACGCCGCGCATCGTCGCGTGGTACAGGCCGGATTCGCTGGCCAGGCGGTCACGTCGGGGCATGGCAACCTCCAGAAAGTGGGGGAGAGGGGTGGTATTGGCGCTGTGGGACAACGATACACCGGTACCGGTACTTAACTGGCGATCATCTCGCGGAACCCGAGTCGCGCCGGGCGACAAGGAGTATTAGGATGGTCGTTCGCCCATGAACGAGCGGACCCATCTGTGAGCAAGCCAACCCCCAAACCCACCCCCGACTCGGCCTTCGACCACGAGCGGGCCATCGAGCAGCGCCACGTCGACGCCGTCTACGCCGAGCTCGCCCACGCCGCCCAATCCGCCCAGTCCATCGCCCGCGAGTCGGCCGCCCGCTACACCTCCGACCGCGAGTCCTGGCTCCGCGAGGAGGACGGCACAGCCCTGTTCGAGCGTGACGCCTTCGCCTTCCAGGCCGCCAAACGCCTGGCCACCCTCGACGCCGAACACGAGGGCCTCGTCTTCGGCCGCCTCGACTTCGCCGACCGCGAAATCCGCTACGTCGGCCGCATCGGCGTCCGCACGGGCGACTACGAGCCCCTCGTCATCGACTGGCGCGCCCGCGCCGCCGAGCCCTTCTACCGCGCCACCCCGGCCGACCCGATGGACGTCGTCCGCCGCCGCGTCCTCCAGTGCCGCAACGACATCGTCGTCGGCATCGAGGACGACCTGATCGACTCCGACAAGGTCTGGCCCGAACTCGTCGTTGTGGGGGAGGGCGCCCTCATGGCCGCCCTCAGCCGCGCCCGCGGCCACAAGATGCGCGACATCGTGGCCACGATCCAGGCCGAGCAGGACGAGGCCATCCGCGCGCCCTGGCAGGGCTTCACCGTCATCGCCGGCGGCCCCGGCACGGGCAAGACCGTCGTCGGCCTCCACCGCGCCGCCTACCTCCTCTACTCCAACCGCGCCCGCTTCGAGAACGGCGGCGTCCTGGTCGTCGGGCCGAGCCCGGTCTTCATGGACTACATCGGCCGCGTCCTCCCGTCCCTGGGCGAGGATTCCGTCACGCTGCGCAGCCTCGGCCAGGTCCCCTCCGACGTTCTGCCGTTCACGGCCTCCCGCCTCGACCGCGCCCCCGCCGCGGTCATCAAGGGCTCCCTGCGGATGGCGCCGCTGCTCCGCCGCCTGGTCGAGACGCCCGTCGAGGAACTCCCCGCCGGCGGCCTCCGCGTCACGGTCAAGGGCGAGGTCCTGTCCGTCGGGCTCGGCCGGCTGGCCGCCATCCGCCACCAGGTCATGGCCAACCGGACCTACCACCAGGCCCGGCCCATCGCCGAGCGGCAGGTCATCGACGAGCTGTGGCGGCGGAGCCCGCGCGACCTGGCCGTGGCCGACGAGGACCAGTTCACCGACCTCGTCCAGGAACTGCCCGCCTTCGAGGCGTTCCTCTCCGCCTGGTGGCCGCCGCTCGAGCCGCCCGACGTCCTCCGCCGCCTCGGCGACCCGGCCCTCGTCCGCTCCCTGGCCCGCGGCGAGCTGACCGACGGCGAGGCCGACATCCTGGCCGAGTCCTACGACTTCCTCGACTTCTCCGTCGCCGACATGGCCCTCCTGGACGAGCTGGCCGCGCTCCTCGGCCAGCCGCCCAAGCGCGAGGAGCCCGACCTGTTCCTGGAAGGCGCCCTGGATCTCGCCGAGGTCGTCACGATCGCCGACCGCCTGTCGACGACGCGCCACTCCGACGAGGGCGAGACCGTCCACTCGACCTACGCCCACATCCTCGTGGACGAGGCGCAGGACGTCACTCCCATGCAGTGGCGGATGCTGCGCCGCCGCGGCCCCCAGGCCAGCTGGACCATCGTCGGCGACCCGGCCCAGTCGAGCTGGCCCGACCCGGCCGAGACCGAGCGCTCCCTGGCCGACCTCATCGGCGCCGCCCCCCAGCGCCAGTTCCGCCTCTCGACCAACTACCGCTCCCCGGCCGAGGTCTTCGACCTCGCCGCCGACGTCATCACCCGGACGTTCCCCCAGGCCGACCTGCCCACCGCCGTCCGGCGGACCGGCATCGACCCCCGCCTGCTCGTGGCCCCCGCCGCCGGGTTCCCGGCCGCGGCCGTGGCGGCCGTGGCCGACCTCCTGGCCGAGGTCGACGGGACGGTCGGCCTGATCGTGCCCGAACGCTGGTGGGCGGCCGCCGAGGCCGCGGCCGCCGGGGCGGACCTCGACCAGGCCCGCCTCGTCGTGACCGACCCGATCACGGTCAAGGGCTTGGAGTACGACGCCGTCGTCGTCCTCGACCCCGACCAGATCGTGGCCGAGTCGTCCGGCCGCGAGCGGACGCTCTACGTCTGCCTCACCCGGCCGACCAAGATCCTCGTCACGCTGGACCCGGACCGGCCCGGCGCGTGGCGGCCGGACGCGGCGCCGGCGGACTCCCAAAATCTCCCGCCCAGGGGCGTGAAAACCGATGCCGCTAGGACGTAGAATGAATCCAAAGTACCTCGTGGGGGTTGGGGAAAGGAGGAGACATGGCGCTCTCTGAAGCCGAGCAAGAGCTCTTGGCGCGGCTCGAGGCCAGTCTCGCCGCGGAAGACCCGAAACTCGCCCAGAAACTGGCCGAGGCCCCCGTCCGCCGGGTCCATCCCCGGCGCGCCACCCTCGGCGTCGTCGGCATCCTCGTCGGGATCACGCTGTTGGTCCTCGGCCTCTCGGTCAGCGTGTGGCTGTCGGTCGTCGGCTTCGTCCTGATGTTGGCCGCCACGATCTTCTTCATCTCCGCCTGGCGGACGCCCGCCGGCGGCGCCCCGGCCATCAAGATCGGCCCCGCGGGCGAGACCCCGTCGGACTTCATGTCCCGGCTGGAACAGCGCTGGAAAGAGCGCATGGACCCCGACGACGAGTAGACCCCTCCAACCGCCTCTGACAGCCTGAGCGCCGCGTAGCCACGTCATCCTGCGCGGCGCAACGTCATCCCGCGCGGAGGCCGCCCGCGGCCGTAGTCGCAGGATCTGCCCGCTCAGTCCTCGCTATCCCCGTTCCCTTGTCATCCCCGTTCCCTTGTCATCCCGGCGAAAGCCGGGATCTTTGCGTTGTGGTCGACAGCCTCGTGGTCGACAGCCTCGGGCTCAAGATCCCGCCTGCCGCCGGGATGACACCCGAGAGGGGTCACCCGCCTGTGACCGTCTGTGGGGCGCGACACGAAGTTCGTGGGGAAAAATGGGGCTCTAATGCAGGTTTCTGGGGTATCGTGGGGAAACACGGAGTCCGGTGGCCAGCGGAAGGGGGTGGAGCCCTATGTTTCGGGGGACTGCCACACCCAAGCTCGACGACAAGTTCCGCCTCGCCCTGCCGGCCAAGTACCGCGACGAGCTGACGAACCTCGTGACGGTGACCTGCGAGATCGAGCGCTGCCTCGGCGTGTACCGGCGAGACGACTTCGACCGCAAGATGCAGGCCTACAACGACGCCCCGACGACGCTGCGGGCCGTGCGCGACTTCCAGCGCTACATGCAGTCCGGCGCGGAGGACGTCACGCCGGACGGACAGGGGCGGATCACGTTGACGGCCGCCCAACGCGACTACGCCGGCCTCGGCAAGGAGGTCGTCGTCATCGGCTCGGGCGACCACCTCGAGGTCTGGGACCCCGCCCTCTGGGCCGACTACCGCACCCGCCTGGTCGAGCAGTTCACGGACTTCGACGGCCAGATCGTCCCGACAACTTCATAGCGATGCCCGCGGCGAAAGGCTTCGGCCTGTTGGACCGGTGTTCCCCTGGTGTCCTTCCCCTACACCAGGCGCTTGCCACCTGCCCGGCCCAACAGGCCGGAACCTCTCGCCACGGTCTCCCCACTGTTCCCCACCCGAAAGTCGATGCCATGACCGCTGCCCCAGAGACCCGGCCGCCACTCCACGTGCCGGTCATGCTGGAGCGTGTCGTCGACCTGCTCGCCCCCGCCCTCGGCCACTCCGGGGCCGTCTACGCCGACCTCACGTTGGGCCTGGGCGGCCACGCCGAGGCCATCCTCCGGCGCTGCCCGGAGGCCCGGCTGCTGGGGCTGGACCGCGACGAGCAGGCGTTGGCCCGGGCCGGGGAGCGCCTCGCCCCCTTCGGCGGCCGCGTCACGCTCGTCCACGCCGTGTTCGACGAGTTCCCCCAGGTCCTGGCGGACCAGGGGCTGACGGCCGTCGACGCCATCCTCCTCGACCTCGGCCTGTCGTCGCTCCAGATCGACGACCGCAGCCGCGGCTTCGCCTACGCCCAGGACGCCCCCCTCGACATGCGGATGGGCCGGGACGACGGGCTGACGGCCGCCGACATCGTCAACACGTGGCCGGCCGCCGACCTCGCCCACCTGTTCCACGACTACGCCGACGAGCGCCACTCCCGCCGCATCGCCGCGGCCATCGCCGCGGCCCGCGCCGAAGCCCCGTTCACGAGCTCCGCCCGCCTGGTCGACGTCATCGCCGGGGCCATCCCGGCGGCCCAGCGGAGCTCGGGCGGCCACCCGGCCAAGCGGGTCTTCCAGGCGCTGCGCATGGCCGTCAACCGGGAGCGCGAGACGCTCGCGGCCGTCCTGCCCGCCGCCCTGGCGGGGCTGGCGGTCGGCGGCCGCCTCGCCGTCCTGGCCTACCACTCCGGCGAGGACCGCCTCGTCAAGCGGGCCTTCGCCGCCGCCACAGCGGACCAGGCCCCGGCGGGCCTGCCGACCGTCCCCGACCACCTCGCCGCCCGCTTCCGGCCCCTCACGGCCGGCGCCGAGCGGCCCTGCCCGGCCGAACTGGCCGGCAACCCCCGATCGGCCCCGGCCCGCCTCCGGGCCGTGACCCGAACAAAGGAGCCCGCGTGACCGTTCTCGCCCCTGACCTCAGGCCCGCCCCGGCGCCCCAGCGCGAGGCCGGCCCGTTCCTCCAGACCGTGCCCGGCGCCCTGCGGCGCCGCTCCGGCGCCCCGTTCACCGTGCTCGTCTTCGGCCTCCTCCTCGGCGGCATGATCGGCTACCTCATGCTCCAGACAACCCTCCAGGAGCAGGCGTTCAAGCTCAACGACCTCCGCTCCGAGGCCGAGGTCCTGTCGGCCCGCCAGTCCTACCTGGAGGCCGGCCTGGCGCTGCGGACGACGCCGCAGGAGCTGGCCCGCGCCGCCCAGGACCTGGGCATGGTCGCCAACCCCTACGCCACGTTCATCGACCTGGCCACGGGCGCCGTCACGGGCGTCGGCCAGCCCGCCGCCGGCACGGAGTTCCCGCGCCTGGAAATCCCCGCGACGACGACCACGACCGCGACGGCGACGACGGCCGAAGCCGCCCCCGCCGTGGCGGACCCGGCCACGGCCGAGGCTGATGCCGCGGCCGAGGGCGTCGCGGAAGACGAGGTCACGACGGACGCCGCCGCGGTGGGCGAGGCCCCCGCCGATGAGGGCGAGGCCCCCGCCGACGAAGGCGCGACCGACGCCGGCGAGGCCGCCGAAGAAGCCCCCGTCGACGAGCCCGTCACCGACGTGGCGGCCGCCGAGGCGGCGGAAGGGGCGGAGTGATGGTCCCACCGCGTTACCGCCAGGGCGTGCGCCAGCAGGCCGAGGCCACCAGCCGGACCAAGGAGGCCGCGCGGCGCCGCGCCCGTGCCGCCGAGGAGAAGGCCCGCGCCGAGCGCCGGGCCGCCGCCGCCCGCCGCTGGGAGGCGCCGCTCGGCTCGCCCGGCCGCCGGCTCACGATCGGCCTGCTCGTCTGCGCCGTCATCGCGTCCCTGCTCGGTGCCCGCGCCCTGCAGCTCCAGGGCCTCGACCCCGGCTCCAACGCGGCTTTCGCCCTCGACGAGACGATGCGCAGCCCGATCATCCCGGCCACGCGCGGCTCCGTCACGGACCGCAACGGCGAGCTCCTGATCAGCTCCGAGCCGGCAGTCAACATCGTGGCCGACCCGATCATCGTGGCCAGCAACGGCCTCGACGCGGCCACCATGGGCGGGATGGAGAGCCTCAAGGCCCAGGCCGGGCCGGGCATCATCGCCGGGCTCCTCGCCTACTACCTGGGCGGCGACTACAACGACTACTACACGAAGCTGACCACGACCGCCGACGCGGACGGCGACGCCATCCACTACACGATCCTGGGCAAGAACATCCGCGACTACGTCGACGTCCAGCTCAACCAGGAGCTGTCCCAGTTGGCCTACGTCGGCCTGGACGAGGAGCAGGCGCCCGTCCGGCTGTACCCGCAGGGGACGCTGGCGGCCAATGTGCTCGGCTTCATGGTCTACGACGCCGATCTCGACGCCCAGCAGAAGTACCCCTGGTCGGGCGGCGGCGGCCTCGAGCTCGCCCTCGACGCCAACCTCTCGGGCGTCGACGGCCGCGAGTACTACGAGGCCAGCTCCTACGCCCGCATCCCGACCGGCTCGACCGTCGTCGAGGCGGCCCAGGACGGCATCTCCTACGAGCTGACCCTCGACGCGGGCCTCCAGTACGAGGTCGAGTTGCTGCTCAAGGGCGCGGTCCAGGATCACGCCGCCTCGTCCGGGACGGCCATCGTCATGGACGTCACGACCGGCGAGATCCTCGTCATGGCGACCTACCCGACGTTCGACCCGAACGACATCGCGGCGGCCGACCCGGAGAACCTCGGTAACCGGGCGCTGACCCAGGTGTACGAGCCGGGCTCGGTCCAGAAGGTCCTGACGATGGCCGCGCTGCTCGACACGGGCCTCGTCACGCCGGACAAGCAGATGGTCGTGCCGGGCTGTATCCAGTCGGGCGGCAAGTCGCTCTGCGACGACTGGAGCCACGGCGACGCCCAGTGGACGGCCACGGGCATCCTGGCGATGAGCTCGAACGTCGGCATGGCGCTGATGACGCGCGAAATGGAGGCGGGCACGCTCTCCCAGTACCTGGCCAGCTTCGGCTTCGGCCAGTTGACCGGCCTCGACTGGCCGGGCGAGCAGACGGGCGACCTGCCGGGTGCGGACATGACGAACCAGACGCGCGACCAGATCGCGTTCGGCCAGGGCCTGTCGGTCACGGCCGTCCAGGAGGCCGCCGCCATCGCCGCCGTCGTCAACGGCGGCGTCTACCACTCGCCCCAGCTCATCAAGCAGGCCTGGACGTCCGACGGCCAGCCCTACCCGGTCCCGACCCAAGTCACGCGCCAGGTCATCTCGCCCGAGTCGTCGGCCACGCTCGTCTCGATGATGGAGGCGGCCATCGTCACGAACAACAAGGGCATCGCCGGCTACCGCGAGATCGGCAAGACGGGCACGGCCGACCGCTACAACGCCGACTGCGCCTGCTACCGCGGCGTCGTCGGCTCGTTCGTCGGCGTGGCCCCGGCCGAGAACCCGCAGATCCTCGTCTACGTCGCCCTGGACGACCCGACCAACCAGCAGTACGGTTCCCAGGTCGCCCAGCCGACGGCCGAGGACATCATGAAACTGGCCCTGCCGCGCTACGGCGTCGCCCCGTCGACCACGGCCGCGCCCGAGTTCACGACGACCTGGTGAGCTGGGTGAGCCCGGTGAGTCCCGCGGCGCCCGCGGCCGAGCAGTCCCCCTGGACCAAGTCCATCCCCCTGGGGGAGTTCTGGCCGGGGCGCCCCGGGGTGGTCACCGGCCTGGCCGTGGCGACGGCGGCCGTCCGGCCCGGCGACGTCTTCGTCGCCCTGCCCGGGACCAAGACCCACGGCGCCCGCTACGCCGCGCAGGCGGTCGCGGCCGGGGCGGTCGGCATCATCACGGACAGCGCCGGGGCGGCGCTGGCGGCGGGCGCGGGCGCGCCCGTCCTGGCCGTGGCGGACCCGCGGGAGCTGATGGCCGACCTGGCCGCGCGCCTGGCGGGCCACCCGGGCGACCGGCTGCGCGTCATCGGCGTCACGGGCACGAACGGCAAGACGACGACCGTCTTCTGCGTGGCCGCGCTCCTGGAGGGCCTGGGAGTGCCCACGGCCACGATCGGCACGATGGGCGTCCGCTGGCGCGGCGCCCGCCTCGACATCGGCTCGACCACGGTCACGACGCCCGAGGCGCCCCAAATCCAGGCGGGCCTGGCGCGGCTGGTGGCGGCGGGCTGCCAGGCCGTCGGCATGGAGGTGTCGAGCCACGCGCTGGCGCTGCGGCGCGTCGACGGCCTCCGCTTCGCGGCGGCCGGGTTCACCAACCTCGGCGCGGACCACCTCGACTTCCACGAGACGCTCGACGCCTACTTCGAGGCCAAGGCCCGGCTCTTCGAGAAGGGCCGCGCGGCCGCGGCCGTCATCCACACGGACGACCCGGCCGGGGCCCGCCTGGCCGACCGGGCCCGGGCCGCCAAGGTGCCCGTGACGACGCTGGGGCGGCGGACCGGCGTGGACCTGTGGATCGCCGCGGAAGAGCCGGGCGCCGCCGGCGCCACCCACGTCGCCGTGACCGCCCCCGACGCCACCTACGAGTTCGACCTGGCGCTGCCCGGCGCCCACAACGTGACGGACGCGGCGCTGGCCGTCGGCCTGGTCCGCGCCATCGGCCTCGACCCCCGGCCGGGCCTGGCCGCCCTGGCCGCCGTGCGCGTGCCTGGCCGCGTCCAGCTCATCGACCTGCCCGGCCCCGCCCCGCGCGTCTACGTCGACTTCGCCCACACGCCCCAGGCCATCGCCTCGACCCTCGACGCGCTGAAGCTGCCCAAGGGGGCGCCGGGCCGCCTCATCGCCGTCCTCGGCGCGGGCGGCGACCGCGACGTCAGCAAGCGCGGGCCGATGGGCGCGGCGGCGGCCGAGCGGGCGGCCGTGGTCATCGTCACCGACGACAACCCCCGCTCCGAGAACCCGGCGGCCATCCGGGAGGCCGTGCTGGCCGGGGCGCGGGCGGTCCGGGACTCCGGGGGCCGCCGCGACCGCCGCTTCCGGGCCTGGCCGACGCCCGTCGAGATCAGCGACGGCGGCGACCGCCGCTCCGCCATCCAGCAAGCGCTGGCGCTGGCCGGGCCGGACGACGTCGTCGCCGTCCTCGGCAAGGGCCACGAAACCACCCAGGAGATCGCCGGCGAGTTCCTGCCCTGCGACGACGCGGCTATCATCACCGAGTCCTGGTCGCACCGAGGGGAGACACACACCTAAATGGAACCGTCGCCACTGTCCGCCCTGGCCGCCGCGGCCGGGTCGGCCGTTCCAGCGGGCGCCGACCCGGCCCGGCTGGTCGGGCCCGCCGTCGTCATCGACTCCCGCGCCGCCGAGCCGGGCGCCCTGTTCGTGGCGCTGCCCGGCGAGCGCGCGGACGGCCACTCGTACGTCGCCGCCGCGGCCGAGCGCGGGGCCGCCGCCGCGCTCGTGGCGCACCCGGTCGAGGGCAGTCGGGGCCTGGCGCAGTTGCTGGTCCCGGACCCGCTGGCCGCGCTGGCCGACGTGGCGCGCTGGTCACTCGACCGGGAGCGGGGCCACGTCACGGTCATCGGGCTGACCGGCTCGTCGGGCAAGACGACGACCAAGGACCTCCTGGCCCAGGTACTGGCCGCGGCGGGGGAGACGGTCGCGCCGGAGAACTCCTTCAACAACGAAATGGGCGTGCCGCTGACGGCCCTCAAGGTCGGCGCCACGACGCGCTTCCTCGTCTCCGAGATGGGGTCACGCGGTCCCGGCCACATCGCGCACCTGGCCGGGATCGTGCGGCCCGAGATCGGCGTCGTCCTCAACATCGGCCACGCCCACGCCGGCGAGTTCGGTTCGAAGGCGGCGACGGCCCAGGCCAAGGGCGAACTCATCGAGGCCCTGCCCGCGGCCGGCTGGGCCGTCCTCAACGCGGCCGACCCGCTCGTCGCCGGGCTGGCCGCCCGCCACGCCGGGCCCACCGCCTGGTTCTCGGCCGCCGGCCGCCCCGACGCCCGGCCCGGCGACCTGGCCGTCTGGGCCGAGGACGTCGCCGCCGACCCCGCCCAGCGCCACTCCTTCACGCTCCGCAGCGCCGGCCCCGGCCCGGCCGGCCCGGCCACCGAGTCCGCCGACCGCGTGACCCTGCTCGTGCCCGGCCGTCACCAGGTCGCCAACGCGCTGGCCGCCGCCGCGGCCGCCCTGGCCGCCGGCCTGGCCCCGGTCGCGATCGCCGCCGCCCTCGGCGCCGCCACGCTGCGCTCCCACTGGCGGCTCGAGGTCCACGCCCGCGCCGACGGCCTGGTCGTCGTCAACGACGCCTACAACGCCAACCCCGACTCGCTGGCCGCCGCCCTGGAGACGACCGCCGGCCTGGCCGCCGCCGCCCGCGCCGCCGACCCCCGGACCCGCTTCATCGCCGTCCTCGGCGACATGCTCGAGCTGGGCGACCAGGCCCGAGCCCTCCACCAGGCCGCGGGCGCCCAGGCGGCCGCGGCGGGCGTGACGGACCTCGTGGCCGTCGGCGAGTTCGGCCCCGCCCTCGCCGCCGGCGCGCGCGCCGCCAACCCGGCCATCGCGACAACGGTGGTGAACAACCGGGATGACGCCGTGTCCCACCTCGCATCGGCCGCCCCACCGGCTATCGTCCTCGTGAAGGCTTCCCGGGGCGTCGGCTTGGAGCGCGTCGCCGAGAGCCTCCTCGGGCCATTCGGGGCAAAGGACGGGCCATGCTGAACATCCTCGCGGCGGGGCTGATCGCGCTGGTCGTCACGCTCCTCGGGACCCGGTCGTGGATCCTCTTCCTGAAACGCCACGCCTACGGCCAGTTCATCCGCGACGACGGCCCCACGACCCACCACGTCAAGCGCGGCACGCCGACGATGGGCGGCGCGGTCGTCCTCCTGGCCATCGTCCTCGGCTACCTCGGCTCCCACCTGCTGCTCTCCGGCCTCGGCCTGATCGGCCTGCCCGGCCTCGACAACCGGGGCCAGCCGCTGACCGTCTCCGGCCTCCTCGCGCTCGGCCTCATGGTCGCGCTGGGCGGTGTCGGCTTCGCCGACGACTGGGCCAAGATCCGCCCCGCCCGCTCCCTCGGCCTCCACGCCAAGGGCAAGCTCGTCCTGCAAACCCTGATCGGGATCGTCTTCGGCTTCCTCGTCCTCCAGTTCCCCGACCCGGCCGGCATCACCCCGGCGTCGCGCGCCATCTCGCTCGAGCGTGACGTCGCCCTCCTGACCCTGCCGACGGTCGTGGCGGTCCTCTGGATCCTGTTCATCATCGCCGCCTACTCCAACGGCACGAACCTGACCGACGGCCTCGACGGCCTCCTGACGGGCTCGGCCACGATGGCGTTCGGCGCGTACGTCCTGGTCAACTTCTGGCAGTGGAACCAGGAGTGCGCGCGCGGCGTTGAGCCGGGCTGCTACATCGTCCGCGACCCCCTCGACCTGGCCGTCCTGGCGGCGGCCGTGGCCGGCGCGCTGGCGGGCTTCCTCTGGTGGAACGCTAGGCCCGCCAAGATCTTCCTGGGCGACACGGGCTCGCTCGCCATCGGCGGCGGCTTCGCGGCGCTCACGATCATGACGCGGACCGAGCTGGTCGGCGTCGTCATCGGCCTCCTCTTCGTCCTCGAGGCCCTCTCCGTCGTGCTTCAGGTCGGCTGGTTCAAGGCCAGCCACGGCAAACGGCTGTTCAAGATGGCGCCGTTGCACCACCACTTCGAGATGCTGGGCTGGGAGGAAGTCACGGTCGTGATCAGGTTGTGGATCATCAACGGCATCGCCGTCATCGGCGGCGTCGGGCTGTTCTACGCGCAGTGGGTGTTGGCGCAATGAGCCGGGCAGAGACTGGGGTTCCTACCTGGCTGGCCGACGCCGACCGGACCTCGCCCTGGCCGGAGCTTCACGTCACGGTCGCCGGGATCGGCCTGTCCGGCTACTCGGCGGCGGACGCGCTGGTCGAACTCGGCGCCGCCGTCACGGTCCTCGACGACGGGCCGGAAGCCGACCACGCGGAGAAGGCGGCGATCCTCGAGACCTTGGGCGCCACGGTCCGGCTCGGCCCCGGCGCCAGCGCCACGCTCCCGGAAGGGACGGACCTGGTCATCGTGTCGCCGGGCTGGCGGCCGACGCAGCCGCTCCTGGCCCAGGCGGCCGGGCTCGGCCTGCCGCTGTGGGGCGACGTCGAGCTGGCCTGGCGGCTGCAGCGGCCCGACCGGCCGGTCCCGTGGCTGGCGGTCACGGGCACGGACGGCAAGACGACGACCGTCGGGATGCTCGAGTCGATCCTCCAGGCGGCGGGGCTCCAGGCCGCGGCCGTCGGCAACGTCGGCCGGCCCGTCATGGAGGCCGTGCTGGACGAGGTCCAGTACGACGTCCTGGCCGTCGAGCTGTCGAGCTTCCAGCTCCACTGGCTCGACCAGGCCCGGTTCCACTCGGCCGCCTGCCTCAACGTCGCGCCCGACCACCTCGAGTGGTACGCCGACGCTCCCGGGGGCGACCCCGGCGACCCCGGCGACCCGATGGCCGCCTACTCGGCCGACAAGGCGCGGGTGTACTGGCAGACGGCCCATTCCTGCGTCTACAACGTCCAGGACAAGGCGACCGAGCACATGGTCGAGGAGGCCGACGTCATCGAGGGGGCCCGGGCCATCGGCTTCACGCTCGAGATCCCGGCCGTGTCGATGCTGGGCGTGGTCGACGACCTCCTGGTCGACCGGGCCTTCATCCCGCAGCGCCAGACGAGCGCCCTGCCGCTGGCCCGTGTGGCCGACGTCCAGCCGGCCGCGCCCCACAACGTCGCCAACGCCCTGGCCGCCGCCGCCCTGGCCCGCTCGTTCGGCGTCCCCGCCCCGGCCGTGGCCCAGGGCCTCCAGAACTTCCACGCGGGCCACCACCGCATCGAGACGGTCCTGGCCCACGGCGGGATCACGTTCGTGGACGACTCCAAGGCGACCAACCCCCACGCCGCCGGCGCGTCGCTGGCCGCCTTCGACTCCGTCGTCTGGATCGCGGGCGGCCAGGCCAAGGGGACGACCTTCGACGACCTCGTGACGCGGTTCCGCGACCGGCTCAAGGGGGCCGTCGTGCTCGGCGTCGACAGGGAGGTTGTGGCGGACGCGTTGCGGCGACACGCGCCGGAAGTCCCACTCACCGTCCTCGACGACCGCGACACTGGGACCATGCAACGCGCGGTGGCGATCGCGGCGGGGATGGCCCGCCCGGGGGACACGGTCCTCCTCGCTCCCGGCTGCGCGTCCTACGACATGTTCTCCGGCTACGCCGCCCGCGGCGACGCCTTCGCCGAGGGCGCCCGCGCCTGGGCCGCCACGCACGTGACGAGTCCGGCGAGTCCGGCCGGCCCGGCCAGTACCAGCAGAGAGGGGCCCGGTTAAGTTATGTCCGCGCTGTCTTCCCCGGCGGCCACCTGGCCCCAGCGCCGTTCCTTCTCCCTGAAACAGGCCCTCGCCCACCCGCTGGCCAACTACTACCTCGTGCTCGGCGCGGGGGCGGCCCTCGTCATCCTCGGCGTGTTCATGGTCGCGTCGGCGGCCAGCGTGTTCTCCCAGGTCTCGGCCGGCGACCCCTACTACTACGGCAAGCGTCACCTGGTCTTCGCGCTCGTCGGCGTCCTCGCCGCCTACCTCATGTCGCGGCTGCCCCACAAGGTCCTGCGCGGCCTGGCCTGGCCCGCCATCATCCTGGCCCTGTTCTTCGTCGGCCTGACCTACACGTCGCTGGCCCAGAACATCAACGGCAACCAGAACTGGCTCCGCTTCGGCCCGTCCTGGACGCAGTTCCAGCCCTCCGAATTCGCCAAGGTCGCGCTCGTCCTGTGGGGCGCGCAGCACCTGGAGAAGAAGGAGAAGCTGCTGAAGGACATGCGCCAGTGGTTCAGCTTCATCATCATCTCCGTCCTCCTGATCGGCCTCGTCCTCATCCACGACCTCGGCTCGGCGGCCGTCATGACGCTCATGTTCGTGGCCACGCTGTTCCTGGCCGGCGCGCCCGTCCGGCTCCTCGCGGTCATCGGCGCGGGCGGCGCGGCGGGCATCCTGGCGCTGGTCAAGCTGGAGGGCAACCGGATGGCCCGCATCATGGCGTGGCTCAACCCGGACCAGTACTCGCTGGACTTCAACTTCCAGGCCAACCACGGCCTCTACGGGCTGGCCTCGGGCGGGTTCTGGGGCCTCGGGCTGGGCGCCAGCCGCCAGAAGTGGGGCGGGCTGATGTCGACCGGCTACACGGACTACATCATGGCCATCGTCGGCGAGGAACTGGGGCTCTTCGGGACGCTCATGGTCATCGCGCTGTTCGTCGTCCTGACGTTCGCGGGCGTCCGCGTGGCGTCACGCGCGGCGTCGTCCTTCGGCCGGCTCGTGGCGATCGGCGTGACGTCGTGGTTCGTGCTGCAGGCCATCGTCAACATCGCCGTCGTCTTCCGCTGGCTGCCCGTCCTCGGCGTGACGCTGCCGTTCGTGTCGTACGGCGGCTCCAGCCTCATCGCGACCCTGCTCGGGCTCGGGCTGCTGCTCGGCTGCGCCCGCCAGGAGCCGGAGGCGGCCAAGCTCCTCGGGACGCCCAAGTCGGGGCCGGGCAAGGTGACGCAGGTGTTTACCCGGAGCGCCCCGTGACGTTGCGCCAGCCCGTCCCGCTGCTCCCGGTCGGCGCCCTCGGCCGGGTCCACTTCATCGCTATCGGCGGGACCGGCATGTCCGGCGTGGCGCGGCTGTACCTGGAGTCCGGCGTGGCCGTGACCGGCTCGGACCAGGCCGACTCGGCCGAGCTGCGGGCCCTAGCGGCGGCCGGGGCGGACGTCTGGGTCGGCCACGACGCCGCGCGGATGGGCCGCCCGGACACGGTCGTGTTCTCGACGGCGATCAAGGAGTCGAACCCCGAGTACGCGGCGGCCGTCGCGCAGGGGGCCCGGCTGTGGCACCGGTCGACGGCGCTGGCCGCGCTGATGCTGGGCCGGCGCGGGCTGGCGGTCGCGGGCACGCACGGCAAGACGACGACGTCGGGCATGGTCGTCACGGCGTTGGCCGCGGCCGGCCTGGACCCGTCGTATTGCATCGGCTCGCCCCTGGCGGGCGGGACGTCGGCCGAGCTGGGGGCGGGGGAGTGGTTCGCCGTCGAGGCGGACGAGTCGGACGGCTCCTTCCTGCAGTACCCGGCGGAGCTGGCGATCGTGACGACGCTCGACGCGGACCACCTCGACAACTGGGGCACGCCGGAGCACTACCGCGCCGGCTTTGGCCGCTTTACGCGGGGCGAGGGCGTGCGCTGGGTCGTGGCGTCGGCCGACGACCCGGGCGCCCGGGCGCTGGCCGAGTCCCTCCGGGCCGACGGCCGACACGTCGTCACGTTCGGCGCGGCCGCCGACGCCGACGTGCGCCTGACAAACATAGAACTCAAGGGCCTAACCCCCAGCGCCACGCTTCAGGATGACGGGGTGACCGTCGACCTCACCCTCCAGGTCCCCGGCCGCCACAACCTCCAGAACGCCGCCGCGGCGTTCGCTGCGGGCCTGCTGCTGGGCGCATCCCCCGCCGCGTTGGCCGCGGGCCTGCACTCCTTCCGCGGCACGTCCCGCCGCTTCGAGCCCAAGGGCGTGGCCGCGGGCGTGGCCGTGTTCGACGACTACGCCCACCATCCCGCCGAGATCGCCGCCACGCTGGCCGCCGCGCGCTCCGTCCTGGCCCCGCCCGGCCGCCTGATCGCCGCATTCCAGCCCCACCTGTTCTCCCGCACCCAGCAGTTCGCCCACGAGTTCGGGGCCGCGCTGGCGGCGGCGGACGTGGCGGTCGTGACGGACGTGTACCCGGCGCGCGAGGCGCCGGTCCCCGGCGTCACGGGCGAGCTGGTGGCCGACGCCGTCGCCGACTGCGGCGGCACCGTCACGTACGTGCCGGAGTTGGACGCCGTGGCGCCGGCCCTGGCCGCCCTGGCCCGGCCCGGCGACCTCGTCCTGACCCTCGGCGCGGGCTCGATCACCAACCTCGGACCCGAGGTCGTCGCCCTGCTGGAGGCGCGATGACCGACACGGCCGCCGTCCGCGACGCCACGCGGGTCCTGAAACTCCGCCAGAAGAAGCGGCGGCAGCGCCGCCTGCGGCTCGCCGGGGTCGCCGCGCTGGTCCTCGTGGCGGCCGGGCTGATCGCCTGGCTGATCGCGTTCTCGCCGGTCTTCGCGGCCGATGCGGTCGAGGTCACGGGCGCCGCCGAGTTCAGCCCCAGCGACGCCCAGGCCGCGGCGGTGGTGGCGGCGGCGGACGTGCCGCTGGGCCAGCCGCTCGTCCGGCTCGACACGGCGGCCATCGCGGCCCGGGTCGAGACCCTCGACTGGGTCGACGCGGCCACGGTGACGCGCCACCTCGGCGGCACGGTCGAGATCGCCGTGACGCCGCGCGGCGCCGTCTACGCGCTGGCCCAGGACGGCGGCTACGCCCTGGTCGACGCGGCCGGCCACGCCTTCGAGACGTCGAGCGAACTGCCGGCCGGCCTTCTGGCCGTGACGATGCCGACGCCGACGGACCGCCTGCGGGCGGACGCGGCCACGGTCGTGATGGCGTTGACCGAGGGCCTCCGCGCGCAGGTGGCGGCGATCAGCGTGACCTCGATCGACCACATCGAACTGGCCCTGACCAGCGGCGCGACCCTGATGTGGGGCAGCGCGGAAGACTCGGCGCTGAAAGCCGAAGCGGCCACGGCGCTGCTCACCAGCGTCCCCGGCGCCAGCTACTACGACGTCAGCGCCCCGGCGTACCCCGCCGCCAGGCCATAGGCCATGGGGTCGGGCACCGTGGCTACGGAGCGAGGCACGAGCGACAGCCAGGGGGCCTGACACCATGGCCGCGCCAGCAACACCTGGGCCTCCGCGACACTCTCTAGTTCTGGTCGAGGTTACGGTCTGTCGTTCGGGGCCTGATGGCATCGGTCGGAGGTATCTCGTAGCCTGTCCCTAGCTCCTGGGCTCCCCCGGCGGGCTCCGCCAACGACGTAATCGAGGTTCACGTGGCAAGCGCATCGCAGAACTACCTTGCCGTCATCAAGGTTGTCGGTGTCGGTGGTGGCGGCGTCAACGCCGTCAACCGCATGATCGAGGCCGAACTGCGCGGCGTCGAGTTCATCGCGGTCAACACGGACGCCCAGGCTTTGCTCATGTCCGACGCCGACGTCAAGCTCGACATCGGCCGCAACCTGACGCGGGGGCTGGGGGCCGGCGCCGACCCGGAGAAGGGCCGCCAGGCGGCCGAGGACCACGCCGACGAGATCGAGGAGGTCCTCAAGGGCTCCGACATGGTCTTCGTCACGGCCGGCGAGGGCGGCGGCACGGGTACCGGCGGCGCGCCCGTCGTGGCCCGCATCGCCCGTTCCCTCGGCGCGCTCACCATCGGCGTCGTGACTCGCCCGTTCTCGTTCGAGGGCGCCCGCCGCAAGACCCAGGCCGAGTCCGGCATCGTGGCCCTGCGCGACGAGGTCGACACGCTGATCGTCATCCCCAACGACAAGCTCTTGGAGATGACGGACCACCAGGTCTCCATCCTCGACGCCTTCCGCCAGGCCGACCAGGTCCTCATGCAGGGCGTCCAGGGCATCTCCGACCTCATCACGACCCCCGGCCTCATCAACGTCGACTTCGCCGACGTCAAGGCCGTCATGCAGAACACGGGCTCCGCCCTCATGGGCATCGGCTCGGCCCGCGGCGACAACCGCGCCAAGATGGCCGCCCAGATGGCCGTGTCCTCGCCGCTGCTGGAGTCCAGCATCGACGGCGCCCGCGGCGTCCTGCTGTCGATCGCCGGCGGCTCCGACCTCGGCCTGTTCGAGGTCCAGGCGGCCGCCCAGCTCATCGAGCAGGCGGCGCACGAGGACGCCAACATCATCTGGGGCACGGTCATCGACGACGCCCTCGGCGACGAGGTCCGCGTCACGGTCATCGCGGCCGGCTTCGACGCCCGCCCCGGCCAGGGCAAGCAGTACCGCCACGCCTACACGGACCCGGTCGCCACGATGGCGCCGGCGGCCCCCGGCGGCGCCCCCGCCGCCCCGGCCGAGGCGCCCCGGCCCCGCCCGACCGTGGTCGAGTCCGGCAACTTCCCGCCGCTGAAGCCCCCGGCCGACGACCTGGACCTGCCGGATTTCATGCGCTGAACACACGTTCTTTGTCTCCCCGTCACTCCGGGCGTCTAAGCTCTGGCCCGTGTTGACGCCCGACTTGCCCGCTTCGCCCGCCGCGCCGGACCGCCTGCCCGACCCGCCCGACATCGGCGGCACGCCCGACATCTTCTACCTGGGCGCGAGCCCCGTGCCGTCCTGCGGGGCGACCCAGGCCCGCTACATCGCCTACGTCGACCCGGCCCGCACGGGCGGCGTCGGCGTCGCCTTCACGAGCCGCCACGGCGGCGTCAGCGCCCCGCCCTTCGACTCCTTCACCCTCGGCCAGGCGGGCGGCGCCGACCCCGCGCAGGTCCGGGAGAACCTCGAACTCGTCCAGTCCGACCTCGGGCTGCGCGCCCTCGTCGGCGTCCACCAGGTCCACGGGACGAAGATCGTGCCCGTCCACACCGGCATCGGCGTGACCCCGGCCTACATGGAGGGCGACGGGCTCGTCACGCAGGCCCCCGGCCTCGGGCTCCTGATCAAGGCGGCCGACTGCGTGCCCGTGATGCTGGGCGACGCGGCGGCGGGCGTCGTGGCCGCCGCCCACGCCGGCCGCGTCGGGCTCCTGGCGGGCGTGCTGCCCGCGGCCGTGGCGGCGCTACGCCAGCGGGGGGCCCAGCAGATCACGGCCTGGATCGGCCCGCACGTCTGCGGGCTGTGCTACGAGGTGCCGGCCGACATGGCCGAGGCGGCGTGGCGGCAACTGCCCGCCACCCAGGCGACCAGCCGCCGGGGCACCCCGGCCATCGACCTCGGCGCGGGCGCCGCCGCCCAACTCCAAGACCTCGGCTGCCACGTCGTCCGGCTCGACCCCTGCACGGTCGAGTCGCCCGACCTGTTCAGCTACCGGCGTGACGCCGAGCGCTCCGGCCGCCAGGGCGGCATCGTCTGGCTGGCCTGAGCCCGGATTCTGCCGAACACCGCGCCGAACCCTGATTCTTCCGGCGTGGGAACCACGGCCAGCCCTTGACGCGGGTTAGCCTCCTACCGAAGTGTCTTCCGAGGAGGAAACCATGCCGAGCAAGCTCAAGAGGGTGGCCGAGTGGGCCGGGATCGTCCAGTCGGGCCGTTATGACGACGAGGACGAGTTCGCCCCCGAGGAGGAACTCACGAGCGACGTCGAGGTCACGGAGGTCCACACGGAGGCGGTACCGGTCCGGCAGACCAACGTCACGTCGATCGTGGAACACCGCTCCCGCAAGGAGGCGCGCAGCCGCGAGGCCACGTTCGACGAGATCGCCCACGTCAAGCCCAAGTCCTACGCGGCCGACGCGACGCGGATCGCGGAGAGCTACCGCGACGGCGTGCCGGTCATCATCAACCTGTCCGACATGGACAACGCCGACGCCTTCCGGCTGATCGACTTTGCCGCCGGGCTGCGCTTCGCGCTCGACGGCACCCTGGAGAAGATCACGGCCCGCGTGTTCCTGCTCACCCCGCCGTCGATCCGCGTGACCGACCGCGACAAGGAACGCCTCGTCGCGGGCAACCTGCTGGCCGCCCAGGGCTGACCCCGGCGGCCGGGCTGGCGGCGGCCCCGCGAACAGGTAGGCTCTAGGACTTATGGCGACCCTGCAACTCATCGTGATGAGCCTCCTCTCGGCCTACGAGGCGGTGCTGTTCGCGCGCGTCATCCTGAGCTGGATCGTCGCGTTCAACCCCCACTGGACGCCGCGCGGCCTCCTCCTCGTCGTCAGCGAGGTCGTCTACACGCTGACCGACCCGCCCATCAAGGCCATCCGCAAGGTCATCAAGCCGGTCCGCCTCGGCCAGGTCGCCCTCGACCTCTCCGTCCTCGTCCTGTTCCTCCTCATCTTCGTCGCCGGGTCCGTCATCGGGGCGGTCTTCGCGGCCCTGCAAAGCGTCTAGGGGCCTGTCAGAAGCCCGTCGCCCAGTGTCAAGCTCACGTCGAGGCTCGGCGCTGCGCGTTGAGTCCGGCGGAGACGCTGGGGTACATTGACCGTGCCTGTAAGACTTCGGCTTGGCCTGCCCACTCCGGGTGCCCGGCCCCAATGAGCTGGTGAGGTGCCACACGCATGACCATGACGCTTGACGAGGTGCGGAAGACTCGCTTCCACATCGCGCGCCGCAACGGCTACGAGGTGACCGACGTCGACCTGTTCGTGGACAAGGTCGAGGCGACCATCGCGGCGCTGACGGAGCAGAACGATGGCTTGCAGAGGCAGCTCGACGACGTGAGCGGGCGCGCGTCCGCCGTCAACCCGGAGGAGACCGACCAGCTCCGCGCCGAGGTCGGCCGCCTGACCGTCGAGTCGAACGACCTGCGCCAGGAGGTCTTCCGCCTCCAGGCCGACGTCAACCAGGCCCGCGCCGAGGCCAACCAGGCCGGCCAGGAGATCGGCCGCCTCCAGAACGAACTCCAGCGCTCCCAGGCCCTCCTCCAGCAGACCCAGGCCCAGCCCGGCCAGGGCGGCGGCAACGACCCGGCGCTGATCGAGGAACTCCAGCGGCTGCGCCAGGAACTGGCGCAGGCCCAGCAGGCCGCCCAGCAGGCGGGCGGCTACGACGCCCGCACCCAGCAGGAGATCATGCAGTTGGGCGCCGAGAACCGCCAGCTCCGCGACCAGCTCGAGCGCGTCGTGGCCCAGGCCCAGCAGGCCCAGTACAACCAGGCCCCGAGCCCGTCCGGCCCGGCCTCGCTCGTCGTGACGACGTCGCCGGAGGCGTCCGCCGCCGTCGTCCGGCTGGTCCAGTTGGCGACCGAGCAGGCCGAGCACCTGGTGTCCGAGGCCGCCCGCGAGGCCGGCCGCCGGTCGCAGCAGATCGACCTGGAGATCCAGCGGGCCAAGCAGGAGGCCGACGAGTACATCATGCGCGTCAAGGCCGAGGCCAAGCTGACCGCCGACGACCTGACCCGCCGCTCGACCGAGGAGGCCCAGCAGCGGATGGAGCAGGCCAACCAGGCCGCCCGGGCACTCACCGGCGAGGCCCAGTCGCGCGCCGAGCGGACCGACAACGAGGCCCGCGTCAACGCCGAGCGGCTCGTCCAGGAGGCCCAGCAGCGCGCCAACATGATCGACGCCGAGGCCGCCGCCCGCCGGGCCGAGCTGTTCCGCGCGCTCGAGGCCGAACGTGACGACCTGTTGACCAAGGTCGAGAAGCTCAAGAACTACGAGGCCAGCTTCCGCCAGACCATGACGGCGTACCTCAAGTCCCAGATCGAGCGGCTCGACACGTACCAGTTCCGGCCCGACACGACGCCCGAACTCCTGCAGGTGCCGGCGGCCCGGTCGGCCAGCGAGTGGGCCGCCGACCAGACGGTCGGCCACACGCCGCGGCTCGACGCGTTGCTACGCGACATGTCCGCCCGCTGAAAGTTTCGCTAAGCCTCCACGCGGCACACACAATTTCACCCCACAAGCGCTGGGGTCATGTGGTATCTTCGTCCAGCACTCCGGGTCGCCACCCCACCGGGCGGCGTCCCACCCACCTGATTCGCGGCAGCAGGGCGGTCCGGCCGCGACCCGGCGAGGAGGTCTGATGGCAGGCTCACGCAAAGCGGCGGCGACGCTGCCCACGATTCCGGTCGGCCCGGGCGAAGACCCGTGGACGAACGAGGAACTCGACGAAGTCCGCACCGAACTCGAAGACGAGGTCGGGCGGCTCCAGAAGAAGGTCGCGCAGGCGGAGGCGGAACTCCGCGAGCTGTTGACCGAGGGCGCGGATGTGGCGGGGCGCGACCCGGCCGACATCGGCTCGACCAACTTCGAACGTGACCAGGGGGTGTCCCTGGCCGCCAGTGCCCGCGAGCTGCTGGACCAGTCGGTCCAGGCGCTCCGGCTGTTCGACGACGGCCAGTACGGCGTCTGCGAGATCTGCGGCGGGCCGATCGGCAAGGGCCGGCTCCAGGCGTTCCCGCGGGCCACGATGTGCGTGGCCTGCAAGCAGAAGTCCGAGCGTCGCTGAGGCGCATGGCCGACTCCCCGCCCTCCCCGCAACCCAGCCCGGTCCGGCCGTCAGGCCGGTCCCGGGGCCGGGCCCTCGGCCTCGTGGCCGGGATCGCGGCGGCCGGCGTGGCGGTCGACCAGGCGACGAAGGCGCTGGCCCTGGCCCGGCTCGACCCGGCGCGGCCCGTGGCGCTCGTCGACGGCTGGCTGCAACTGTGGCTCAGCCGCAACCCCGGCGCGGCGTTCAGCCTGGGGGAGCGCTTCACGTACGTGTTCTCCGCGCTGGCCATCGTGGTCCTCGTGGCCGTGCTCGTGTGGGTCGGGCGGACGGCGCCGCGGCGCAGTTGGCTGGTCCTGACGGGCCTCGGCCTGGCCGGCGTGGCGGGCAACCTGGTCGACCGGTTCGCGCGCGCGCCGGGTGTCCTCCGCGGCCACGTCGTGGACTTCATCTTCGTCCGCCACTTCGCCACGTTCAACGTGGCGGACGTCTGCTTGACGACCGCCGCCGGTTTGTTGATCCTGTTCGTACTGCGCGGCGTCACGCCGGACGCCAGTGCGGCGCCGGGCGCGGCCAGCGTGACGGACGAGGCCAGCGTGACGGGCGAGGCGAGCGCGGAGAGCGGGACCGGGGAGGTGGAAGCGTGACCATCGCGTATGTGCCGGACGGGCTGGACGGCGAGCGGGCCGACGCGGCCGCCGCGCGGATGACCGGGCTGACGCGCTCCCGCGTCGAGCAGGTCGCGGCCGAAGGCGGGCTCCTGGTCGACGGGGCGCCGGTCGCCAAGTCCTTCCGGGTCCGGGCCGGGGCGCTCCTCGAAGTGGCGACCGACAAGCCCGAACGGACGCTCCACGTGACGCCGCGGCTGGTCGACGGGATGAAGGTCGTCCACGACGACCCCGACATCGTCGTGGTCGACAAGCCGCCGTTCGTGGCGGCGCACCCGTCGCTCGGCTGGACCGGGCCGAGCGTGACGGAGCACCTGGCCGCGGCGGGCTTCCAGATCGCCACGTCGGGCGCGCCGGAGCGCCAGGGCGTCGTCCAGCGGCTCGACGTCGGGACGTCCGGGCTCATGGTCCTGGCCAAGTCCGAGCGGGCCTACTCGGTCCTCAAGCAGGCATTCCGCGACCACACCGTCCGCAAGCTCTACCGGGCCCTCGTCCAGGGCTACCCCGACCCGCTCAACGGGACCATCGACGCGCCGATCGGCCACGCCCGGACCGACGAGTGGAAGATGGCCGTGCGGGCGGACGGGCGGCCCAGCGTGACCCACTACCGGACGCTCGAGGTGTTCCCCAGCGTGACGCTGCTGGAGGTGGAGCTGGAGACCGGCCGGACCCACCAGATCCGCGTCCACATGTCCGCCGTCCACCACCCCTGCGCCGGCGACCTGCTGTACGGGGCGGACCCGACCCTGGCGGAGCGCCTCGGCCTGACGCGCCAGTGGCTCCACGCGTTCTCCCTGAGCTTCGCCCACCCCGGAACCGGCGAGCAGATGGCCTTCGAAAGCCCCGACCCCCCAGACCTGGCCCGGGCCCTGGAACTAGTAGCAGTGTGACATTGGGGACGGTTCCTTTTGTCACACCGTCGGCACTGCGAAGTGTGACAAAAGGAACCGTCCCCAATGTCACACACCGTCGGCACTGCGAAGTGTGACAAAAGGAACCGTCCCCTTTGTCACACTTGGGCGTCACGGTGTCAGAGGGGGCCGCCGACTGTGTGGACGTAGACCGTGTTCGTCATGCCTGTGATGCCCAGCGGGGTGCCGTAGACGACGACGATGGGCGTCCCCGCCGTGACGATGCCCTCGCGCAGCAGTGTCTCGTCCATCTCCAGCAGCATCGGCTCCAACTCGTAGGTCTTC
Organism: Propionibacteriaceae bacterium; assembly: GCA_031272805.1. Lineage (GTDB taxonomy): Bacteria > Actinomycetota > Actinomycetes > Propionibacteriales > Propionibacteriaceae > WQYJ01. The sequence goes on from JAISTC010000093.1 coordinate 25,709, forward strand.
GAGATGAACGACCGGAGGCCCCAGACCAGGCTGAGGTTGACGCGGGTCTGCTCGGCCGGCGTGAAGCAGAGGAGCGGCGTGCGCGTGCGCAGGCGGGCGAGGCGGCAGGCCGTGTCGCCGGACTTGGAGAAGGCCACGATGAACGGCACGTCGAGGCGGCGGGCGACCTGGGCGGCGCCCCAGGAGACGACGCCGGACGTCGTGTGGGGGTCCCAGTCGATCGTGTCGATCTCGGAGAAGCCGTGGTCCTCGATCGCCAGCAGGATGCGGTCCATCGCCTGGACGGCCTCGACCGGGTAGCGGCCGACGCTCGTCTCGCCGGACAGCATGACGGCGTCGGTACCGTCCATGATGGCGTTGGCGACGTCGGAGGCCTCGGCGCGGGTCGGGCGCGGCGCGCCGATCATCGACTCGAGCATCTGCGTGGCGACGATGACGGGCTTGGCCCACTTCCGGGCGGCCGCGATGATCCGCTTCTGGACGAGGGGGACCTCCTCGAACGGCATCTCCACGCCGAGGTCGCCGCGGGCGACCATGAAGGCGTCGAACGTGTCGATGATGGCGTCGAGGTTGGCCACGGCCTGGGGCTTCTCGATCTTGGCGATGACGGGGACGCGCCGGCCGACCTCGTCCATGACCGCGTGGACGGGTTCGATGTCCTCGGCGCAGCGGACGAAGGAGAGGGCGACCATGTCGACGCCCTTCTGCAAGGCCCAGCGGAGGTCGTCGGCGTCCTTGGCCGACAGGGCCGGGACGGAGACGGGGACGCCGGGCAGGTTGATGCCCTTGTGGTCGGACACGGGGCCGCCTGTCACGACCTCGCAGACGACGTCGGGGCCGTCGACCGTCACGACCTTGAGCTCGACCCGGCCGTCGTCGATCAGGATGGCCTCGCCGGGGCCGACGTCGCCGGGGAGGCCCTTGAACGTGGTCGAGGCGCGCTCGACGTCGCCGGGCACGTCGTCGGTCGTGATCGTGAAGCGGCGGCCGGCTTCGAGGCGGACGGAGCCGTGGGCGAACGTGCCGAGGCGGATCTTGGGGCCCTGGAGGTCGGCGAAGATGGCGACGGGCTTGCCGGCCTTGGCGGCGGCGGCCCGGACCTCGTCGAAGCGGGCGGAGTGCTCGGCGTGGTCGCCGTGGCTCATGTTCATCCGGGCGACGTCCATCCCGGCTGCGATGAGTTGGCTCACCCGCTCCTCACCCTCGGTAGCCGGTCCCAACGTACAGACGATCTTTGCCCTGCGCATAAGGACACCTTAGTGCGCGGGCGGCCGATCCCTCATCCGGGCCGGACCGGGGCGCGGGGCCATGGACGTGATCCTGGTCACGGGGTGGGCGGGCGCAGCGGGGCCAACGTGACGGGGCGGGGTCCGGGATGGCAGAATGGCCGACGGCTCACTGGCCCAAGTGGCGGAATGGCAGACGCAGTCGACTCAAAATCGACCGTCCCGAAAGGACGTGGGGGTTCGACTCCCCCCTTGGGC